>CABXTN010000045.1 GCA_902515185.1 uncultured Pelagibacteraceae bacterium | reverse complement strand
TCCAGAATTAATTTCAAAATTACCTGATATGCCAAGAGCTAGTGCTGAGGCAGCTTGGAAAGATTATGGTGAAGTAATTTTATGTGACACTGATGAAGAAATGGCTACCATTAGTGACGAATATGCTCCAGAACATTTAGAAGTTCAAACAAAAAATCTCAAATGGTTTCATGACAGACTTAAAAATTATGGTTCACTCTTTATTGGAGAAGAAACAACTGTTGCATATGGTGATAAATGTTCAGGAACTAATCATATTTTACCAACAAAAGGCGCAGGTCGATACACTGGTGGATTATTTGTTGGAAAATTTATTAAAACATTAAGTTTTCAAAGAATGACTAAAGAATCTACAAAAGAAGTTGGTGCTGCTGCAGCAAGAATTTCTAGATATGAAGGTATGGAAGCTCATGCTAGAACTGGTGACGTAAGACTTAGAAAATACGGTTACTCCAATTAGGGACAGCTAATATTAAATATTTAATCTAACTGTACTTTAGCGATCATTCCTATTTGATAATGTCCTGGTACATTACATGCAATTTCAATGTTCATTGCATTATCAAATTTCCAAACTAGATCACCTTTTTCTTTAGGTGCTAATAAAACACTATTGCTGTGTGAGTGACCCATGGCTATATCCATTTTTGCCATCTTTTTCATTTTTTCTCTATCAATTGAATCAGCTAGTAATATTTCATTTTCAACCATTCTTTCCATTTCTGGACGATGTTTTTTATGCATCATTGCATTTGCAATATTAAATTCATGAACAAGTTCACCTGCGTTAACTACTTCGAATTTAATTGTTTCTCCTTTTTTGATATTGAAAGATTTGGGTTCGTAATAATTATCATACATTTTAACTACAATTATTCTATCAACTTCACTTAACTTTCCTTTAGATCCAATTTTCATATTTTTATCAGCCAAGCATACGGTATTAAAAAGTATAAAAATTATCGTTAATTTTACAAACTTCATAAATCTCCTTTAATTATTTTCTTTCAATGTTTGAGTATCTTTAATTTGCTCTTTATCAGTTTTTGTCTCTGATTTAGGTTTTACTTTAGCATCGATTACATCTGCAAAACTATGGTTTACATCTCTATGCCCTGCCTCATCGTCTCTTATAACTTTTACAACATCTTTCAAAGTTGCATTGAGTGGTAAGTTCCAATAATTTATTGCAATTTCAGGTGCAGGGATATTTTTAATTTTACCTGTTTCTAACTCATTTAAATATTCTGTATAACTTCTAACAGCCTCTTCCTCAAAATATCCAACTATTCTATGAGCAGTTCTTTGTGATGCAATAAAAATTATCGCATAAGTAATAATAAAAATGAACTGAGCTATCATTATAATAATTCTTTCAATCAAAGTTGGTTTTGCAATATGTATAAAAGTCATTAGGTGCATTCTTTCGTTTTCGGCTTCATCTAATAAAATTTTTATCCATCCTTTATCATCTTGCATTTTTCTCAAAGATTTAAGGTGAAGTAACATTCCAGCAACCATGCCTGGTACAGCAGCAACAGTTTCAAGAACAACAGCTCTGTGGCCATATCTTTTTTTAAAAAAAGTATCAGCAAGAAATCTTAAAAACTTAGTGAAACCAAGTGCAAACTTATCACTTAAATTTCTTGGCATAAAATGATTTTCTAAACTCATAAGATATATTTAATGGTAAATTTTTAATTTCCAATGAGATATTATGGTCAGCTAAAAGCTAGATTTATCAATAAAAATTAATTATCTCCCTCAAAACAAATAAGGCTATTCCACTCATAAAAAAAATTATAAAATAATTTACAATTTTCCAGACCCTAGAGTTTTTCAAATAGTAAGACATAAATTTAGACAAGTAGCCAAGTATAAAAAAAAATAGAAAAGAAGAAATTGAAGCCCCTATTCCAAAAGAGTATTTGTCTGCTAATTCAAAATTTTTAGATAAATTTCCTAAGAAAAAAACTGTATCTGAGTAAACATGTGGATTTAAATAAGTAAATG
>CABXTN010000044.1 GCA_902515185.1 uncultured Pelagibacteraceae bacterium | reverse complement strand
GTTCTTTTTTAATAACATAGATATAATAAAATAGGTTAATAAAATTAAGGACATAAAACTTCAATAATTTAAAGCTACTTTTTTTTGTTATACTAGTTTTTTTATTAAGATTATCTCTTAAAATTTGAAAATCCATTAAAGATGAAAAAAAACCTTTAATAGAAAAAATGCTATTTGGTTTTATTTTATCGACTAACATAATTTTTCTACCCTCCTCAAAAGTTTGGTCCCTCTCTTGAGCATGATTAATTTTTATATTTTCAATTTTAAAGCTTCTATTTAGCAATATGGAAATGATTAGTAATTCTGTGTCATTTTCAATACAATTAGTAAACTTAGACGTAAAATCAAACCATCTTTTAGAAATAATTTGCACGAGAGGCCAATTCGAATTTTTTTGATTATGAGCGGGATATAATAAATAAATTTTATCCATTGGAAGTGTCTCAATTTTATCTATTAAAATACTATCCCAATGTTTTGTATTAATTTTCATATCATCAGCGAAGTGTATCAAATATTCTCCACTAGACTTTGAAATCATATTTTTTAATCTATTAGGTGCATCTTGATAACCCTTACCTCTTTCCATTATATTTACAACGATATCGATATTTGATTCTTTTTTATATTCGTTTAAAAATTTTTTTGTATCTAAATCATCTATGTCAATTCCAAATATTATTTCAATTTGATTTTTGTTACTGGTTTGAGTTTCTATACTTAAAAGTGTCTCTTTTAGTAATTCAACTCTTTTTCTGCTTGGTATAAGAATAGAAAATTTTTTCATAATAAGTTTTATGCAATTTGAATTATATAATTTTTAATTGCCAATGTTATAAACTATAATATAACTCTATTAAATTATGAAGAATAGTTCAAAATCATTTCCTTTGATGTACAATAATATTTCGGAAAATGATATTAATATTCTCATTAACTTTTTAAAAAAAAATCCAAAATTAACTGCTGGAAAAAATTGCTCAAATTTTGAGAAGCTTTGGTCAAAATGGTTAGGAGTAAAATATAGTGTATTTGTTAACTCAGGTTCAAGTGCAAATTTTTTAACTATTGCAGCTTTAAAAAATTTTATAAAAAAAGATAAAAGAAAAGAAATAATAGTTCCAACTTTAGCATGGAACTCAGATATTGTTTCTGTAATTTGTAATGGCTTTATCCCAAAGTTCGTAGATATAGATTTAAAAAATTTATCAATGAGTATTGAAGATATTAAAAAAAAGGTGAACACTAATACACTTGCAATTTTCATTACTCATGTTCAGGGCTTTAATGCAATTAATAAAGAACTTCTAGGTTTGGTAAAAAGAAAAAAAATATATTTAATCGAAGACGTATGCGAGTCACATGGTGCGAAGTTTGGTAATAAGAAATGCGGAACTTTTGGATTAGCAAGTAATTTCTCATTTTATTATGCACATCATATGACAACTATTGAAGGCGGAATGATTTCGACAAATGACAAAAAATTTTATGATTTATGTAAGGTTATGAAAGGCCATGGATTAGTTAGAGAAAGTAGTTTTTTAGAAACTAAAAAATACTATTTAAAAAAATATAAAGATTTAAATCATGAATTTATTTTTTCTAATATTGGATTTAATTTTAGAAATAACGAAATTGGAGGATTACTAGGAATAAATCAACTTAAAAATCTTAATAAAAATATTATATTAAGAAATAAAAACTTCAAATATTTTTTAGGAAAGATTGATAAATCAAAATATTATACAAATTTTGATAAAATTGGATATTCTAATTATGCATTTCCAATTATTTTAAAGAAAAAAAATATTTTGTATCGAAATAAGTTCGAAAAATACTTAAAGAGAAATAATATAGAATTCAGAAGAGGAAACGCTGGTGGGGGTAACCAGTTGAGACAACCTTATTTGAGGGGTAAATATAGTTTTAAAATAAAAGACTTTCAAAATGTAGAGTATGTTCATTTTTATGGTTATTATGTAGGTAATTATCCATCAATGAAAAAGAATAAATTAGAA
>CABXTN010000043.1 GCA_902515185.1 uncultured Pelagibacteraceae bacterium | reverse complement strand
ACTTAAAAGTGGTGAAATCCACAAAAGATAAAGATTTGGAAAATAAAGAAAAAAATAAGGCATTAGACGCAG
Source organism: uncultured Pelagibacteraceae bacterium (assembly GCA_902515185.1). Classification (GTDB taxonomy): domain Bacteria; phylum Pseudomonadota; class Alphaproteobacteria; order Pelagibacterales; family Pelagibacteraceae; genus Pelagibacter. The sequence goes on along the minus strand of CABXTN010000043.1, from coordinate 1,995 downwards.
CTATCAGTCAAATTACAGATAACTTTGGGAAAGGCTCTGTAATGAAGCTTGGCCAGAGAAGAGCTATGGATATAGAGTCTGTTTCCACAGGTTCTCTAAGCTTAGATTTGGCATTAGGTATTGGCGGACTGCCAAAAGGAAGAATTGTAGAAGTTTACGGTCCAGAATCTTCTGGAAAAACAACTTTAGCTTTACAAGTAGTTGCTGAAGCTCAAAAAGCTGGTGGAATATGTGCATTTGTTGATGCAGAGCATGCTTTAGATCCAGTATATGCAAAAAAATTAGGCGTAAACACAGAAGAATTATTAATCTCTCAACCAGACGCTGGTGAGCAAGCACTAGAGATAGCAGATACACTTGTTAAGTCTGGCTCTATTTCTGTAATAGTTATTGACTCAGTTGCAGCATTAACGCCAAGAGCTGAAATCGAAGGAGAAATGGGAGATCACCATGTAGGACTTCAATCAAGACTGATGAGTCAGGCTTTGAGAAAATTAACTAGCTCAATATCGAACACAAACACAATGATGATTTTTATTAACCAAATCAGAATGAAAATAGGTGTTATGTTTGGAAGCCCGGAAACAACATCAGGTGGAAATGCTCTTAAATTTTATTCATCTGTAAGAATGGACATAAGAAGAATTGGTGCCATTAAAGATAAAGATGAAATTATTGGTAATTCAACGAGGGTTAAAGTTGTAAAAAACAAGGTAGCACCACCATTTAAAGTTGTAGAATTTGACTTAATGTATGGAAAAGGAATAAGCAAAGTGGGTGAATTAGTAGACCTTGGCGCAAAAGCTGAGATAGTTGAAAAGTCAGGTGCTTGGTATGCTTATAAAGGTGAAAAAATTGGACAAGGAAGAGAAAACGCCAAACTCTACCTAGAACAGAATCCTAAAGTAGCAGCAGAGATTGAAATGGCAATAAGAGAAAAAGCTGGAGTGATCTCAAAAAAAATTGAGGGAAACCCACTTGATCCAGAAAAAGCTGCAAAAGATCAAATAGAAGACCCAAAAGTGGAAACTAAAGAAGAAAAAGTTCCACCAAAAAAGAATTAGTTAAAAGTCATCTTTAATTAGTAAAAGGCGCTTAATTTAAGCGCCTTTTTTCCCTATAGAACCTAGACTTCAAATAAAAAAGCTGTATTTTAAAAATATGGCTGACAAAACATTAAATGAAATAAGGACAACTTTTCTTAAATATTTTGAGAAAAATGATCATGAAATTGTTGAGTCTAGCAACTTAGTTCCTAATAACGATCCAACTTTAATGTTTGCCAATTCAGGAATGGTTCAGTTTAAAAATGTTTTTACAGGACTAGAAAAAAGAGATTACAAAAGAGCTACCACTTCTCAAAAATGTGTGAGGGCAGGCGGTAAGCACAATGATTTAGAAAATGTTGGTTATACTCCAAGACACCATACATTTTTTGAAATGTTAGGTAATTTTTCATTTGGAGACTATTTTAAAGAGAGAGCTATATTTTATGCTTGGGATTTAATCACCAAAGACTTTGGAATAGATAAAAATAAGCTTTATTTCACAGTTTATAGCGAAGACGATGAAGCATTTAATTTGTGGAAAAAAATTACTGGTTTTAATGATAGTAGAATAATTAGAATTCCAACATCTGATAACTTTTGGTCAATGGGTGAGACCGGTCCATGTGGACCATGCTCAGAGATATTTTATGACCATGGAGACCATTTAAAAGGAGGCCTTCCAGGAACTAAAGACCAGGATGGTGATAGATACATTGAAATTTGGAATTTAGTTTTTATGCAATACGAGCAAATTTCAAAACAAAAAAGAATTAACTTACCCAAACCTTCTGTGGATACTGGTATGGGTTTAGAGAGGATTGCTGCACTTCTTCAAGGCACTCATGATAATTACAAAACAGATCATTTTATAAAATTAATAAACTCAATTGCAGAAACTATTAAAGTTAAACCGGTAGACACAAATCTATCTAGTTTTAGGGTGATT
>CABXTN010000042.1 GCA_902515185.1 uncultured Pelagibacteraceae bacterium | reverse complement strand
AATTGGTTTTCATTAATTCAACCTTTTCTGCACTGTTAATTTTAAAAGGGATAGATATTGATAAAAAAATGGTTAGTAAAATTGGTAAAATTTTTCTCACCCTTAGTCCTTGGTTTTTTCTTTTTTTATCATAGACAAATTAGCTGAGCCACCTAAAACAGGCTCTGAGATACTAAATGGAAGGGGTAATGTCTTTTCTTTAAATCCTAAAAGTGGAAGAATAATTAGAAAATGTGCAAAATAATATGCTGTAGCAACTCTTGCAATTAACAAATATAAACCTTCTGCTGGCATTGCTCCAACGTAACCTAGAACTATAACATCTAAAACTAAAATCCAATAAAATTGTCTATACAATGGTCTAAAAACTGCAGATCTAATTTTGGAAGTATCTAACCATGGCAAAGCTGCTAATATTAAAATTGCAGATAACATTGCTATAACTCCTAAAAGCTTGTCTGGTACAGATCTTAAAATTGCATAAAAAGGAAGCAGATACCATTCTGGAACAATATGGGCTGGGGTAACCATTGGGTTTGCTTCAATGTAATTATCTGCATGACCTAATACATTTGGTGAATAAAAAACAAAAAATGCAAAAATAATCATGAACATTAGTAAAGCAAATGTGTCTTTAATTACAATGTATGGATGAAATGGAACTGTATCTTTAGATGGTTTTTTAATATCAATTCCAACTGGATTGTTATTTCCTGGAACATGTAATGCCCAAATATGTAATACAACTAAACCTAAAATTAAGAATGGAATTAAATAATGTAAAGTAAAAAATCTTGTTAGAGTAGGATTATCTACAGAATAGCCTCCCCATAACCAAGTCACAATTCCTTCTCCAACTAATGGTATAGCGCTAAAAAGGTTCGTTATAACTGTTGCTCCCCAAAAACTCATTTGACCCCAAGGTAAAACGTAGCCCATAAAAGCTGCAGCCATCATTAATAGGTAAATTATAATTCCAAGTATCCAAATAATTTCTCTAGGAGCTTTATAAGATCCATAGAATAAAGATCTAAATATATGAATGTAAACTGCTAAAAAAAACATTGATGCACCATTAGAGTGAATATATCTTATAAGCCACCCATAGTTGACATCTCGCATAATATGTTCAACACTATCAAAAGCCATATCAGCATGAGCAATATAGTGCATAGCCAATGTTAGCCCCGTTACTATTTGGGTAATTAAACAAAAAGTTAAAATACCTCCAAAGGTCCACCAATAATTTAAATTTTTTGGTGTTGGATAATCTGTGAGATGGTTTGCTAATGAAAGTAAAGGAAGTCTATCATTAAACCACTTACCGAATTTTGATTTTGGAGTATAATTATGGTCGCTCATTAATTGGTTATCCTATCTTAATAGTTTCACTATCTAAAAATTCATAATTTGGAATTGACATATTTGTTGGGGCAGGTCCTTTTCGAATTCTTCCCGATGTGTCATAATGAGATCCATGACATGGACAAAACCATCCATTATAATCACCCTTATCATTCAATGGTACACATCCAAGATGAGTACAAACACCTAACATTACTAACCACTCAGGATTTTTTGCTCTATCTTCATCTCTTTGAGGATCTGGTAAATCCTCCATCTTAACTGCTCTGGCTTGATCGATTTCTTCTTGAGTTCTTCTTTTTATAAACACTGGTTTTCCTCTCCATAAGACAGTTATCGTTTTACCTGGTTCAACTGAACTCACATCTACTTCTGTGCTAGCTAAAGCTTTTACTGAGGCATCAGGGTTCATTTGATCCACCAATGGCCAAACAGTTGCGCCCACACCTACAGCACCCACAGCATATGTTGCTGTAAATATAAAATCTCTTCTATTTACTTTTTTTTCGGACATTTATAATTATAGTTACGATTATCTAATATATGATTTCATATAATATAAAAATGAATAATTTCTACTGATACAATGACACATAAACCCATTTCAACCTTCAAAATAGCACTTTATGAGCCAGATATACCTCAAAATACTGCTTCGATAATCAGAACCTGCTCTTGTTTGGGGGCTGGCCTTGAAATTATTGAACCATGTGGTTTCTTGCTGAATGATAAAAGATTTAAAAGAGTTGTAATGGATTATATGGATATTAAAGAAATTAAATTTTATGGAAATTTAAGTGAGTTCCTTGATGCCAAGAATGATCAGAGAATAATTTTAATGACTACCAAGGCTA
>CABXTN010000041.1 GCA_902515185.1 uncultured Pelagibacteraceae bacterium | reverse complement strand
GTCATTTGTTTCTTTTATTGAAATTTTAGGATTATATTTTTTACATATTTCTGCAACATCTTTCACTGTCACTTTGTCTTTAGTTAAATTAAATAATTCATTAGAAATATCCTCGCGCTCTTCCATGAATTTAAAACATCTAGCTACATCAATGAGTGGTACTAGACTTTTGATTTGTCTTCCTCCAGCAAAAAGTTTCAAAGTTCCATCTTGTGAAGTAATTTTAGAAAAAAGATTTGTCATTATGTCAATTCTTGCAGTGTCAGTAGAATATCCATAAACAGACCCTAATCTTAGGATAATAAAATTTTTACCTGACGACTTAATTTGTTTTTCATTGAAATCTTTTGATTTTCCATAAGATAAAATTGGGCACGTCTTATCGTTTTCTGAAATATCTTCTTTAACATCCTTCATTCCCTCATAAACAACGTGTGTAGAGGGTACTAAAATTTTACAATTATCACTTATCGCATCCAAAATATTTTGAGTTCCTTCTTTTGCAACTTGTTCGATTTGTTTTTCATTCTCCTCATTTGCTTCACTTTTAACCCTTGGAACTGCTGTTATTCCTGCAAGATGATGTACTACGTCTGCATCATGACAATATTGATTAACAAGTTCTTTATCTAAAATATCACCGTGAACAAAATTCATATTCCAGCTTCTTAGCTGATTTACCCGCTCTGAAATAAAGCGTTTGTCAATTACTGTTATTTGATCATCCCAGCTATAGCCTGAGTATATTTTACAGAGCTCAGTACCTATATAACCTAAGCCACCAGTTATAACTATTTTTTTACTCATTATTTTTGTCAAATTAAAGTTAAATTGATTAAATTCAAGCACTTAAAAATCTATTCTCAGAATTTAAAAAAGATGATATAGTATCTATTATAAACGATACATAACTCGTCGTCTTGTACCTTAAACATTACGAAAGTGGGATCGGTCGTCTTTTAAATTTATTTTAAAGGAGGCTATTATGAAATTTGGGTATTTTTGCAATACTACTAATTGGACACATAAACCATACGATAAACTATTAGACGAAACTAGAGAAATCACAGAATACTGTGATAAGAATAAATGGAACTCTATTTGGTATACTGAACATCATTTTAATCATGAAGGAATGGAGTCGCTTACCAACCCGTTAATGATGGGGGTCGATGCCGCTGCAAGAACTAAAAATATTAGAATTGGTCAAGCTTGTAACGTAATAACATTTCACAATCCTATAAGAATGGCCGAAGATATAGCCTTATTAGATCAACTGTCAAAAGGTCGAGTTGAAATTGGTATTGGAAGAGGAATTTATGGAAGAGAAGCAATTAATTTAAATAAAGAAGCAGATATGAAAGATCAAGCAAAAAATTTTAGATTGTTTGAAGAAACTTTAACAATTTTAAAAAAAGCTTGGAAAGAAAAATTTTTTAATCACAAGGGTGAATTTTATACTTATCCTGCGCCGAATTATGTATGGCAACATGATATGAGTCCACCAAATAAAGAGTTGGTAAATCTTGAAACAAATGTTATGGAAAATATTAGTGTCCTTCCAAAACCTTATCAAAAACCTTGCCCTCCTATTCATCAAGTTGTTGATGGTATTAGATCTATTGAATGGGCTGCGCAACAAGGTCTAAATATCATTATGTGGATACCAACTGTAAAAGCACTTAAAATTAAATTTGAAGCATTTAAAAATGCAAAATCTGAGGCTGAAAAAAGAAACGTACCACTGGGTGAAGGAATTTCTTTAGTTAGGGATATGTTTGTAGCAGATACAATGGAAGAGGCAAAAGAAAAGGCCGGCGAACATATGGTAAACTATATGAGATGGGTCTGTCATTGGAGAGGTCTTGGAAATCATATGGATCCAGGTGAAGAGTTGCCAGTCACAAAAGGTAAATTAGATTTACTAAATTATGATTTCTTACATAAGCGTAATATGCTTTTTGGAACTCCAGAATATGTTATTGATAAAATTAAAGAGTTAAAAAGTGAACTAAACTTACAAAATCTTCAAGTCTGGTCTAATTTTCCAGGTGTAAAACATGAAGACTGTATGAAGAGCATAAAATTGTTTACTGAAAAAGTTATGCCTCACTTCAAAGATGATATCGATACTGAAGTAAAAAAAGTTTCGTGAAGAAATCTAATAAGCTCTTATCAGGAGGACAGGCTGCTGTTCGATCACTTAGAAAAGAAGGTGTTAAACATATTTTTGGTTTAATTGGTTCTGCTACCATGGAAATGTTTGATGCATTATATCACGAAAA
>CABXTN010000040.1 GCA_902515185.1 uncultured Pelagibacteraceae bacterium | reverse complement strand
TCTTGGGAAATACTTTGTCTATCATAATCCTTAATTGATAATTTTTTATTTAATATGTATATAAAATGTTTAAATTCAATTATTAAGATAGCAACAAAAAATGAGCAAAATTAAGGTAAAAAATCCTATTGTAGAGTTAGATGGTGATGAAATGACTAGAATTATATGGGATTTCATCAAAAAGAAACTCATTTTACCATATTTAGATTTAGGAATTGAATATTACGATTTAGGTATGAAAAGTCGGGATGATACTAATGATCAAATCACAGTTGATTGCGCGAATGCTATAAAGAAAAATGGTGTTGGTATTAAATGCGCTACTATTACTCCTGATGAAGCTAGAGTTAAAGAATTTAGTCTTAAAAAAATGTGGCGATCCCCAAATGGAACAATAAGAAATATTATAGGAGGTACTGTTTTTAGAGAGCCTATTATTTGTAAAAATATTCCTAAACTTGTTCCATCTTGGACAGATCCTTTAATAATTGGACGTCATGCTTTCGGTGACCAGTACAGAGCCACGGACTTCCAAGTTCCCGGAAAAGGGAAATTAGAAATTAAATGGACATCAGAAAATGGAAAAGATGAAAAAAAATATGAAGTTTTTAATTTTCCAGGACCTGGTATTGCTCTATCTATGTACAATCTTGATAAATCAATAGAAGACTTTGCAAGGTCTTGTTTTAATTATGGATTAATAAAAAATTGGCCAGTTTATTTATCAACTAAAAATACAATTTTAAAAACATATGATGGTAGGTTCAAAGATATTTTTCAAAAAGTTTTTGAGGATGAATTTAAATCCGATTTTAAAAAAAATAAAATTACTTACGAACATAGATTAATTGATGACATGGTAGCATGTGCAATGAAATGGAGTGGAAAATATATTTGGGCATGTAAAAACTATGATGGAGATGTTCAATCAGATACTGTGGCACAAGGCTATGGATCTTTAGGATTAATGACAAGTGTTTTATTAGCACCAGATGGTAAAACGATGGAGGCTGAGGCTGCACACGGAACTGTAACGAGACATTTTAGAATGCACCAAGAAGGAAAAGAAACCTCAACTAATCCTATAGCATCAATCTTTGCTTGGACAAGAGGTTTGGCTCATAGGGGAAAATTAGATAATAATAATGAGTTAATTAAATTTTCAAAAGTTTTAGAGCAGGTATGTGTTAATTGTGTAGAAAGTGGTTCTATGACAAAAGACTTAGCAATACTTGTTGGATCTTCACAAAAATTCTTAACAACCAATCAATTTTTAGATGAGATTGATGGAAACTTAAAAAAACAATTAAATTAAGGATTTTAATTTTTTTATAGCCTCATCTATTTTATTAGCATCTTGACCACCTGCTTGAGCAAAATCTTTCCTTCCACCACCGCCTTTTCCACCAATTATCTCGGAACCTATTTTTGCAAATTTAACTGCATCATAGCTTTTTGTTAATTTTTCGGTAATACCGACTCCTAATCCAACTTTATCATCTTTGTTTGCAAAGACTATAACTATTCCTTCACCAAGTTCTTTTTTACCTTTGTCCACTAACTTTCTTAATTCCTTCGGTGAAAGATTTTCAATTTTTTGAAGTCTTACATTAATATTTTTAATTTTTTCATCTTTTATAATATTTTTAGTTTTATCAGAAAGTATTGAATTCACACTTAACTGATCAAGTTGTTTTGATAAATCTTTAATTAATTGTTTTTTGTCTTCTAAATTTGTAATAGGTTTTTCCCCAAGTTTTTTTATTTCTTTAATTAAATCATTTATTGTGTCGTCATCTTTTTGAGCTGTTATATCTAATTGTTTTTCTTTATTCTTAAGGAAATCTTCTAGCTGTTTATCCCTTAAAGCTTCAACTCTTCTAACTCCTGAAGCTATTGCTGTTTGGCTTATAATTTTAAATTTTCCAACATCCTCAGTATTTCTTACGTGTGTTCCTCCACATAACTCAGTAGAAAAGTATTTATTCCCTTCTTCTCCCATAAATACTACTCTAACCTCGTCGCCATATTTCTCTCCAAAAAGTGCCAATGCACCATGTTCTATGCCTTCCTTGGGTGTCATAATTCTGGTCACTACTTCAGATTTTTTATTAACTACTTCATTTACAATATTATCTATTTTATTTAATTCCTCTGAAGATATTGGTTTCATATGACTAAAGTCAAATCTAAGCCTATCTGGTGCAACTAGTGATCCTTTTTGCATTACATGAGTTCCCAGTGTTCTTCTTAGCGATTCATGAAGTAGGTGTGTAGCTGAGTGATATGCTCTAACATTATTTCTTTGATCTAAATTAATTTTTAACTCAACACTTTCATTTATGTTTAAACTTCCTTTAACCATTTTACCATAATGAAGAAATAAGTTTCCAAGTTTTTTTTGTACATCACTAACCTTAAATAAATTATCTCCTGACGTAATTTTTCCACTATCTCCAACTTGTCCACCCGATTCACCATAAAAAGGTGTTTGATTTAAAATTAATATTCCTTCATCACCCTCATCTAAGTTTTTAATCTCTTCATTATTTTTTAAAATACTTTGAATTACTCCTTCAGCACTTTCAAATTCATAACCTAAAAATTCAGTTGGGCCCACTTTGTCTTTAATTCCAAACCAAATTTGATCAATAGAACTGTCGCCAGATCCTTTCCAATTCTTTTTTGCTAGCTCTTTGCTTTCTT
>CABXTN010000039.1 GCA_902515185.1 uncultured Pelagibacteraceae bacterium | reverse complement strand
ATGACATGTTTTATACGTATTTTTGCATGTTTTGCTAATAATTCTGATATTGCATTTATACAATAAAAATATATAAAACGCTTGTTGTTTAAAGCTTTATTGAACAAGGGGACGCTTCCCCTACTAGATTAGGAGGGGTACCAAAGCGGTCAAATGGGGCGGGCTGTAAACCCGTTGACTTCGGTCTTCGAAGGTTCGAATCCTTCCCCCTCCACCATTTAATAAAGATTTAAAAACTTGGAGTGTAGTACTTGGTTATGCGGGTGTAGTTCAATGGTAGAACGCTAGCCTTCCAAGCTGGATGTAAGGGTTCGATTCCCTTTACCCGCTCCAAAAAATTAAAATATAAAGTGAGGATAAAAAAGTAATGTCGAAGGAAAAATTTAATAGGAATAAACCACATTGTAACATAGGTACAATAGGTCATGTAGACCATGGTAAAACAACTCTAACTGCTGCTATTACAAAAGTATTATCAGAAACTGGAGGTGCTCAATTTACAGCTTATGATCAAATTGATAAAGCTCCTGAAGAAAAAGAGAGAGGAATAACAATATCAACAGCACACGTTGAATATGAAACCGAAAAGAGACATTACGCTCACGTTGATTGTCCAGGACATGCCGATTATGTAAAAAATATGATCACAGGTGCAGCCCAAATGGATGGAGCAATTTTAGTTGTAAATGCTGCTGATGGACCAATGCCTCAAACTAGAGAACATATTCTTTTAGCAAGACAAGTTGGAGTTCCAGCGATTGTTGTATTTTTAAATAAGGTTGATCAAGTTAAAGATAAAGAGCTGATTGAACTTGTAGAAGAAGAAATTAAAGAACTTTTAACTTCTTACAAATTTCCAGGCGATAAAACACCAATCGTTAAAGGTTCAGCATTAGCTGCTGTAGAAGGTAAAGATGATGAGATTGGAAAAAATGCCATTATGGAATTAATGAAAGCTGTAGATGAACATATTCCACAACCAGATAGGCCGAAAGACAAACCTTTCTTAATGCCAGTTGAAGATGTTTTTTCAATTTCAGGAAGAGGAACAGTTGTTACTGGAAGAGTAGAACAAGGTGTAGTGAAAACTGGTGAAGAAATAGAGATAGTTGGAATTAAAGACACAAAAAAATCTGTTTGTACAGGTGTTGAAATGTTTAGAAAAATTTTAGACACTGGAGAAGCAGGAGATAACATTGGTGCTCTTTTAAGAGGAGTAGAAAGAACCGATGTCGAAAGAGGTCAAGTTCTTTGTAAACCAGGATCTATAACACCACATACTGAATTTGAGGCACAAGCTTATGTATTAAAAAAAGAAGAGGGTGGAAGACATACACCTTTTTTTACAAAGTATAGACCTCAGTTTTATTTTAGAACCACAGATGTTACAGGTGAAGTTGAACTTCCATCAGGAACAGAAATGGTTATGCCTGGAGATGATGCTAAATTTAAAGTTAAATTAATAACACCTATTGCAATGAATGAAAAATTAAACTTTGCTATTCGTGAAGGTGGTAGAACTGTAGGAGCTGGAGTAGTAACTAAAATTATTAAGTAAGCTACCAATAGGAGTGTAGCTCAATTGGTAGAGCGCCGGTCTCCAAAACCGGAGGTTGGGGGTTCGATTCCCTCCGCTCCTGCCAAACTTTAAGGATTAAATATGAAAAACCCTTTAAAATTTTTACAAGATGTAAAACAAGAAGCATTTAAAGTTACTTGGCCGACAAGAAAAGAGACAATGCAAGGAACTCTAATGGTTATTGCAATGGCTATTATAGCAGCAATTTTTTTTCTTTTATTAGATCAGATTTTAAAGTTTTTTTTAGAACTTGTACTTAAGGTGAGTATTTAATGAAAAATTGGTACATTGTTCAATCTCATTCAAGTTTTGAAAATAAGGTTGCGCAATTAATTAAAGAAGAGGCTGAAAAAGCAAAAATTGCTGAAAAGTTCGAAGAAATTGTTGTACCTACTCATGATATTACCGAGGTAAAAAGAGGAAAAAGAGTTCAAAGAAAGAAAAAATTTTTCCCAGGTTATGTTTTGATTAAAAGTGAAATGGACAATAGTATATATCATATGATCAAAGGCATTAAAAAAGTTAGTGGATTTTTAGGATCAAAAGGAATCCCAGCACCTGTTTCAGATAAAGAAATAGAAAAAATTCTAGGACAAATAAAAGATGGAGTAACTCAAGCACAAAGTGGTGTAGAGTATTCTGTAGGAGAGAAGGTTCAAGTTATAGACGGACCCTTTGCGTCATTTAGTGGAATGGTAGAAGACATAGATGAAGATAAGTCAAGACTAAAAGTTTCGGTATCAATTTTTGGAAGACCTACACCTGTAGATCTAGAATATAATCAAGTTGAAAAGGTAAGTTAATGGCTAAAAAAGAAATAAGTGGTTACGTAAAATTACAAATTAAAGGTGGACAGGCTAATCCAGCACCACCTGTGGGACCAGCTTTGGGTCAACGTGGAATTAATATAATGGAATTTTGTAAAGCTTTTAATGAGAAAACTAAAGATTTTATGGGCAAACCAGTGCCAGTAGTAATCACTGTTTATAAAGATAAAAAGTTCGATTTTATTATTAAATCACCACCGGCTTCACATTTTATTAAAGAAGCAGCAAAACTTAAAGGTGGTTCACAAGAACCTGGTCGAAACATAGTTGCATCTATAACTAAAAAACAAGCTGAAGAAAT
>CABXTN010000038.1 GCA_902515185.1 uncultured Pelagibacteraceae bacterium | reverse complement strand
AACAAGTATTAAATGATGAGTTTTTAAAATCAATAGATTCAAACTATGAATTTAGCAATAAACCAATTAGTCGCTTTAAAATCTCATTACAACCAAAAGAAATTAAATTAAAACTAGAAAACCTTAAAAAACTAATTTCAGAAATCAACGGTTGTGAGTTAAAAAATAATGCAAATAAATTAGTTTTTAATGATGGAAATTTTAATAGTAAGTTGATGGTTATAGGAGAGAGCCCTGGTCAAAAAGAAGATGAAATAGGAAAACCTTTTGTAAATGATGCGGGTATTTTATTAAATAAAATGCTTGAGGCTATAAATCTTAAAAGGCAAAATGTTTATATTACAAACGTTTTAAACTATAGGCCACCCCATGATAGAAAACCAACTACCTCAGAAATAAATAGATACTCAAAATTTTTGTATGAACATATTTCTATAATTGATCCAAAGATAATAGTAATTATGGGGAATACGGCCATGCAATCTTTAGTTGGAAATAATTATAAAATTTCTGAAGAAAGAGGAAAGTGGAAAGATATAATCATTAAGGGAAAAACTTATTTGTCTATTGTAACATTCCATCCAGCATATCTTCTTCGACAACCAGATCAAAAGAAGTATTCTTGGACTGACTTAAAAGAAATTAAAAAAAAAATAGACGAATTAAATATTGGTTTTTAAAATGATAAAATTTTTAGCTGGGGTTGATGAAGTTGGCCGTGGAAGTTTAGTTGGTCCAGTATTTGCAGCAGCTGTAATTTTGAATAATAATATTGATAAAAAAAAACTTAAAGACTCAAAAAAACTATCAAGAAATAATCGTGAAAATTTAGAAAAATATATTAAAGAAAATTCTAAATGGTCTATAGCATCCGCATCATTAAAAGAAATTGAAAAGCTTAATATTCTGAATGCGAGTTTATTAGCTATGAAAAGAGCTATTAAAAAATTAAAAATTAAACCAAAAATTGTTATGATTGATGGAAATAGAATTCCAAAAATGAAAAATTATAATCTCAAATATATAATTAAGGGAGATCAAAAAATTCCAGAAATTTCTGCGGCCTCAATAATTGCTAAAGTATCACGTGATCGATTATTAAAAAAAATGGGAATGAAAAATACTGGATACTCCTGGGAAAAAAATTCAGGCTATGGAACAAGATATCATCTTTCTGCTATAAAAAAACTTGGGATAACAAAATATCATAGAAAGAAGTTCAAACCCATACACAACATATTGAGTCTCAAAAATTCACGCCTACAAAAAGACTCTAAATAGTTCAATCACAAGTTGACTGCGACTCTTAGCTGGAGTCTAATTGTTCTTGAAAAAATGATTGATAATAATTTAAAAAATAAAATTATTAACGGGGATAGCTTAACGGAATTAAAAAAAATTCCAGATGAAAGCTTTGATCTTGTTTTTGCAGACCCACCTTATAATTTACAATTGAGAAGTACTTTAACTAGACCAGACAGATCAAAAGTCAGCGCAGTTAATGACGAGTGGGATTATTTTGAAAGCTTCAAGAAATATGATGACTTTACATATACTTGGCTAAATGAATGTAAAAGAATTTTAAAAAAAAATGGTGCTATTTGGGTAATTGGTAGTTATCATAATATATTCAGAGTTGGTAATATAATCCAAAACTTAGGTTTTTGGATATTGAATGATGTTATTTGGAATAAAAAAAATCCAATGCCAAACTTTAGAGGGACACGTTTTACCAATGCTCATGAAACTTTGATTTGGGCATCTAAATCAGAAAAATCCAAATATACTTTTAATTATCAATCTCTAAAATGTTTAAATGATGACCTTCAAATGAGGTCTAATTGGGAATTACCAATTTGTAATGGCTCTGAAAGATTAAAAAAAAATGGAAAAAAAATACACTCAACACAAAAACCAGAGGCTCTGTTGCATAGAATATTATTGGCAACCTCTAATAAAAATGATTTTATTTTAGATCCTTTTTTAGGTTCAGGAACAACGGCTACAGTTGCAAAAAAATTAGGCAGAAAATATTGTGGTATAGAAAAAGAAAAAACCTATTTCAAAGCTGCTGAAGAGAGATTGAAAAATACAAAACCAATTGAGGATAATTATTTAGATACTTTAAAAAATAATAGATCAAAACCAAGAATACCCTTTGGTTCATTAGTTGAGTTAGGAATAATAAAACCTGGTTCGAATATTTTTGATAATAAGAAGAAAATAAGTGCAAAAATTATGGCAGATGGCAGTATAAAGTGTCAGCAAACTGAGGGTTCGATACACAAAGTAGCTGCAACAATTTTAGGTGCAGAGAGCTGTAATGGATGGACCTATTGGCACTATAGTTTAAACGGCAACATAGTACCAATTGACTATTTAAGACAGAGGTTAATATCTAAAAATTAATTTCTATATATTTTTCCCAAATAACTCTCTAAAAAAATTTTATTTCTAACTAGTTTTTTTAATAAAATATTTCTAAAAAAAACAATTAAAGGATTAGATAAATGAAAAATAACTTGATTGAGCATCGATCTGTTATTAACCATTTTTGCTTTATTAACCCTATTTCTATAAAAATTATTCTCTGTTTTGGATTCAATACTTTTGAATAATTCATAAGCTCCCTCTATCGATTGAGATGCACCTTGTGCAAAGGAGGGTGGATATGCAAAGAAAGCATCTCCAATAAAATGAATATTGTTATTTTGCGGTTTATAAAAATTTTTACTTATAAAAACTGGAAAAATTTTTACTCCTTCATGGTTTTTTAAGTTTTCTTTTATAATCAATGGAATTTTATCTAAAATTTTTTCTATAAAGTAATTTTCACTGAATAATGAATAATTTTTTTTTTCATCTATGGATAACTTGTATTTAACTATCGCTATAAAATTTAAATACCCATCTGGTCTTACTGGATAAATTACATAATGA
>CABXTN010000037.1 GCA_902515185.1 uncultured Pelagibacteraceae bacterium | reverse complement strand
CTTATTTAGTTCGATAATTTTAACTTTAAAAATGTTATTAAGAAAAAACATAATATTTAAATTGAAAATTGAAGTTACAAAAATAAATAAAAAAATATATAAGTAAATTTTTTTATATTTATCTATTGATTGATGCATCTTTTACAATCCATTCTAATAATTGATAAAAAGAAATTCCTTGGTATGCAGCTATCTCAGGAACGAGTGATAATTTTGTCATACCTGGCTGAGTATTTAACTCTAATAAATAAAATTTATTATTACTAAATTTAAAATCTGATCTGGTAACACCTTTACAACCTAATAACTTATGGGCTCTCATGGCAATATCTAAAACTTTATTCAAATATTTTTTTTCAATTTTTACAGGGATGATATGTTCTGTTTTAGCCTTAACATTATACTTTGCTGTGTAATCATAAAATTTTCTTTTAGGTTTTAACTCAATTGCACCCAATTTTTTTTTACCTAGAATTGCTACTTGGATCTCCCTTCCACCAATATATTTTTCAATTATTATTTCGTTATATTTTTTTAATTTTTTTAGATTTTTTAATATATTTTTTTCTGAACAAATATATACGTCTACACTTGAACCTTCATTAATAGGCTTTATTATAACTGGAAACTTTAGTTTTTTTTGAATTTGTTTGATTAATTTTATGGATTTTAAATTTTTATCTTCAAAATTATACTTTATAAAATTGGGCGTTAATATTTTATTTTTCTTAAAAATATCTTTTGATAGAATTTTATTCATCGCTAAGAACGAAGGTAATACTCCCGAATGGGTATATTTTACTTTTAAATTTTCTAAAATTGTTTGAATAAACCCATCTTCTCCAAATCTTCCATGAAGGGCATTAAATATTACATTTGGTCTGAATTTTTTAATATTTTTTAATAGCTTATTATTTGGTTCACAAATTATTGTTTTAAATTTTTTTTTTAATACTCTATTTACTTGTTTTGCTGTCTGAATACTTATTTGTCGTTCTTTAGATATTCCACCACCAAGTATTAATATTTTTTTCATTTAATCTATAATTTCTATCTCTGTTTCAAGCTTTACTCCGGTTTTTTCCTTTACACCATTTTTTACATAGTTAATCAATTTTTTCATATCCTCAAACTTTGCCTCATTAGTGTTTATAAAAAAATTACAGTGTTTTTTTGATATTTCTGCCTCGCCAAAACTTGTGTCTATAGACACAGAGTTTTTAATCAATTCCCAAACTTTTAATTTACTTTGTCCTATGGGATTTTTAAACGTACTTCCTCCAGTTTTAACTTTGGTTGGTTGCCTTTTATCTTTTTCTTTTTTAAAATCATTAATTTTATTCTCAATTTCTTTTTTATTTTTTTTTTCACCTTTAAATGAAGCACTCAAAAAAATATAATCTTTTTCTAATGGACTATATCTATAGCCAAAGTTTATATTTGATGATGGAATTGTTTTGATAATTCCATTTCTATCAATTACTTGTACTGATACTAAAATATCTTTAAACTCCCTTCCAAAACACCCTGAATTAATTCTTAATCCTCCTCCTATTGAACCAGGTATACATGATAAAAACTCAAATCCTCCAATGCTATTTTCCATAGCAAAATCTGATAATTTTTTATCAGAGACAGCACTTCCTGCAACGATAATATCGTTTGGCATTAAAGAAATATTTGAAAAGTTTTTTCCAAGTTTAATAATAACTCCTTCAAATTTTTTATCAGAAAAGAGAATATTTGAGCCAGCTCCTAAAATAAAAATTTTTTCTTCTTTTCCAAATTTTTTTAAAAATAAAATTAAATCATTTAAACTATCTGCTTTAAAAAAAACCTTTGTTATTCCACCAATATTAAACCAATTTAATTTTTTAATACTGTAATCAAATTCCAATTTACTTTTTATATTTGAGGAAAAAATTTGAAATTCTTTAATGTTCATTTTATTAAATTAGGCATTTCTCTCATCCAATTAGAAATTGAACCAGCGCCCATTCCTATAATAATTTCATTTCCTTGTATATTTTGTTTAATAAATTTTGCTAAATTATTTTTATCTTTTACAAGAAATAATTCAACTTTTGAATTTCTTGCAAGATTTTTTGCAAAATCATAATAATTGAATCCTAATCTCATTTTTTCTCCCGCAGAATAAACAGGGCATAAAATTACTTGATCAGCATCTTTAAATGCATAGGTGAAATCCTTTTTTAAATCTCTTAAACGTGAAATTCTATGAGGTTGGAAAATACAAATAATTTTTTCCTTCTTATAAGCTGTGCTAACGCCTCTCAACACTTCTTTAATTTCACTCGGGTGATGAGCATAATCGTCATAAAACTCAGATCCTCTAAAAGAAAATATTTTATTAAATCTTCTTTGAACTCCTTTAAAATTAAGTAAGCTTATTTTAATTATTTTTGCTGATATTCCAATTGTGACCGCTACAGCAATTGCCGCAGTCGCATTCCTTATATTGTGCATACCCAAAATTGGTATTTTAATATTTTTAATAAAATGTTTTTTTTTACCTGGTAATAAAATTTTTAAGCTAAATTTTGAAAAACTTTTATTTTGGATAATATTAGTAATTTGAAAGTTAGAGTTATTATTAATCCCATATGTATAATAATTTTTAATTTTTAATTTTTTAATTATTTCTTTATTAATTTTATCATCTAAGCAAATAAAAGACTTTCCAAAAGATGGGACTTTTTCTAAAAACTTTTTAAATAAATCCTTTAAGTTTTCCATAGTTTTGTAATAATCCATGTGTTCTCTATCAATATTTGTAATGATTGAATATGTTGGTACAACTTCTAAGAAACTTCCATCCGACTCATCTAGCTCTAATATGCTCCAATTGCTGTTTCCTAGTCTTGCAGAATTATTAAAAGAATTTAAAACACCACCATTTATAATTGTAGGGTCAATTCTAGTTTTTGAAAATATGGAAGCAATTAGTGATGTTGTGGTTGTTTTTCCATGTGACCCAACCACTGTAATATTTTTTGTTAGAGAAGCAATATGGCCCAACATTTGACCTCTTTTATATATAGGTAAGTTTTTACTTTTGCCTGCTAAAAACTCTGGATTATTTTTTTTTATTGCCGATGAAATAACCAAAACAGTTGCTTTATTAATATTTTTTTTATTATGTCCAATGCTTATCTTTATTCGATTTTTTTTTAATCTTTCAATATTTTTATTTATAGATAAGTCTGAACCTTGAATCTTGAAACCCATGCCCTGCATAATTAGCGCTAAACCACTCATTCCAATTCCACCTATACCAACAAAATGGATTATTTCAGATTTTGCTAAATCAATTTTCATTAATAAAAGTAATTATTTTTTGGTTTATATTATTCCAAGAGTTTTCGTAACTTATTTTTTTCATAGATTCTATTTTCTGATTAAGATCATTTTTATTAATAATAATACTCGAAATTAAATTATAAAGCTCATTTGAATCATTAGATGCTTGATCAATT
>CABXTN010000036.1 GCA_902515185.1 uncultured Pelagibacteraceae bacterium | reverse complement strand
ATTTCATACAGATTATTTTTTTTAAGTAAATCAATTGACATAAGCTCAAGCTCCAGATTTTGATCTTTTTGATTTATATTTTTTGACTTTGATGAGTTTATATATTCAAATCTAATTACACTATTGATTTTTTTTTTTATATTTTCTCGTTCTTTAGTGAGTCTATTTATCGATAATAAAAAAATTTTGTTTTTTTCTAAATATTTTACATTACTTATTTTTACTTTTCCTTCCGAACAACACGCGGAAATTATCTGCAAGTCCTCTGATGATTGTGCAATTATTTTTTTTAAAAACGGCTTATTCATTTTGATATACGTTTTATATTTACACCAATTTTAGCAAGTTTTTTCTCAATTTTCTCATAACCTCTGTCTAGATGATATATTCTATTAATTGTTGTCATTCCATTGGCTACTAAAGATGCCAACACTAGCGCAACTGAAGCTCTCAAATCACTAGACATAAGCTCTGCACCTTGGAAATTTGTACTACCAAAAACAGTAGCTTTATTTTGTTTTACTAATATTTTTGCACCTAGTCTTCTTAATTCTGCTACATGCATAAATCTATTTTCAAAAATACTTTCTGAGATTACTGACTTACCATTTGCTTTACATAGGAGTGCCATAAATTGAGCTTGTAAATCAGTTGGAAAGCCATCGTACTCTTTTGTTTTTATTAATGGAATATTTTTAATTTTTTTTGGACCTTTGATAAAAATTTCATTTTCGTTAATATCTATTTTTGCTCCAATTTTTTTTAATAAATTTAACTCAGTTTTAATCAACTTTGGATTAAATCCATTTATTTTTAATCTTCCTTGGGATATACATGCTGCAACACAAAAAGTTCCACATTCTATTCTATCACCCATAATGGAATAGCTTACCTGTTTAAGAGATTTTACTCCTTTAATTTCAACTGTTCTTTTTCCAGTCCATTTAATTTTTGCTCCAGCTTTATTTAAAAAACTTGTTAAATCATTTTTTATTTCTGGTTCTATGGCGCAATTTTTAAGAGTGGTTTTTCCTGTGGCTAAACAAGCTGCCATAATAGCATTTTCAGTTGCGCCTACAGATATTATGGGAAATTTTATTGTTTTCCCAATCAAATTAGATTTAGTAGATGCATGAATATATCCTTTAACAATTTTATAATTCATTCCTAGCTTTTTTAAAGCATTGAGATGAAAATTTACTGGTCTGGCCCCAATCAAGCATCCTCCTGGAAGTGAGGTAGTAGCTTTTTTAAATTTCGCCACTAATGGACCAAGCACTAATATTCCAGCCCTCATGGTTTTTACTAAGGAGTAAGGTGCAAAAGTATTAATTTTATTTGTTTTACAAATTTTTACTGAATTTTTTTTTTTATTTCTATTTAATTTAAATCCTAGGGATTTAATTAAAGATAACATGGTATCGATATCTCTTACATTGGGTAAATTTTTAATTTCAACTGGTTCATCAAACAGTATACTTGCTGCAAGAATAGGTAATGAAGCGTTTTTACTTCCTGAAATATTTACTGTCCCTTTTACCTGACAAGGGCCTTTTATCAAAAACTTATCCATTATATTATACTTTTGGTAAAGTTACCCCTTGCTGGTCCATATATTTCCCATCCCTATCGGAATATGTTGTGTCAGGTCTTTCATCGCCTTTTAAAAAAATAAACTGGCAAGCTCCTTCATTTGCATAAATTTTTGCCGGTAAAGGTGTTGTGTTAGAAAATTCCAATGTAACATGTCCACACCATGAGGGTTCTAAAGGAGTTACATTTACAATAATTCCACATCTAGCATATGTAGATTTACCCAAACATATTACAAGCACGTCATCAGGAACTTTAAAATATTCTACTGTGCTAGCTAAAACGAAAGAGTTAGGTGGAATTATACATTCGGGACCCTTTTTTGTTATAAAGCTTGTAGATTTAAAATTTTTTGGATCTACAATCTCTGTATTAACATTAGTAAAAATTTTAAATTCATCTGCTACTCTAGCATCATATCCATATGAAGATACACCATATGAAATATTATTACTTCTAACTTGTTTTCCTTCAAATGGACTAATCATATCTTGATCTTTTGCCATTCTTTTTATCCATTTATCAGATAGAACAGGCATTTATTTATTTTTTTTTTTTAATTTTTTTTGAAAAGTTTTTCTTTTTTTTAAATTTTTTTTTAAAGCAATTTCAAGTTTTAATTCTTTATTTTTACTTTTCATTTTTTTTTTCTGGATTAGTCAAGTCTTCTAGGGTAATTGGTTTTGCAATATCATGCATATCATTTTCAGTAGTTGATTGTTTAAAACCTTCTTTAGCTGCCCTCTTAGCTTTTCTCTCAGCAAGTTTTTTCTCTCTCTTTGCCTGTTTTTCCATGGCTTTCATGCCTCTGGTAGATTTATAATCGTAGTGGATTCCCATAAAATTTTTTTTAAATATTTATAAACTATTTTTAACAAAAATTAAGGCAATAATTTGAAAAAATTAATTTTATACAGTAAATTCAATATTAAAATTTCGCCCCTTTAACTCAGGTAGTAGAGTATTTCCATGGTAAGGAAAAAGTCGTCCGTGCAAGTCGGGCAAGGGGCACCATTATTTTTTTAAAAAAAATTTGCGTAAAAAAAAAGTTACAATAAATAAAAATACTATTGCAATTATAGGTGAATAAACTTCTTTCGACTGCAATATTTCGAAAAACGAAGGAATCGTATCATTAGTATATATTTGATTTTCAAGAGCTGCTCCAAGGTAGCAAACTATAAATGCCTGAATTATTACTCCAATCAAAGTTCCAAAAAAATATGATTTTAATTTTATATCGAATAATACTGGAATTAAATTTTGAATCTGGGCAGGAATTCCACCTAGAAATCTTAATAATGCAACTGCAACAAACTGATTTTCTTTCACTTTCTTAGTTAAATATTTAAAATTATTTTTAATTTTTGATTTAATTAAATCTTTAAAAAAAAAATTTGCACAAATAAATGTCACACTAGCTCCTAAAGTAAATGTAAATGAAAAAATGATAGTTCCTAAATATGGACCATAAATAAATCCACATATTAATCCTAAAGGAGATCCAAATCCTTGAAGAATGGAAAGCCAAATTACTCCAAATAAAATAAAAAATATAGTGGTTAATATAAAATTATTTTTTTGAAATGAAATTAAATATTCACTACTAGACTTTAAGAAATTGTAGGAGGTTAACTGCTCAAAACCAATTTTTGTTATCAATAAATATAAAAATAATCCTAAGAATAGAATATAGGTTAAACCTAAGCATATTTTTACCTTTTTCATAGTTTGCATATTTTAGAATTTACATTATAAGTACTAAAAATTTTATTACTATATAATTAAGATCATATGAAAAGAACCTATCAACCTAGTAGATTAGTTAGAAAAAGAAGGCATGGCTTTAGATCAAAAATGAAATCTAAAGGCGGTAAAAAATTGTTAGCACGAAGAAGATCTAAAGGGAGAAAAAAACTAACAGTTTAATGAAATCAAAGATAGTAAGTCTCTCTAAAAATACTGAATTCCTATCACTGCTTAATGGAAATAAAATTACAAACAAATACTCAACTGTTTTTTTTAAAAAGCTTAAAAATAAAAATT
>CABXTN010000035.1 GCA_902515185.1 uncultured Pelagibacteraceae bacterium | reverse complement strand
TTTTCACTTATATTAGGATTTTCCGAGTTTATTAGAGGATTAATATTAACTGGTTTTCCTTGGAATTTATTCGTTTATTCCTTTTCAAATAATATTTTCTTTATTCAGATCTTGTCTATAATCGGCACGTATGGTTTGAATTTAATTTGTATAACTTTTTTTTTACTACCATCTATTTTATTTTTTAAAAAAACACAATTTGAAATATTTATATCATCGATCTTAATAATAATTTTTCTATCTTTTTTTTTAATGGGAAGTATGAGGTTGAATCAAGAAGATGATAATTCTAGTTTTGGAGAAAAAGCTTTAGTTAAAGTTATTTCTTCGAAAATACCAATAACTAGGTTTTATAAATCCGAAAACGAGGAAGATACTATTAGGCATCTTGTTAATTTAAGTAATCCAAATAAAGAAGTTAAGACGTTATTTATTTGGCCAGAAGGCATTATCACTTCATCTTACTTAAAAGATATAAACAAATACAAACATTTATTTAAAGAATTTAGTGATAATCATCTTATTTTACTAGGAATCAACGACTCAAAAGAAAATGATAAATTAGAGATCTATAACTCACTAGTATTGCTTGATAATCAATTAAATTTAAAAGCGATATATTATAAGAACAGATTAGTACCATTTGGAGAATTCTTGCCCTTCGAAAATCTGCTTACTAAAATTGGTTTAAGAAATATTACACAAAGTTATCAATCTTTCTCTAAAGGCAATAAAAGAGATACTATTATAATTAATGATAATAATTTTAATATAAGTATACTCCCTCTTATTTGTTATGAAATTATTTATTCAGGAAAATTATCTGACTCAAGTGATTTTAATTTAATAATAAATATTTCAGAAGATGGGTGGTTTGGAAAATCTATTGGACCTTATCAACATTTTACTCATTCAATTTTCAGGGCAATTGAAGAGGGAAAAAGTGTTATTAGATCTTCAAATAATGGAATTTCAGCTGTAATTGACCCAAAGGGCAAAATAATAAAAATTGTTGAGTCAACCGAAGGTAGTGTATTAAAAGTAAAAAATTTCAAAAAGCTTAAAGAATCAACATTTTTTTCAACATATGGACGAAACAATATATTCTTTTATTTGATGGCAATTTATATTAGTTTAATTTTTTTTTTAAAAAGAACAGGGAGATAAAATGAAAAAAAATTATTTATTTACTAGTGAGTCAGTTTCAGAGGGACACCCAGATAAAGTATGTGACAGAATTTCAGATATGGTAGTTGATACATATTTAGGTATGGAGCCACAAGCAAGAGTTGCTTGCGAAACTTTAACAACAACAAACAAAGTTGTATTAGCAGGTGAAACAAGAGGACCTGATATTAACAAGGAAGAGTTAATTTCGAAAGTTAGAGATTGTATCAAGGATATTGGTTATGATCAAGATGGCTTTACTTGGAGAGAAGCAACAAAGATAGAAAGTCATTTGCATTCACAATCTGCGGATATTGCTATGGGAGTTGACTCTTCAGGCAATAAAGATGAAGGTGCTGGAGACCAGGGTATAATGTTTGGTTACGCATGCAATGAGACAGACGTGCTTATGCCAGCCCCAATTCATTTCTCACATAGGATTTTAAGATTAATGGCTGAAGATAGAAAATCTGGAAAACTAAAAGGAATAGAGCCAGATTCAAAAAGTCAAATCACAATTGAATATAAAGATGGTGTACCTACAGCTGTAAAATCTGTAGTAATTTCTACACAACATTCCAAAGACGTTAATTTGGCAAAAGTTAAAGAGCTTTGTATGCCATACATTGAGAGATCTATTCCAAAAAATTTATTAGGATCTCTTGATGAAAAAGAAATCTATATTAATCCAACTGGTAATTTTGTTATTGGAGGACCAGATGGAGACAGCGGTCTAACAGGAAGAAAAATTATTGTTGACACTTACGGTGGAGCAGCACCACATGGAGGGGGAGCTTTTTCAGGTAAAGATCCAACAAAAGTTGATAGATCAGCAGCCTATGCCTCAAGATACTTAGCAAAAAATATTGTTGCATCGAAAATTGCAGATAAATGTTTGATTCAATTAGCTTATGCGATTGGTGTATCTAAGCCTTTATCAATTTATGTAGATCTTTTTTCTAACGATGAAGAAAAAAATATGCATGTTGAAAAAATTATAAAAGATAATTTTGATTTAAGCCCAAGAGGTATAAGAGAAATGCTAGGTTTAAATAAACCTATTTATGAAAAATCAGCAGCATACGGTCATTTTGGAAGAGATCCTGAGTCTAATGGAGCTTTTTCGTGGGAAAAGACTGATAAGGCCTCAGTATTTAGTAAGTAAAAATGTTGAAAATTTAAAAAAAATATCTATATTTCAGATACATTATTGAAATTTCAAAAATGGGCTTCGGCCCATTTTTTTTTGGAGGAAGAAAAGTGCTAAATAGAAGATCTGATAAACTAGAATTGTTAAGAATAGCTGAAGCAGTAGCTTTGGAAAAATCTATAGACAAGGAACTAATAATTAACTCAATGGAAACAGGTATAGCAAAAGCTGCTAAATCTAAGTTTGGTCAGGATAATGAAATCGAAGTTAAAATCGATAGAGAAAATGGAGATATAGGAATTTTTAGAAAATTAGTAATTGTTGAAAAACCAGAAAATATCAATACAGAGATTAGTCTTAATGAAGCTAAAAACTTAGATCAGAATAATAAAGATAAAATTTTAGGCGATGTTGTTTTACAACCTTTGCCCGCTTTTGACTTTGGAAGGATAGCAGCTCAAACCGCAAAACAAGTTATAAGTTCAAATGTTAGAGAGGCTGAAAGAGACAGACAATATAATGATTTTATTGACAAAAAAGACACTGTACTGAGTGGAATTGTTAAAAGATTAGAATTTGGAAATATAATAGTAGATTTAGGTCGTACTGAAGCAATAATACAAAAAAATGAAATAATACCTAGGGAAAATATTAAAGCGGGAGATAGAATCAAGGCTTATTGTTACGATGTAAGAAGAGAGCCTAGAGGACAGCAAATATTTTTATCTAGAGCCCATCCAAAATTTATGGAAAAACTTTTCATCCAAGAGGTCCCAGAAATTTATGATGGATTAATTGAAATCATTTCATCCTCGAGAGACCCTGGGAGTAGAGCAAAAATTTGTGTTAAAGCTATTGATAATTCTTTAGATCCTGTTGGAGCATGCGTAGGCATGAGAGGAAGTAGAGTTCAAGCAGTAGTAAACGAACTACAAGGTGAAAAAATTGATATTGTAAATTGGTCAGAAGATCCTGCTGTTATAGTATCAAATGCCTTATCTCCTGCAGAAATTCAAAGAGTCAACGTAGATGTCGAAAATAAAAAATTAGATGTAATTCTTACAGAAGAAAATCTAAGTAAAGCAATTGGTAGAAGAGGTCAAAATGTAAGATTGGCTACAAAATTAATGAATTATGAAATAAATATAATGACAGATGCGGAGGACTCTGAGAGAAGACAAACTGAGTTTAAAGAAAAAACAGAAATTTTTGTAAAGAACCTTGAATTGGACGAAACATTAGGACAACTCTTGGTCGCTGAAGGCTTTTCATCTATAGATGATATAAAAGACTCTTCAATAGAATCGTTGATCAAGATAGAGGGAATAGAGGAAGACACTGCAAAAGAATTGATTGATAGAGCTAAAGAGTCTTATCAAAAAGATCAAGAAGAGATTTCAAAAAAAATTAAAGAACTCGGATTAGAGAATAATTTGATAAATCATGAAGGGTTGACTCCAGGTATGCTTGTTACTCTAGGAGAACAAAAAATATTGACTTTAAATGATTTTGCAGACCTTGCATCTGATGAGCTTACTGGTGGATATGATATAGTAAAGGGCGAAAGAATAAAGATAAAAGGTTTTTTAGAAGATTTTGCTTTATCTAAAAATGAAGCTGATCAACTGATTATGAGTGCTAGAGATAAAGCTTATAAGAATTAAGAGATGAAATATGGAAAAAAAAAAAACAAAATTAACACTGTCTGGAAACTTAAAAAAATCAATTTCAAATATTGAAAAGGCCAAAACCCAAAGTAAAAACTCAGTTTTTATAGATAAAAAAAATATCAAATTTTCTGGCAGAAAAAATTTCAGTAACATTGGGTCTAGACCTATAAACAAACCAAAAAGTCCAGGTTTTATTAAACCCAAACCTCCTTCTAATGATTATGAGAAAAGAAAACTTGCTGAGCAAAGAGCAACAAGAAGACTTAAAGATGAACCTGAAAAAAAAGATACTAAAGGAAAAACAACTAATAAAAGAAGAGAACTCAAACTTACAGTTTCAAGGGCATTAAGTGGGGAAGATGAGGGTAGATCAAGAAGTTTAGCAGCTCTTAAAAGAGCAAAACAAAAAGAAAATAGAAGTATTCATAAAGATAGCTCAAATACTCTCAAGCCTGTCACAAGAGATGTAAATATACCTGAGGTAATTACAATCAGAGAATTAGCAAATAGAATGGCAGAACAGTCAAGTAGTATCATTAAGCATTTGCTTGGTATGGGAGTTACAGCAACTATTAATCACTCAATAGATTCTGATACTGCCGAATATTTGGTAAAAGAGTTCGGTCATAATCCAATAAAAGAAAAGAAGGCTGAAGAAATAATTAAAAAAATAAAAGAAGTAAAATCTGAAAATTTAAA
>CABXTN010000034.1 GCA_902515185.1 uncultured Pelagibacteraceae bacterium | reverse complement strand
TAAATTAATATTTTTTTTTTAAAAAATATTTTTTTTACTACGTGCATTATCTAAATTTAAGTGTTGCAAGACCTATCATTGCTAAAATTATTGCGAGTATCCAGAATCTAATTACTACAGTGGACTCTGGCCAGCCTTTTTTTTCAAAATGATGGTGTATTGGAGCCATTTTAAAAATTCTTTTTCCAGTTAGCTTAAATGAAACAACTTGAACAATTACTGATATTGCCTCTAAAACGAATAAACCACCAGTTATTGCTAGGACTATTTCGTGTTTTGTTATAATTCCTACTGCACCTAACGAGCCTCCCAAAGCTAAAGAACCTGTGTCACCCATAAAAATTTTTGCTGGAGGGGCATTAAACCATAAAAAACCCAAACAAGATCCAATTACTGCTCCTAAGAATACGGCAACTTCACCCAATCCACTGATATAAGGTATTTGTAAATATTCAGAAAAAACTATATTCCCAGTCACATAGCTAATGAATGCAAAGCAAGCAGCAACAAGAATCACAGGTACAGTTGCTAGACCGTCCAATCCGTCAGTTAAATTTACAGCATTAGAGGAGCCTACGATTACGAAAACAGAGAAGGGTATAAAAAACCAACCCAAATTAATTATTAGGTTTTTAAAAAACGGAAAATATAAATTTTCTAAATCTGTATTATCAGAATAAATACTTAGAACTAAGATTCCGATAGTTGCAGCAAATATTTGCGATAAAATTTTAAATTTAAAAGATATACCGGATGAATTTTTAAACTTAATTTTTTTATAATCGTCATAAGCACCTAAAATACCAAAGCTAGCAACAATATAAATCAAAAACCAAATATACAAATTTTTTAAATCACCCCATAGTAAAATTCCAAAAAATAATCCGATAAGTATTAAAACGCCACCCATTGTTGGGGTGCCAATTTTTTTAATTATATGATCGTCAGGTCCGTCTTGTCTTATCGGATTTAATATTTGTCTAGCTGAAAAAAAATTTATAAATGGGTTACCAATCAAAAAAACTACGAATAGAGATGTGAACACAGCTAAGCCAGTTCTTACTGTCAAATATTTGAATACATTTAGAAAAGAATAAGTATCAATTAAATTTAATATTAAATTATAGAGCATATGAATTATTATCCTTAAGTTTTAAAATAAATTTATTTAACCCTGTAGAGTTTGATCCTTTAACCATTAAATAGTCATTATTATTTAATTCTTTAACAATCAAATCATTAATTTGATCCAGTTTACTTAAATATTTACCTTTTTTATTACTTTTAACTTTTTTAAAAGTTTCTTTAACGAATCTGCCAAATATATGAAACTTGTCTATTGATGATAAATTAATATTTTTACTCAATTTTACATGTAGTCTTTTTGAAAATTTTCCTAATTCTAACATATCACCCATTAAAAAATGTTTTTTATTTTTTTTAACTTTTATTAAATCAAAATTTTTAATAGCTGACTCCATAGACATTGGATTTGAATTATAACTTTCATCAATTAAATAAAATCTTTTATTTTTAAAATATATTTTCGATATATCACCTCTACCTTTTGGTGTTTTAAAATTTTTGAATAAATTAATTGTTAAATTTTTTTTATAACCTAAAGAATAAATTATGCTTATTGAAGCTAAAATATTATAAATATTATTTTTATTAATATTTTTAATATGAAAATATTTTTTTTCATTTAAAATTTTAATACATACTTTAAATTGATCTTTTATTTTCTTTATAGAACTTAAAGTTATACTTGCATTTTTTTTAAAACCAAAAGAAACTATGTTAAGTTTCCTCTCTTTTGCCTTTTTTTTATGAAAACCAAAATATTTATCATCACTATTTAATATAATTGTACCATCCTTTTTTATATTTTGTATTAATTCGCCTTTTGCAGCTGCAATTTGAGTTACACTCCTAAAATTTTTTGCATGTGCATACGAAATATTTGTAATTATGCCTATATTAGGTTTTAAAATTTTGCTTAAAAAATCTATCTCCCCTTTTTTATCCATTCCAATTTCAAAAACTCCATTTTGATTATTAAGATTAAGATTAAATAGACTAAGTGGAACACCGTACTTATTGTTATAAGACTTAGGTGAATATGTTGCTTTACTAAATTTATTTAATAATTCACCAATCATTTGTTTCAAAGATGTTTTTCCACAACTGCCAGTTATTGCAATTATATTTCCAAGGTAACTCTCTCTTATTAATCTTGATAAATCAGTTAAAGTTTTCAAACTATCATGAACTATCAATTGCTTATTGCGATTTAGAGAATTATTATACCGATTTGCTACTGCCATTAATGCACCGTTATTAAATGCATCTTTTACAAATAAATTTCCATCTTTTTTTTTACCTTTAATTGCAAAAAATATTTCATCCTTTTTTAAGGTTTTTGAATTTATTGAAGCAGAAATATTTTGGATTTTTTTAGAAATTTTTTTATTTATTTGTTCATTTAAAATATTAGCTTTAATGTTATTTGAGAGCTTTTTGTTTTTTATTCTAATAAATTTCTTTATTACTTCTTTATCAGAGAAAAAAGATTTTTTATTTCCAAAATCTTGAATTAATTCATGGCCTTTGCCTGCAACAATTAATATTTCATTTGATCTTAAATTTTCAACAGCTTTTGAAATTGCTAGTTTTCTATTTGGAATTTCAATAACTTTTTTCATATTAATATTTTTTTTTATTTCCTCTCTTATTGTTTCTGGATTTTCATTTCTTGGGTTATCATCTGTTAAGTAAACTTTAGAACAATAAGAATTTGCTATCTTTCCCATTTTTGATCTTTTATATTTATCTCGATTACCCCCACATCCAAAAACAACATTTATTTTTTTTTCAGCAAATTGTTCATTTATATCAACTAAGCATGTTTTAAGAGCATCTGGGGTATGAGCATAATCCAATATTACAATAGAGTTATTTTTAAGTTTTCCCACCTTTTCAAATCTACCATCAACAGCTTTTAACTTATGAATATTTTTTATAATTTTTTCAAAATTTATTTTTGAAGTTTGTGCAGCTAAAATTGACATAAAAACATTTTTAATTTGTGTTTTTCCAATTAAATTTAATGAAAAATTATAAAATTTTTTTTTATACTTTATTTTAATATTTTGTTTTTCATTATCATAAGAATGCGAAATTAAATTAATATCACCTTTTTTTTTACCTAAAATAGTTTTTAAATATATTTTTTTTTTTTTTGAAATGAGTTTTATTTTTTTAAACTCTTTAATTGAATTATCTGTAATTATTGTTGAGTTTTTTTTTAACAATGAATTAAGTAAATATAATTTTGAATTTAGATAATCGTTTAAATTTTTATGGTAATCTAAGTGATCATGAGAAAAATTTGTGAAAATAGCGGACGTAATATTTAAACCATCAAGTCTATTTTGTTTTAAACCATGACTTGATGCTTCCAAAATTACATTATTTATGTTCCTTTTTTTTAAATAATTTAAATAATTTGCGAGATTGAGGGAGTCTAATGTTGTATTTTTGACTAAAATTTTTTTATTTCTATATTTAATACCTAGGGTGCCTATTGATGCAACGCTTATTTTATTATTTTCTAATATTTGATAATAGAAATCAGATACAGATGACTTGCCATTTGTCCCTGTTACTGCAATTATATTTTTAGGTTTTTCTTTAAAAAATTTATACGACAATTCTGCTAGAATTTTTCGAGTATTTTTGTAACTTAAAAATAGAACTTTATCTTTAAATCCCTCGAATAATTTTTCGTGAATAATAGTTTTAGCGCCATTTTTTATTGCATTATTAATATAATTATGTCCATCTGATTCATTTCCTTTTATTGCAAAAAATATATGATTTTTTTTGCATAAATGACTGTTAAAACTTAAGCCCGAAAAAAAATGTTTTTCAAATTTTTTATTTTTAGTTTTTAATAAATCGCCAATGAGCATTGTATCAATTAAATTCTATGTATTTTGTGGCTAAAATTGGTCCTATTTTTTCTAAAATTTTGCCCGTAATTTCAACTGAGGTCCAACCAGCTGTATTTCTTGGTGTTCCTTTTAATTTAAATCCTGAACCATCTCTATATTCATAAATATAATCTTTGTTTATCCGCGGTTCATCTAACATTACCACAATAACAAACTTTGGATTAGAGATAGGAAATATACCTGCAAATGTGTTTATTTTTTCTTTTGAATATATGCCGTTAATAGATTTTTGCGCAGTCCCAGTTTTTCCACCAATTTCGTAGCCAGGCACGTTAGCTAAATTGGCTGTTCCAATTTTTGTTGTTACAATTTTTCTCAATGCTAAATTAATTTCCTTTGAAACTTTTTTATCAATAATTCTATTCTTAGATATATTGAAATTCGTTTTTTTTAACAGTGTTGGTTTAATATTGTAGCCTCCATTACTAATTATCGAATAAGCTTTTGCTAATTGCAAAATTGTAGTTGTTATACCATGTCCAAATGACGAGGTTGCTAATTTGCATTTTCCCCATTTTATAGGAATAGGCCTGCCTACTTCTTCTAACTCAAATTCTATCTTATCTAAAATTCCAATTTTTTGTAAAAATAGTGAAAAATTTTCTTCACCAATTTTTTGTGCAATTCTTACAGATCCAATATTGCCAGATCTAATAAGTATTTCTTCTGCAGTTAAATTATTTGGAATAGTCTCGTCATATTCTCTTATAGGTCTGCCTGCACAATAAATTCTTTTTGGTAGCTCTTCAAATTTAGTGTCAATTTTAATTTTACCGTAGTTTAAACCTCCAGCCAAAGTAAAAGTTTTAAATACCGATCCAAATTCGTAAACTCCTTTTGTTATTCTGTTAATAAATTTATTATCATTTATTAGCTGTCTTTTGTTAAGATCATAGTCTGGGGTAGAAACCATAGAAATAATTTCTCCGTTATTGATATTCATTAATATTGCGGCACTACCAGCAGTTTGAAATATATCATTAGCCTTTATAAGCTCCTCCCTAATTAAATATTGTATATTTGTGTCTATAGATAATAAAATTGGATCTTTTTTACTTATAAGTTCTTCATTAAAAGATTTTTCTAAACCAGATATTCCAATACCATCTTCATCAATTTGACCAATTATGTGACTTAATAAATTTGGAAAGGGATAAATTCTTGATATTTTTGTCTCATACTCAATTGCTTTCTCTCCAAGTAATTTTACTTTGTCATAGTTTTCTGCAGAAACTTTTTTTTCTAAATAAAAGAATTTTTTTTTATTAATTTTTTCCTCTATTAAATTAAAATTTTTTTCCGGAAAAATTAATTTTAGTTTTAATAAAAATTTTTTTTTATCTTTTATTTTATTTGGATTAATACCAACATTTTTAGTTAAGACAGTTTTTGCTACAAAAT
>CABXTN010000033.1 GCA_902515185.1 uncultured Pelagibacteraceae bacterium | reverse complement strand
AATTATCAAAGTTTAAAATATTTCCTAAATTTCCAAATCTTGTTTTTAAACTCATTACTTTGTTTTCTCTTAAAGAGTCAATCGGTGGATTGGTCACTTGACTAAAATTTTGTCTAAAAAAGTGATAAAGTGGCCTGTATTTATCCGATAAAACTGCTAGAGGGGTGTCATCTCCCATTGAGCCTGTAGCTTCTTTAGCATCCTCAGCCATTGGATGAAGAATTAATTCTAAATCCTCAAGACTTATTCCAAAAGCATGTTGTCTTTTTTTTAATTCATTTCCTTTAAATAAAGCTTTTTCATTTGAGACAGTTATTTTTTTATCTAAATCAACAATTTGACTATTGAAATGTTTATATTCCTTAGCCAAATAATTTTTGATTTTTTCGTTAGTAAATATTTTTCCTTTTTCAATTCTTACGCCTATAATTTCACCTGGTCCCAATCTTCCTTTTGCAACTATTTTTTTTTCATTTAGTTTGATCATTCCAGTTTCAGATCCAGCAAATAAAAAATTATCTTTTGTAATTGTATATCTTAATGGCCTTAATCCATTTCTATCATTTGCAGCTATAACCCATTCATTATCTGTTCCAGCAATTGCAGCAGGTCCATCCCACGGTTCCATTGTGCTGTTTAAAAAATTAAATAACTGCTGGTGATCTTTAGATAAGACTTTACTTTTTTTAGACCATGCATCCGGAACTAACATCAGTTTTGCCAGTGGCGCTGGTTGGCCAGAAATATTTAGTAATTCAAAAACATTATCTAAAGCGGCTGAGTCTGAAGTACCTGCTTGTATAACAGGCTTTAAGTTTTCTATGTCATCAAATAATTCACTGTCCATTTCTTGCTCATGAATTTTCATCCAGTTTTTATTTCCTCTAAAAGTATTAATTTCTCCATTATGTGCAATTGCTCTAAAAGGTTGAGCAAGATCCCAACTCGGAGCTGTATTCGTTGAAAATCTTTGATGAAAAATTACATACCTGGAAATAAAACGCTTATCTTGTAAATCAATATAAAAATCTGAAATAGACTCTGCTAAGAACATTCCTTTATAAATTATAGATTTTGAGCTAAGTGAACATATGTAGAGTCCATCTAACGAATTTTTTATAGCTTCATTTTCTATTTTTCTTCTAGTTTCATAAAGGCGTCTCTCCAGGTCTTTACCGTTAAGGTCGATATCATTATGTTTAAATAAAACCTGGGCAATTTCTGGTCTTGTACTATCAGCCTTTTCTCCAAGTACCTTTGGATTTACTGGAACTTGTCTCCATCCATATATACTGAAATTACTTTTTGTTAATTCTCTCTCTATAATTGTTCTTGATATTTCTTGTGACTCAAAATTATTTCTTGGTAGAAAGATCATGCCTACACAAATTTCTGCATTATCAAATTTATGTCCTGTTATCTCTATTTTTTCTATAAAGAAATCTTTAGGTATTTCTAAATGAATTCCTGCGCCGTCACCTGTTTTACCATCTGCATCTACA
The DNA here is from genome assembly GCA_902515185.1 of uncultured Pelagibacteraceae bacterium. Classification (GTDB taxonomy): domain Bacteria; phylum Pseudomonadota; class Alphaproteobacteria; order Pelagibacterales; family Pelagibacteraceae; genus Pelagibacter. The sequence continues at coordinate 4,267 of CABXTN010000033.1, read as the reverse complement.
GCTCCCCTATGCCAGACAGCTTTTAAAGCTTCAATGCCGTATTCGACTACTTCACGAGATTTTTTTCCTTGAGTAGAGGCTACTAAGCCAACCCCACACGCATCATGTTCCATCTCTTTTGAATAAACATTATTATTCTGTAAAAGTTCAATATTTTTTTTATATCTTTCCATTATGCAACTTTTTCTTCTTCAGATAGTTTTTTCTTTAGAAATTTCTTAATTGAAACAGCTGCATCTCTTCCATCTTTTATTGCCCAAACAACAAGTGAGGCGCCACGTATTATGTCTCCAGCTGCAAAAACTCCAGGTAAATTTGTTTCCATTGTGTCAAAGTCTGTTTTTATAGTTCCCCATCTAGATACCTGTAAATCTTTACTCCCAAAAAGATTTGGTAAGTCTTCTGGATCAAAACCTAAAGCTTTAATAACCATGTCTGATCTTACTTTAAAGTGTGAGTCCATTTGAACTTCAGGTTTCCTTCTACCTGTTTCATCTGGTTCACCTAACTTAATTTTATTTACGGACAAACTTTCCACTTTGTTTTTTCCATTGAATTCTTTGGGTGCAGATAACCAAACAAATTCTACACCTTCCTCTTCTGCATTTGCGACTTCTCTTGAAGATCCTGGCATATTTTCTTTATCTCTTCTATAAAGGCATTTTACAGATTTTGCATTTTGCCTTACTGCAGTTCTGACACAATCCATTGCAGTATCTCCACCACCTATGACAACAATATCTTTTCCCTCGGCATTTAGTTTTCCGTTATCAAATAATTCAACTTTATCACCTAAACCTTTTTTATTTGAGGCTGTTAAAAAATCCATTGCAGGGAAAATATTTTCTAAATCATTTCCAGGTAAATCTATTTCTCTTGCTTTATATACACCTGTTGAAATTAAAATAGCATCATGTTTTTGTCTTAAGTCTTCAAGTGAAGCATCTTTACCTATTTCAAAATTTTGTACAAATTTTATACCACTATCCTTTAAAAGCTTTGTTCTTCTTTCAACAACAAACTTTTCAAGTTTAAAATTTGGAATTCCATAAATTAAAAGCCCACCTGGTCTATCGTATCTATCATAAATAGTGACTTTATATCCTGAGGTTCTTAGTTGTTCCGCACAAGCTAGACCAGCTGGACCTGAGCCTATTATTCCAACAGTTTGATTAATTTCATTTTTAACTTTTATTGGTTTTACCCAACCGTTCGCCCATGCATTTTCTGTAATATATTTTTCAACTGAACCAATAGTTACGGTTCCATGTCCAGACTGCTCAATAACGCAATTCCCTTCACACAATCTATCTTGTGGGCAAATTCGTCCACATACTTCTGGCATATTGTTTGTACTTTGTGATAACTCATAGGCCTCTTGCAATCTTCCTTCTGCAGTCAACTTTAACCAATCAGGTATGTTATTACTTAATGGGCAATGAACTTGACAAAAAGGAACCCCACATTGAGAACATCTGCTTGATTGTTGGGTTGCCTTTTCATTTATAAACTCATCATAAATCTCTTTAAAATCGTCTTTTCTTAGATCTATCTCTCTTTTAGGTGGATTTTGCTGACCTATATCTGTAAATTTAAGCATTTTTTTTAACATAATCTAAACCTGTATATACTAATAAATATCTATTATAAGCTATATTTAGGTCAGTTTATATTACCTATTTATAGCAAAAAAACCTTTAATTTTCCCTTTAATTCGTTTTTTGCATAACTGATATTCTAACATCATATCGCTTTATTTTGATTTTATATAGTTTACCTAGAGAATCTTAAATGTTTTCAAATTTTTTTGAAATTATAATATTATCAGCAATTCAAGGGATTACTGAATTTTTACCAATAAGCTCTTCTGCTCATTTGATTTTGGTTAATAAAATTTCGAATGTACAAATAGGTTCATTATATCTTGATACAGGGATGCATCTTGGATCTCTTTTAGCGATTATATTTTTTTTCAGAAATGATTTAATAAAAATTTTGAATGATAAAAAACTCTTATACTTAATTATTTTAGGCTCCTTTCCAACGATTATACTGGGTGCTATTTTATATACGTCTGGATTTATTTACTACTTTAGAAGCCTTGATCTGATTGCTTGGACTACGTTAATATTTGCAATTCTTTTGTACATATCAGATAAATTTAAGGTTAATAAAAAAATTCAAAATGATCTTAATTTAAAATCGATTTTAACTATTGGATTTTTTCAAATGCTTGCGTTAGTTCCAGGTGTGAGTAGATCAGGAATTGTTATAACGGCTGCACGTTTTTTAAATTTTGATAGATATGATTCAACTAAAATTTCGTTTTTTTTATCTATACCAGTACTTGGAGGAGCAAGTTTTTTAAGTTTAAAAGATCTATATTCTGAAACTTTTGAATTAAATTTAATTATTTTATTTTCAATTATTTTTTCATTTATTTTTTCATATTTAACAATTAAGTATTTTCTAATTTTTGTTAAGAACTTTAGTTTGATTATTTTTGTAATATATAGAATTATTTTATCCTTAGTATTATTTTATATAATATACTTCTAAGTTTTTTTAAACTCTGGTAGTAGTTGAGAAATTAAAACACCAGCGAGTATAAAACAACAGCCAATTATGTTATTGATATTAAGTACTTGGGATAAAATTATCCAAGCAGCAACTGTAGCAAAAACACCTTCCAAAGAAAAAATTATAGCAGATGGCGCTGGAGCAATATTTTGTTGTGCATAAATTTGTAAAACAAATGCTATACCACCAGATAATATGCCAGCGTAAAGTATTTGAATTTTTTGACTTAATATATTCGACCAAATAAATTGCTCAAAAATCAAAGCTGGAATTAAAGAACAGATTGAAACAATAAAAGTTTGTACTAAACCAACAAGTATTGGTGCATTAAATTCCTTAATTATAATTCCAATAAAAATTATATGTAGAGCCCAAAATAAAGCACATACAACTACAAGTGTGTCACCAATTCTGACAGTTGCATCTTGAAAATTTGTTAAAAAATAACCTCCAACTACGCATAAAAGAACTGATGGCCACACACTCCAATGTATTTTTTTTTTAAAAAGAAAAAAAACAATAATAGGAACCATTGGAACGTAGAAGATTGTAAAAAATGCAGCATTAGCAACATCTGTAAAAAGTAATGCTACTTGTTGAAATAATGAAGCAAAAAATAAATTTATACCTATAATTACAGACAAAATTATAAACCTTTTTTTATTTTTTGATATAACCGCCTCTGTATTTCTTCTTTCTAATAATAAATAAAATGGCAACAAAGCTAAAAATCCTACAAAAAATCTTGTAGTATTAAAAACATAAGGACCAATTAAATCCATTCCAGTATCTTGAGCAATAAAAGTTGTGCCCCAAATAAATGTACAAAATAGAGCAGCCAGCATTGATTGAGTTTTTGTCATTATAACGCTAGCCTATATGCAAAGTTCTTACCTAAGTTCTCTTTTAGCTCATTATTAAATCTTGCAGCTTCTGCTCCGTCTATAATCCTGTGATCGTATGATAATGATAGAGGTAACATAATTCTTTCATTAGATTTTCCATCTGTATGTGAATGTAATTTTCTTAATTTTCCCACTCCAAGTATAGCAACTTCAGGGAAATTGATAATAGGTGTGAAAAAGGATCCTCCTATCCCTCCAAGACTCGTTATTGTCATTGAACCACCGTAAAAATCCTTTTTATCAATTTTAAGTTTTCTACATTTGTCACTTGTTATTCTTAGTTCATCAGCTATCTGGTTGATATTTTTTTGATCTACATTTCTTAACTTTGGAACCATTAATCCGTGTTCTGTATCAACTGCAATACCGATATGAAAATATTTTTTTAATGTCATTTTTCCATTCTCAATTTCATCGATTGAGCTATTAAATGAAGGAAATTTTTTTAATGTAGCAACTAATGCTTTAGTTATAAAAGCAAGTGGAGTTATTTTCTTTTTTTCCCCAGTATACAAATCCTTTAAAGAATTTCTGAAGTTTTCCATATCTGTAACATCTGCCTCGTCATGATTTGTAACATGTGGAATTGTATTCCATGCGTGAGAAAGATGTGTTGCGGCTAACTTTTTAATTCTTGGTATTTCTTTAGTCTCTACCTCACCAAAATCTGAATGAAGGTATTCTGATTTAAATTGACTTTTACTGTCGTAATTTTTTTCTAAACTAATTCCTTTTACAAATTTTTTAATATCCTCCTCTATGACTCTCCCATCTCTTTTGGT
>CABXTN010000032.1 GCA_902515185.1 uncultured Pelagibacteraceae bacterium | reverse complement strand
AACAGGAGATAATGAAAATGAAATAAAATTATTTAGTAACAAAACTAGAAATTTTAAAGTTAAATTCAAAGAAAACCATGTTGATAAGGAGCATATAATCTATAATCTTAAAGGTGAAATATCATTAAATGGCAGTAAGATTAATAGATTAAATTTAAATTCAGAATTTAAAAAAGATCAAAAGGTAACTTTGTCAATTGTAAATAAAAATGGCACTCAAGTAACAACTTTTTATTCAGATTATGCAAAACCATTTGTCAAAAAATATAAGTTTATAAGTGGATTTGAAGAGGGAAAAATAAATTTTTCATCTACAAAAATTAAAAATATATCTACTTCTCAATTGAATATTTATGATTTTAAATTAAAAAAACTCCCAGTATTAACAAAACTACTTACTCTAGCATCTCTTCAGGGTATTTCTGATATTTTAACAGGTGAAGGAGTAAGATTTAATGAATTTGAAATGAATTTTTCTAATCAAGATAAAATAATGAAAATTGATGAAATTTATTCAATAGGTCCAGCAATATCAATTTTAATGGAGGGCTATGTTCAAAAAGATCAATTGATAAGTTTAAAAGGAACACTAGTTCCAGCTACAACAATAAATAAATTTGTCTCATCAATACCATTACTTGGTAGTATATTGGTAGGAAAGAAAACTGGGGAAGGAGTATTTGGTGTGAGTTTTAAAATTAAAGGTCCTCCAAAAGATCTTAAAACAACAGTTAATCCAATTAAAACTCTTACACCAAGATTTATTACAAGGACGTTAGAGAAAATTAAAAAAACTAATTAATTATTTTTATTATTACATGTTTTTTTTTACCATGTGATAGTTTTAAGTAGTCTTTACCCTCAAAATTTGAAATTAGAATAATTTTGTTTTCATCTTCTATGGTCTGATTATTTATTTTAATACCATTATTCTTGATAGTTCTTCGTACCTCACTCTTAGAAAGAAATAATTCAGATTTAATAGCTAAATCAATAATACTTATCCCTTGCTCTAAAACTTTTTTAATAATTTTAATTGTTTTTAGATCTTCGCCAACTGATCCTTTTTCAAAAATGTTTTTAGCAGTTTTTTCAGCTTTAGATGTAGCTTCTTTTCCATGAAGCATTTTTGTCGCTTCATTTGCTAATAAAATTTTTAATGAATTAATATCACTAATTGACAATTCTTCTATTTTTTTTACTTCGAGATCAGTAAACATTTTAAGAAATTTAATCACATCTCTATCATCTGTATTTCTCCAAAATTGCCAATAATCAAAAGGAGATAAAAGTTTTTTATCTAGCCAAATTGCACCTTTTTCTGTTTTACCCATTTTAGCTCCTGAGGCTAAAGTAATTAAAGGTGTAGTTAAACCGTAAGCATTTTTACCTAAATGCCTTTTAATTAGGTCTACCCCATTAACTATGTTGCCCCATTGATCTGAGCCACCGATTTGTAATACACAATTTTTTGTTTTTCTTAATTCTAAAAAATCGTAAGCTTGTAAAATCATATAATTAAACTCCATATAGCTTAAAGATTGCTCTCTATCTAACCGTAGCTTCACACTATCAAAACTTAACATTTTATTTATTGTAAAATGTTTTCCTATATCTCTTAAAAATTTTATATAATTAAGTTTACTTAACCATTTATAATTATTAACAAATATTGGCTTTGTTTTTGCAGTTTTAGTATTTAAGAAAGTTTGAAAAATACTTTTAATATTTTTAATATTTTTCTCAATTTCTTTTTCAGATAACATTTTTCTCGTTTCTTCTTTACCCGATGGATCCCCAATTCTTGTAGTACCTCCACCAAGAAGAACAATCGGTTGATGCCCGTGCTTTTGCAGTAACCTTAAGCACATTATTTGAAGAAGACTCCCAACGTGAAGACTTTGAGCAGTGCAGTCAAAACCAATATAAGCTCTAGTTTTTCCCCCGTTTAGTTTATCATCAAGCTCAGAAAAGCTCGTACACTGATTGAAGTATTCTCTATCTTTGAATTCTTTTAAGAATGAATTTTCCATATTTTTAAAAATGTGTAGAATCAATATACTTTATTAAAATTTATTTAAAAATACCAATGAAAGAAAGCTATTTAAGCCTGGGTTTAATGAGTGGCACTTCCATGGATGGGGTCGATGCCTCAATAATCAGATCTGATGGTAAAAATGAATATGAACCTATATATGATGAGTTTTTTGAATATGATAAAGAAATAAGTCAAAGATTAAATCTATCTAGAGAAAAAATAAATACAAAAGAAGACATTTTTAAGTTTAAAGAAGATCTTACAATATTAGAAAAAAAACTAACATTATTTCATGCAGAGTTATCAAATAAGATTTTAGTAAAGAAAAAGGCAGATATTGATCTAATAGGTTTTCATGGCCAAACAATGTATCACGATGGTGAAAATAAAATCTCTTTACAGATAGGAGATGGAAATCTTTTATCTCAATTAACAAAAAAAAAAGTTATTTACGACTTCAGAAAAAAAGATTTACAAAATGGAGGACAAGGAGCACCTCTCTCACCAATTTTTCATAAACTTTTATATAAATTCATAAAAAAGGAATTTGTTTCTTTTTTAAATATTGGCGGCATAGCAAATGAAACTATTATAAATCAAAACGAAAAAATGTTTTCAAAAGATGTTGGGCCAGGTAATTGTTTAATCGACAAATGGATTAAACTTAATACAAATAAAAATTATGATCATAATGGAGAATTTGCCAAGTCAGGAAAGATTGACCGTATAATTTTAGAAAATGCTATTGATTTTTTTTTAAATAGTAAAATTAATAACAAAAGATCATTTGATATTTTAGATTTTGACTATTCTTTTGTTAGAGGACTTTCAATGAATGATGGTGCTGCAACTTTAACAGAATTTACTGCAGAAATAATATCAAAAAAAATTAATAATAAGAATATTTATGCTTGTGGAGGGGGTAGAAAAAATCTCTTTCTGATTGAAAGAATTGAAAATAAAATTAAAAATAAAATTTCCATGGTAGATGAATTAAATATAAATGGAGATTTTATAGAATCCCAGGCTTTTGCTTATTTAGCAATAAGAACATTTTTAAATTTACCGATATCCTTTCCTGAAACAACAGGATGCAAAGAACCTTGTGTAGGTGGAATTTTAGTTCAAAATTTTTAAAAAACAGTAGTTTCTTTTTTAATATATTTTTTTAAATTATTAACTAAATCTTTTTCAGATTTTGTAAAAAAATGATTAGCATCTTGGATAGATTGAAATTCTACTTTTATTCCTTTTTGAGCACTTAATCTTTTATTTAACTCATCTATAAATTCTGCTGGGACTAGCTCGTCTTTTTTACCATAAAGCATTAATCCCGAGGTTGGGCAGGGAGATAAAAAAGAAAAATCATAAACATTAGGTTGAGGGGATATTGAAATAAATCTATTTATTTCCGGTCTTCTCATTAAAAGTTGCATTGCAATTAAAGATCCAAAAGAAAAACCTGAAACCCAACATTGTGAATTATCTAAATTTTCTCTTTCCAACCAATCTAATGCAGCAGCTGCATCTGCAAGTTCACCTTGACCGTTATCAAATTCACCATCACTTCTTCCGACTCCTCTAAAATTAAATCTGCAAACTGAAAAATTATTTTCTTTAAACGTATTAAATGTTTCAACAACAACTTTATTATTCATTGTTCCTCCATATTGAGGATGTGGTTGCAAAACAAGAGCAATAGGAGAAGTATTTTTTTTACTTTTAAAATACTTTGCCTCCAATCTTCCTGCTGGACCTGGTATAAAAATTTCGTCTATTTTATTTTCCATAAGTGTTAATGATAATTATTCTCACAGAAAAACTTTATATAACAATCGTGGGACGATATGCGAGTCTTTTTAATTTCTTCTAATACTTGACTAATTTAGTCGGGTATATATATAAGACCACGTAAATCAACGATTATGAAGCTTAATACTAAATCAAGATATGCTGTTATGGCCTTAGCCGATCTAGCTAAGTTTGCGTCTCAAAAACCGGTGAGTTTGAGAGACATTTCTTTAAGACAGAATATTTCTATTCTTTACTTGGAACAAATTTTTCTAAAACTTAAGAAAAGCAATGTTGTAAAGAGCATCAGAGGAATTAATGGAGGATATGTTTTAAACAAAGATCCTCATGATATTAAACTTGCAGAAATTTTTTTAGCTTTAGATGAAAAAGTTAAGACAATGGCTTGTAAAAAAGACATTAAAAAAAGCTGTACAGGCAAATCAGTTAAATGCATTACACATAATTTATGGGATGAATTAGATATGCATATAAATAATTTCTTTGAAAGCAAAAAACTAAGTGATTTATTAAATAAACATCAAAATAGAATTTTATGAGAGAAAAAGAGATAGAAAATTTAAAAGATTATAAATACGGTTTTTCAACTGATATTGAAAATTTTAAGGCGCCAAAAGGTTTAAACGAAGAAGTAATAAAGTTTATTTCTAATATTAAAAAAGAACCTAAGTGGCTACTCGATTGGAGATTAAAAGCATTTGAAAGACTTAAAGTTTTAAAAGAGCCTAATTGGCAAAAACCTAAGTATCCAAAAATTGATTATCAAGATCTTTATTATTACTCAGCACCAAAAAGTTTTAATGATAAACCAAAAAGTCTTGATGAATTAGATCCAAAATTACTTGAAACTTATAAAAAACTCGGAATACCTTTACAGGAACAACAAAGGTTAAATGGTATTGCAGTAGATGCAGTATTTGATTCTGTCTCTGTTGCAACCACTTTCAAAGATACTCTAACCAAAAAAGGTATTATATTTTGCTCTATATCTGAGGCTGTTCAGAAACATCCTGAATTAGTAAAAAAATATCTTGGTACAGTCATTCCCTTGACTGATCATTATTTTGCAACTTTAAACTCTGCTGTATTTACTGACGGTTCATTTGTTTATATTCCACCAGGAATTAAATGTCCTATGGAATTATCAACATATTTTAGAATTAATGCATCTGACACAGGACAATTTGAAAGAACTTTAATCATTGCAGATAAGGGAAGTTATGTAAGTTATTTAGAAGGATGCACAGCACCAATGAGAGACGAAAATCAACTACATGCAGCGAATGTCGAGCTTATTGCTTTAGATGATGCTGAAATTAAATATTCAACAGTTCAGAATTGGTATCCAGGTGACAAAGATGGAAAGGGTGGTATTTATAATTTTGTAACTAAAAGAGGTTTGTGTAAAGGTAATAATTCAAAAATTTCGTGGACACAAGTTGAAACAGGGTCTGCTATTACGTGGAAGTATCCAAGTTGTATTTTACGTGGAGATAATTCAATTGGTGAGTTTTATTCAATAGCTATAACTAATAATCATCAAAAAGCTGATACAGGCACTAAAATGATACACATTGGAAAAAATACCAAAAGTAAAATTATATCAAAAGGTATAAGTGCTGGAAAATCAGACATGACTTACAGAGGTCTAGTTGATATTTCTCAAAAGGCAAATAATTCAAGTAACTATACTCAATGTGATTCTTTACTAATGGGAAATAAGTGTGGAGCACACACTATTCCATATATTAAAAATAAAAATTCAGATTCAACAATTGCTCATGAAGCTACAACTTCAAAAATTAGTGAAGAACAACTTCATTATTGTCAACAAAGAGGATTAAATCCCGAAGAAGCTGTTGGTTTAATTGTTAATGGATTCTGTAAAGAGGTATTACAACAACTCCCTATGGAGTTTGCGGTAGAAGCACAAAAACTTGTTGGAATTAGTTTAGAAGGAAGTGTTGGATAGATGTTAAAAATTCATAATTTAAAAGCAAATATCGAAAAAAAATCTATTTTAAACGGCTTTAATCTGGAAATTAATGCTGGAGAAGTGCATGCAATTATGGGACCTAATGGATCTGGTAAAAGCACATTATCAAATATTTTATCAGGTAAAAAAGGATACGATGTCTCTGGAGAAGTATTGTTTGAAAATAGAAATTTATTTGATCTTGAAACAGAGGAAAGAGCTCATAAAGGAATATTTCTAGCATTTCAATATCCTCTTGAAATACCAGGAGTTAATACAAATATTTTTTTAAAAACTTCTTTAAATGCGATTAGAAAAGCAAGAGGCGAAAAGGAATTAGATGCAATTGAATTTCTAAGTTTGGTCAAAAAAAAATCAAAAGAACTAAAATTTGATGAAGAGAAATTAAGTAGACAGTTAAATGTGGGTTTCTCAGGAGGTGAAAAAAAGAAAAATGAAATATTACAAATGTCTATTTTAAATCCAAAATTATCTATTTTGGATGAAACGGATTCGGGATTGGATATTGATGCTCTAAAAGTAGTAGCAGATGGTGTTAATGCCTTAAGAAAGAAAAGCAACTCTTTTTTAATAATAACCCATTATCAAAGATTATTAGATTATATAAAGCCAGATTTTGTTCATGTTTTAATTAATGGAAAAATTATCAAATCTGGTGGCCCAGAATTGGCATTGGAACTTGAAAAAAAAGGTTACGAAAATTTTAATTAAAATGGAAAAAAGAATAAAGACAGATTTTGATAAAACTTTTAAAAATTATTCCTCAAAAGAGGGAATAAGTTTTAGAGAGAAATTTTTAAATGAATTTATAGAAAAAGGTTTCCCAAGTAGACATTTAGAAAACTGGAAGTTTTTAGATCTT
>CABXTN010000031.1 GCA_902515185.1 uncultured Pelagibacteraceae bacterium | reverse complement strand
AGAGGTGAATGCTGCTTGAACCCGACCAGATCTTAACAGAAGCAGTCGTAAAGACAGTTTTTCAGGTTCTAGTCTCCTAAAAAAAATGACAACTAATTCAAAAGTACTAGCTCTAAAATATAGACCGGCGATCTTCGATGATCTGATTGGACAGGATGTTATTAAAGAAACAATTATCAATTCAATTAAAGACAACAAAATTCCAAATGCATATCTTTTTACTGGTATTAGAGGAGTAGGAAAAACTACTACTGCAAGAATTGTAGCTAAAGCACTTAATTGTAAAAATGGGATTGACAATATTGTTAATCAAAATTCATGCGAAAATTGTCATTGTGAGGCTATAGCAAACTCAAATCATATTGATGTTTTAGAGATGGATGCAGCAAGTAAGACTGGAGTTGATGATGTAAGGGATTTGATTGAATTCTCAAGATATGGACCAACTATCGCAAAATTTAAAATATTTATAATTGATGAAGTACACATGTTAAGCAAACAGGCATTTAATGCTTTATTAAAAACATTGGAAGAGCCGCCCCAATATAAAGATGGAGGAAGTCTTAAATTTATTTTTGCAACTACTGAAATTAAAAAAATACCTATAACAGTAGTTTCAAGATGTCAGCGTTTTGATCTTTCAAGAGTTAGGTCGCAGGAACTTTTCAATTACATAAAAAAAATAAAAGATCTTGAAAAAGGAAAAATTAGTGATGATGTAATAAGATTAATAGTTAAAATTTCTGAAGGCTCAGTTAGAGATGCACTTTCGTTACTTGATAGAGCTATAATTTCTAATAATAAAAATACAGATCTAGATTTAAATGAAGCACAAAAAATATTTGGATATTTTGATAAGGCGGTCTTAATTCAAATTTTTGAATATATTTTCAAAGGGGATGAAAATAAAGTTTTAGAACAATATAGACTTATTTACGATCAAGGCATAGAGCCAAAAATTTTTTTAAATGATTTTTTAGAAATGCTTTATTATTTTAAAAATATAAGTTCATTAAAAATTGAGAGCACTAATTTTTCTTTGAATGATGAACAATTTAAATTGATAAAAAATTTATCTAGTCAAATAGAGAGCAATATATTAGTTTTATTTTGGCAATTTACAATCAATATACTTCAAGAGATAGAAATTGTAGCTGATCAAAATCTTTCAATTGAAATGTTTTTGATAAGACTAATACATCTTCAAAATATCTCAAACTCTTCAGAAAAAAAAGAAGATCATAAAGATTTAAAAATATCTAAAGAAAAAGGGGATAGAAAAGAAATTAAAAATGAAACTTTATTATCAAATAATAAAACTATAGAACAGATTAAAAATGTAGTCCAAGAGGAAGTAAATAATAAAAAAGATTTAGTTGAAAAAAAAATTGAGAATCAAATTCAAATTAAATCCTTGGACGATTTAATAAAAACTTGTAATGATAAGAGAGAGTTACAATTAAAATATGAATTAGAAAGCAATGTAAATCTCGTAAGTTTTGAAAAAAATAGAATTGAGATTTCATTTAATGAGAATTTGAGTAAAGATTTTATAAAAACCATATCAGCTAAATTATATGATTGGACAAATCAAAGATGGATTATTAGTCTATCAAAAAAAACTGGGGAATTATCAAAGAAAGAAAATTTAAAAGATGAAAAAAATAAAAACATAGAAAGTGCAAAAAAAACCACACTATATAAAAAAATAATAGAAACATTTTCTGACGCGGAACTTATTGATGTAGAAAGTAAAAACAAATATGAATGATTTTTCAAAAATTTTAGACAAAGCAAAAGAATTAGAGGCAAAAATGAAAGAGAGCCAAGAAAAAATTAAAAGTATTCAAGTAGAGGGCTTTTCAGGATCAAACTCAGTTAAAGTTACCTTAAATGGAGATGGTGAGATGATAAAAATTGAGATCTCTCAAGAAATAATGAAAGAAAATAAATCAATAATTGAAGATCTAGTTGTAGCAGCTCATAATAATGCTAAAGAAAAATTAAAGTCAAAAACTTCTGAGGAGATTTCAAAGGTAACGGGTGGTTTTGGAATTCCAGGTTTCAAATGGCCAACATAAATTATGCAAAAAATTGACGAAATTGAAAACCTAGTCAAAATCATTTCTAAATTACCTGGACTTGGACCGAAATCTGCTAAGAGAATTGTACTAAAACTCATTAACAATCGCGAAGAATTAATAAAGCCAATGGCAAAAGTATTAGCAGATGTTTACAGAAATATTTCTCGATGTAAAATTTGTGGGACTTTAAAAAGTAATTCTATTGAATGTAGTTATAGCAGTTGTGAAATGATTGATAATAAATACGATAAAATCTGTGTAGTTGAAAACATTTCTGATCAGTGGAGTATAGAAAGTTCAAATATCTATAAAGGTTATTTTCATATTTTGGGAGGTACAATTTCATCTGCAGGACAAAACAAAGAGGATTTATTAGTAAGTTCTCTGGTAGAAAGAGTTAAAAAAGATAGTATTAAAGAGGTTATTTTAGCAACAAGTGCAACTGTCGAAGGGCAAACAACTGCATATTATATACAAGATAGTTTAAAAAATTTAGATATTAAAATATCTAAATTAGCCCAAGGTTTACCAGTGGGTGGAGAGATTGAAAGTCTAGATGATGGAACTTTATACTCTGCTTTTAAAAATAGAACTGGTTTAGAAGAAGACTCAGATTGATTTTTTCATTAACCTATTAAAATGAAGTAAGGGTTCTGTATATCCAGATGGTTGATATTTTCCATGAAATATCAAATCACATGCTGCCTTAAAAGCTATAGATTTGTCAAAATTACCTGACATTGGCTGATATGGATCCTGTCCCTTCATGCTTCGATCTTTTAAATTTTGATAATCAACTACTTTTGCCATTTTTTTCATTATTTCTAAAACTTGTTTTTTGCTACAGACACCATGGTGAAGCCAATTTGCTACATGTTGACTACTTATTCTACAAGTGGCCCTATCTTCCATTAAGCCAATTCCATCTATATCAGGAACCTTTGAACAACCAACTGATTGATCAATCCATCTAACAACATAGCCTAATATTCCTTGAGCATTATTTTTTAATTCTTTTTCAACAACTTCTTTAGACCAATTTTGATTTAAATTTACTGGAATATTTAATAAATCATCTAAATTTGCGTGTTTTCTTTTTTTTATTTCTTTATGCTTATCAAAGACAGAAATCTCATGATAATGTAATGCATGAATAGCTGCTGCGGTTGGAGATGGTACCCATGCACAGTTTGCACCAGACAACGGATGAGATATTTTTTGATCCATCATTTCTTTAAGCAAATCAGGCATAGCCCACATTCCCTTGCCTACTTGAGCTTTCCCCGAAAATCCACAAGACAAACCTACATCGACATTATTATTTTCATATGCTTTTATCCATTTTGACAATTTCATTTGACCTTTTAAAATCATGGGACCCGTTTCCATCGATGTATGAATTTCATCCCCAGTTCTGTCAAGAAATCCTGTATTAATAAAAAAAACTCTTTTTTTTAAAATCCTAATGCACTCTTTTAAATTAATTGATGTTCTTCTTTCTTCATCCATTATTCCACATAGAATTTGATTTTTTTTAAATTTTAAAACTTTTTCAACATTGCTGAAAATTAAATCTGTAAAGGCACACTCATCTGGACCATGCATTTTTGGTTTAACAATATAAATAGATTTATTTCTTGAATTTCCTTGTCTTTTAAAATCATGAATACATGCAGCAGATGTGATAAATGCATCCAAAATTCCCTCCGGGCATTCTGATCCATCTTTTAATAAAATTGCAGGATTTGTCATAAGATGACCTACATTTCTATTTAATAATAATGATCTACCATGTAAATTTAGTTTTTTTCCATTAAAAGATTTATACTTTCTATCAAAATTAAGCTTTCTAATAATTGATTTACCATTTTTTTTAAATTTAGAAATCAAACTACCTTTCATAAGACTTAGCCAATTTCTATAACCAATAACCTTATCTTCTGCATCGACGGCTGCCACACTATCTTCATGATCGCAAATAGTAGATATTGCAGATTCTAAATATATATCATGTATTTTTAATGGATCTTGATTACCTTCGGGATTATTAATTTCAAGATTTCCACTTTGATCAAAAATTATATCTATATGCAAATTATTATTGACAAATAAGAGAGAAGTTAATTTATTTTTTTTTTTATTATAACCTACAAATTGTTTTTGGTATTTAAGATCCAGGTTAACTTTTCCATTTTTTACATCTGGTATTAAATTCAACTTTTTCCAACTTAAATTTTTAAGTGGTACGAACTTATCTAAAATATCTCTTGAATATTCAATAACTTTTTTTCCTCTGATGGGGTTGTAAGTTGTACCCTTTAAGGCTCCTTTCGTTTCAGGTATAATATTTGCACCATAAAGACTATCATATAAACTAACCCATCTTGCATTTGCAGCATTTAACAAAAATCTTGCATTTGAAACCGGACATACTAACTGAGGACCACAGACACTTGTAATCTCAGTATCTAAATTTTTTGTTTGAATTTTAAAATTTGTTCCTTTTTTTTTTAAGTATCCAATTTTTTTTAAAAAATTTTTATAATCTTTTAAATGAAATTTTTTACCCTTTTTTTCAAGGTGGTAGGAGTCTATTGATTTTTGTATTTTTTCGCGAAATTCCAAAAGATCTCTGTTTTTAGGTGCCAATCTATGAAAAGTTTTATTTAATCCACTCCAGAAATGGTTTTTTGCAATTCCTGTACCTGGCAAAAGTTCATTATTTACAAATTTGTAAAGAATTTTTGATACAGATAAATCATAAATTTTGATAAATTGTTCCTTTTTTTTCATTATATTTTTATTTTTATCATTTTATTGCCTATTTTTATTTTATAAACACATTATTATTATTATATTATATGAAAAATTATCTAAATTTTGAACTAGATATAAAAGACTTAGAAAATGAGCTTCAAACTCTCAAAGATCCCTATAACCAAGAAGGATTATCAGAGGTAAATACAAATAAAATATCCGAACTACAATTAGAAATAGATAATAAACTTAAGCAAGTTTACTCAAATCTTGATCCTTGGCAAAAAACTTTGGTTGCAAGGCATGAGGATAGACCTAAATCGAAGTTTTTTATTGATAATTTATTTGATGATTTTATTCAACTATCAGGTGATCGTCTTTATAGCGAGGATAAATCTGTAATAACAGGGTTTGCAAAATTCAATAGTCAATCTGTTTTAGTAATTGGCCAGGAAAAGGGTGACGATCTTGAAAGTAGAATTGAGCATAATTTTGGTATGATGAGACCTGAGGGATATAGAAAATCAATTAGATTAATGAAACTTGCTGATAAATTTAATATTCCGATTATTATTTTTGTAGATACACCAGGCGCTTATCCTGGGGTTGGTGCTGAGGAAAGAGGACAGGCAGAAGCAATTGCAAAATCAATTGAATGTAGCATGGAACTAAAAGTTCCAACTATCTCAATTATTATTGGTGAAGGTGGTTCTGGAGGAGCTATAGCATTAGCATCATCAAATAAAGTTATTATGTTAGAAAATGCAATTTACTCTGTAATATCGCCTGAAGGCTGCGCAACAATATTATGGCGTGATCCAAAAAAAACATTAGAAGCCGCAACAGCTATGAAACTTTCATCTAAAGATTTATTAGAACTTAAAGTTATAGATGAAATTATTTATGAACCGGTTGGAGGAGCGCATAGAGATAAAAATTTAATTTTAAATAGAGTAAAAAATTCTATTGAAAATAATCTTAATGAATTCTCAAGCTTATCAAGAGAAGAAATTTTTAATAAAAGAAAAGAAAAGTTTCTATCTTTAGGTAGGGATAGAGGATTTATATCTTCTTCAAGTCCTAAAGATAGTTTATCACTTGAAAGTAGTTATGTAAGAAACTTTTTAAATAAATTCCAAAAAAAAAATATTTTTATACTTTTAGCTATCCTTGTTATTATTTTAATAATAAGTATTTCCAGTATCTAAAATCTACCACAGCAGTGTTTATATTTCTTACCAGTTGCTTCACAAATATCATTTCGAGATATTTTTTGGTCCTTATTTAATATTAACAGACATTTTGGATTATTTACAATATTAGTACTTTTTTTTATATTATTTTGTTCATTCTTTTCTATCGTTTTTTCAATCACTTTTAAATTCAGAAGTATAGTTATTAAATCAAACTTTAATTTTTCTAATAGATTTTCAAATAGCTCAAAAGCCTCTTTTTTATATTCTATTAAAGGATCTCTTTGACCATATGATCTAAGCCCGATTACTTGTCTTAGTTGCTCTAAATATTGTATATGAAGTTTCCAATTTATATCTATTGTTTGTAAAAAAATTCTTTTCTCAATTTCTTTAGACTGGTCGTCTCCAATAACATTTATTCTTTCATTTCTTGCTACTATAAATTTATTTTTTAAAGTATTTGAAAAATCTTTATCGTTTTGCTGCACTAAATCTTTTATTTCATTATCTTCAAAACTCTTACCTACTAAAGATTTAATTTTTACCTCAAGTTCTTTCTTATTTTCTGGATTTATAGATTTGCTTTTCTTAGAAATTAAATTGGATATTGCGTCATCTAAAAAATTTTCTGAATAATTAAAAATTTTGTCAGTATCAATTATATTTTTCCTTTGACTAAAAATGACATGCCTCTGATCGTTCAAAACATTATCAAATTTTAATAATGTCTTTCTAATATCAAAATTTCTAGCCTCAACTTTTTGTTGGGCTCTTTCCAAAGCTTT
>CABXTN010000030.1 GCA_902515185.1 uncultured Pelagibacteraceae bacterium | reverse complement strand
ACCCTACAGAGGTTAAAAGGAGAACTTTAATACAAAAATATCACAAAATTACAGAAATAATGGATCAAAGAGATCTTTTAAAGCATAAACCATCTAGATTAAAAATTTTAGATAAAAAACTTTATGATGAATTTACAATCATCTGGAATACAGATGATTTAAAAAGATTTAAACCAACTCCTGCTGAGGAGGCAAGATGGGGACTTGCAGTAATAGAAGATAGTTTATGGGAGACAATCCCAAAGGTTTATAGAAGGTTAAATGCAATCTTTGTAAAACACATGGGTAAAAACTTACCAAAAAATTTTAATCCCTTAGAATTTGGTTCTTGGATGGGTGGAGACAGAGACGGAAATCCAAACGTTACAGCACCAATAACCAAAGAAGTAATACTTTTATCCAGATGGGAAGCAGCAAAACTTTATGAAAAAGGATTAACAAAGTTAATAAGAAGTCTTTCTATGGAAAAATGTTCAAAGAAAATACTTAGAAGTACTGGAAAGACTTTTGAGCCTTATAGAGTTTATCTAAGACCATTGAGAGATAAAATGAGATTAACACACAGACATATAGAAAGACATTTGGTTGCAAAAAAGCCATTAAATCAAAAAAAACTTCTATCAACTAGAGAGGAGATCTTAAGACCTTTAAGAGTTGTTCGTGAGTCATTAGAGCAAAACCAAAGTGAAAATATTGCAAGTGGAGACTTATTAGATTTAATGAGACGAGCAAAATGTTTTGGTATAAATTTAGCTAAATTGGATATACGGCAAGAATCTTCAAGACATTCACAGGTATTAGCTGAATATATAAAGAAAAAAAATAATTCTAATTATTTACTTTGGGACGAAGATAAAAAAATAAAATATTTATCTAATGCAATGAAAAAAAATAAAAAAAGTTTAAAAAATTTTAATTTTAAAAATAAAGAAAATAAAGAAGTTTGGTCGACTTTTAAAGTTTTAGCAGAGGAGCCACCTGAGTGTTTAGGAGCATATGTAATATCTATGACTTCAGCAGCTTCAGATATACTTTCGGTATACTTAATGCAAAAAGAAGCCAATATTAAAGATAAATTAAGAGTAGTCCCACTTTTTGAAACTTTGCAAGATTTAAAAAATGCAAAGTCTATAATGGAGAAACTTTTTTCTTTGAGTTGGTACAGAAAATTAATTCAAAACAAGCAAGAAATTATGATCGGCTATTCAGATTCTAGCAAAGATGCTGGAAAATTATCTGCAAGTTGGCACCAATATAAACTGCAAGAGGAAGTTTTGAGTATTGCAAAAAAATATAAAATAGATCTTACTTTCTTCCATGGAAGGGGCGGTTCTGCAGGTAGAGGTGGAGGACCAATCCAAGCAACAATGAGATCTCAACCTCCTAAATCTGTTTACGGTAGAATTAGAATTACCGACCAAGGTGAAATGATTCAACAAAAATACGGATATGAACCTTTAGCTAAATATAATTTATGTAGTTACATAGGATCTGTAATGCAAGCAACTCTTAATCCACCACCTGAACCTAAAGATAGTTGGAGAGAATTAATAGAAAAGATGACAACTATATCCACAGAAGCCTATAGAAAAAATATAAATGAAAACTCAGATTTTATTAGATACTTTAAAACAGTCACACCTCATCTAGCATTAGGAAAATTATCTATTGGCTCAAGACCATCTAAAAGAAAAAATGTAGATAATATTCAAAGTTTAAGAGCTATACCTTGGGTTTTTGCATGGACTCAAATAAGATTAATGTTACCTGCATGGCTAGGAACTGGCAATGCATTAAAATATTCATCAGTAAAAAAATATAAAAAGATACTTACAGATATGGAAAAAAACTGGCCATTTTTCAATTCAACAATGGATATGTTAGATATGGTTATTTCAAAAGTTGACCCAGAAATTTCAGAGGTTTATGAGAGTAATTTAGCTGATAAAAAACTTAAGGAAGTAGGAGACAAGCTTAGATTAGAGTTCGATATAATAAAGAAATTAAATAGATACATTACCCCTAAAGAAATATTGAGACAAAGGAAAGAGTTTCGGACAACCATAATAGTTAGAAATATTTACTCTGAAGTACTTAACATTTTACAAGCAGTAGTGATGAATAAGCTTTCTAAAAAAAAATTAAAATCTGATGATAAAAAATATTTAAATGATGCGATGATGACATCTATAGCAGGTATATCAGCAGCAATGAAAAATACTGGTTAAATGTTAGAATTATTTATTGCCTTTAGTGCTGGTTTATTAAGTTTTTTATCCCCTTGTGTATTACCACTTATTCCTGGCTATATTTCTTATATATCTGGAAGTTCATTAAATGAGTTAGTAGAGAGAAAAAATATTAATTTAATTCCAATAATTTTCTTCACATTGGGTTTTTCTATAGTCTTTATAATTTTTGGGGCAGCAGCTACATATATCGGAAAATTATTATTAAATAATTCAAATGAACTCAGAATTTTTGCCGGTCTAATTATAATAATTTTTTCACTGCAAATTTTGGGAATTATAAACATCAGTTTTCTTAATTATGAAAAAAGAATCCATTCGGATAAAAATATTGGAGTTTTCGGTCCCGTATTAGTTGGTTTTGCATTTGGATTTGGATGGACACCTTGTATAGGCCCTATTTTAGGTTCAATATTAGCATTAGCCTCAACAGAAGATAATATAAACAGAGGAATTTTACTCTTATTTTTCTATTCTATGGGGTTGGCAATACCTTTTATTCTATCAGGGTATTTATTACAAAAATTCTTAGTAGTTTCAAAAAACATTAAAAAAAAGATGAATATTATTGTTAAAACTGGAGGCATATTGTTATTAGCAACTGGATTGCTAATATTAACAAATAAGTTGCAAGCTTTAGGATTTTATTTATTAAGATACTTACCGTTCTTACAAAATATAGGATAATTAGTGAAGTTAAGAACGTATAAAACTAAATGATTTACGGAAAAATCCCAGGGATAAATAAAAGAATTTCAAAAATAATTATGGGTAATGATTATATAAATAAATATAACAAAGCCTATAAGCTTTGGGATTTATATTGTAGCAATGGTGGTAACACATTCGATAATTCAATTTATTATAGAGAAGGCATGACTGAAAATTTTTTAGGTAAATGGATTAGATCTAGAAATTATGAAAAAGAAATTGTTATTATATCAAAGGTTGGCAGAGCAGACACAAAACCGTCGGAAATATTAGAGTTATTAAAAATATCATTAGATAGATTAAAGCTAGAATCTGTTGATATACTTATTTTACATCATGATAATCTAAACGTTCCCATTGGTGAATTTATAGATTCTTTTAACTATTTAATTAAATTAAATTTAATTAAATCATTTGGAATATCTAATACAAAAATAGGTAGACTTAAAGATTCAATTTCTTGGGCAAAAAAAAATAATAAAAAAAATTTTGAAATAGTTAATAATAATTTATCTCTTGCCAAAATGGTTAAACCCTTATGGCACGATAGTCTTTCCTCTAATAACGATGAATATTTAAATTTTTTAAAAGATAACCAAATTCATCACTTTTCTTGGTCAAGCCAGGCTAGAGGTTTCTTTGTTGAGGAAAATTTTTTTAAAAGATTTTTTAGAAGAAAATTTAAACAATATTTAAGAGATTGTTTTTTTAGCAAAGAAAATTTAGAACGAAAAAAAAGATCAAAAGAACTAGCAACCAAGTATAATTGTTCATTAAATGACATAGCGTTGTCTTGGGTTATAAATCAACAATTTCCTTCATATGCGATAATAGGTCCAAAAAATAATACTCAATTAAAGTATTCATTAAATTCTATTTACGTTAAACTAACTTTAGAAGAGATTAATTGGTTAAATCTTAAAAAATAATAAAAATGAAAATTTATCAAATAGACTCCAGTGCTCGAAAAGAAGGATCAACTTCTAGAGATCTAGCAAAAAAATTAGTCAATAAAATTAAAAAAAAAGAAGATCAGGTTATTTATAGAGATCTTGATGATAACATGCTTTTTGTATCAGGATTAACCGAGTCAGGAATGAAGATTCCAATGAATAAACAGACCGAAGGACATAAAAAAATGTTTGAGCTATCGGATAAACTTGTTATGGAATTAAAAGAAAGTGACATAATTATTATTTCAGCGCCTATTTATAATTTTGGACCACCTGCAACTTTAAAAGCTTGGTCTGATCTAGCAGCTAGGGTTGATACTACATTTAAATATACACCTGACGGAAAAAGGATTGGATTACTTAAAAATAAAAAAGCCTTTTTAGTTATTACATCAGGAGGAACCAAAATTGGAAGTAAAGAAGATTTTTTAACACCTTGGCTTACACTAATGTTGAATTTTTTTGGTATTACAGATATTAAAATTATATCTGCTGATCAAATGGCTTTTGATTATGAAAAATCAATTGCAAAAGCTGAAAAACAAATTGAAAGTTTATAAATTAAATTTTCTTTTTAAATGTCTAAGTTTTCCTTCAGTACTATCAAAATCTATGTAACAACCCTGCAAGAATCTAGTTCCCTCATTTGCGTCAAATTTTGTTCTTCCATGAAGTAATCTATAATTATCCATCATTAACAAATCGCCTTGTTTAAGTTTAAATTCAATTCTGAATTTGTCTGAATTGTATAAATCTGATATTTTTTTTCTAGCGCTATAATAAAGATCTAATTCTTTTTTTTCTAATATTGGTACATAGTCGAGTCTTGGACTAAATTTTACTTGCTTAAACTTTTTATCTTCATCTAGTTTAATAAGTTCAGACCAATTCTCAAGTACTACGTCTTTATCAATAAATTTAAAACGAACTTTTATCTTAGTTAAGATATCATAAAATTCTGGATTTTCTTTTTTCAGATTTTCAGTAACAGCATAACCATCGACTAAAGTTGAATATCCACCATTAACTTCATTTATAATACAATGTAAAATTTGAATACAGGGTACAGGATTCCTGTATGGATTATCTGTATGAGGAGCTAAAGGTAATGATGTGTATGCAAGATCATTTGGATTTGGTTTTGATTTTACATCAAAATGTTCACCAAAATTAGTCCTTCTTACACTTCCTATAGAATTAGCAAACTTGATTAAATAATTATCTTTTGTAGGTACATTATTAATAATAACAAAACCATACTTATAAAATGTAATCAAAACATCAAGCATTTCTTTAGATTCAAATAGATCACTTTTATATTCAAAACTTTTTATTTTTTTTAGGCTAGAATCCCATTTTTCTTTATCAATAGAATTAATAACGTTATCTTTTTTTGCAAATTCTTTTGCTATAGAGTGAATATCGAGTTTTGAGTTAACACCATCATTGAAATCAATCTCTAATATTTCGTTAGCAATTTTTACTTTTGCAATACCTATTTCAATGTTAAGTGCTGTTGGATCAAAAAGCCTCTGTTGAGTTTTTTTGTCTAAAAATTTTTCTCCATTAGCTCTTTCTCTCAGCCAAAAAGGATGTATTTCCTTAATTGATGAGCCATTTTTATAAAAAACTTTGTTATTACTTAACTCAATTTTCATAAGAGTGTTAAGCATTATTTAAAAATTTACTTTAATCAAGATAAATAGTATGTCGTTTGCATGAAAAAATTTAATCCAAGAAAATTAAGATATTTCGCTAATTTTTTAAATATCCTAGCTAAAGATTTAACTTCGTTTTATTATAAGAAATTAGACAAGCCTTTTAAAGTTGCAAATAAATCAAAAGGAAAAGGTTACGATCCTGTTACTAGTTCAGACAAAGCCTTTGAAAAGTTTATTCGTGCAAAAATAAAAAAAAAGTTTCCAACCCATGAGATAATAGGAGAGGAGTTTGGGCACAAAAAAACATCTAGTAATTTTGTATGGATTATAGATCCTATCGATGGAACTAGATCTTATGTAATTGGTAATCCTACTTGGAGTAATTTAATATCTTTGAACTATAAAGGAGAGCCTCTTTTAGGTTTAGCAAACTTTCCAAAATTAAAAAAATTTTATTATAATGTTTCTAACAAAGCTGCTTATGTCGTTGAAAAAGGAAAAAAAAGAAAATTAAGTATTAATAAAAAAGCTTCAATAAAAAATATGAGGGTTTCAGGAGCTTTTCATGGATGGCTGAGTTTAGCTAAACAAAAAAAAATTCCAAAAGTTTTAAAATTAATGCAGTTCCCTTGTGCAGATGCATTAAGCTATGCTCATTTTTGTGAAGGTAGAATTGATGTAGTGATTCAATGTATGAATAAAATTTGGGATATACATCCCTTAATACCAATTATAAAAGCTTCAGGAGGCATTTCCTCAACCTGGAATAATAGAAGTGCAACATTAGCGGGAAACGTATTAATATCTGCAAATAGATCTATTCATAAAAAAATGTTAAAACTTTTAAAGCCAGCGCTTTAAAGAATGAAAGTTTTAATTTTACAACATATTAATATAGAGGATCCAGGTTACATCAAAGATCTGATGATCAATGATGGAGCAAAGCTTGATACAATAGAACTAGATGAAGGTGAAAAGATACCTAAAGATTTAAAGTCTTATGATGCAATGTTTTGTATGGGTGGTCCAATGGATACTTGGATGGAGAAGCAATATCCATGGCTAATCGATGAAAAAAGTAGAATTAAGGAATTTGTAGTTGATTTAAAAAAACCTTATTTGGGTTTTTGCTTAGGATGCCAATTATTAGGAGAAGCTATTGGAGGCAAAGTTGTAAAGTCGAACAATCCTGAGATAGGTATTTTGGACGTTAATTTTTCTAAAAATAAAGATAAAGATAAAATTTTTAAAGATTTTCCAAATAAGATTAAGTCTCTCCAATGGCATTCTTATGAAGTTCAAGGTTTAGAAAATAATAAAGATATTACACATATAGCTTCGTCACCGGAAACTAAATACCAAATTTTTAAATATCAAAATCATGCTTACGGAATTCAATTTCATATTGAGATTAAAGACACAACAGTGAATGATTGGGGCTGTGTTCCTGAATATAAAATAGCATTAGAAAAACAACTAGGCCCGAATGCCCTAGAGAAGTTCGATAAAGAGGCGCAAGCCAATATGGGAAATATGAATAATTATTCTAATATTTTGTATTCAAAATTTAAGAGTGATATTCTTAAAGTATAAAAGGAGGAAAAATGTCAATATTTAAACCTATAAGTGAAAACAAAGTTAAAGGAAAGGTTAAAAAAGTTTTTGATGATATTAAAAAAACTAGAAATATAAAAAAAATACCAAACTTTTGGAGAGCTATAGCTAACAACCCAGAGACTTTAGAAAGAACATGGAATAACCTAAAACAAATAATGAAAAAAGGGGCACTCGATCCAGTTACAAAAGAACTAATCTATGTTGCAGTTTCGATTACAAATAGCTGTGAATACTGTATTAGATCTCATACAGCAGCAGCTAAAAAAAAGGGTGCATCAGATCAAATGGTTAAGGAAATGATAGATGTTGTTGGTATTGCAAATCAAAATAACAAGTTAGTAGAGTCTTACCAAG
>CABXTN010000029.1 GCA_902515185.1 uncultured Pelagibacteraceae bacterium | reverse complement strand
AGTAAACTTAATTCCAGTTTTAGGGCTTTATAGTTTTGCATTATTAAGAATGATACCAATATTTATTACCTACAATAGGGATATACAAAATATAAGAACAGCTAAATTTCAAATTGACGAGGTTATAAAAAATGCAAGTAGGTATAAAAAAATTTATGATGAAAACTCCAATATAAAAAACAATTTAGATTTAAACAAATTTGAATTAGGCAATGAGGTAAACTTGAAAATTACAGATTTAAATTTTTCTTACTCAGACAGAAACGTGCTGTTTGATAATGTAAATTTAGAAATTAAAACAAATAATACTATATATTTAGAGGGTCCAAATGGATCGGGCAAAAGTACATTTGTAGACTTAATATCTGGTCTACTCATACCAGTAAAAGGGAAAATAGAAATTAATGGATACAATCTTAAATCAATTTTAGATGACTGGCTTAAAAATGTTGGATACGTTTCCCAAACAAACTTTTTAACTAATGATACTATTAAAGATAATATTATTTTTGGAAGAGATAACATTTCAAATGATAGCGTAATGAATGCTTTAAAAATAGTTGAATTAGATAAACTGATTTATTCCTTACCCGAAGGCATAAACACAAAAATGGGAAATCTTGGTAATTTTTTTTCTGGAGGTCAAAAACAAAGAATATCAATTGCTAGAGCATTAGTTAAAAATCCTAAAATTATTATCCTAGATGAAGCCACTAATGCTTTGGATCAAAAAGCAGAGAAAAATTTTTTACAACTGATTGAAAAAATCAAAAAAAATAAAATAATTATATTTATAGCTCATTCAGAAATAATTAAAAATTTTTGCGATACAAATTTATTTATTGAAAATAAAAAAATAGAAAAACATAATTAGATATTAACTTAGGCGTGAATTTTTATATTTGCATGAGTTTAATTATTAATATATTAGATTAATTAAACTGTAACTTAATGATAAATTTAAACAAACATTTAAATAAGATAATTAATTTTCACTCAAAAAAAAGTATAAGTAAATCTTTTAAATATCCTCTATTAGATGATGCATTTTCAAATGAAGATATTATTAAAGGCATAGAGGTAATTTTAAAAAAAAAAATTACTATGGGAGATATAACAAAAAAATTTGAATATGAATTTGCCAAGTTCATGAATGTTAAGTATGCCTTGATGGTCAACTCGGGTAGTTCAGCGAATCTTTTAGCAGCTTTTGCTTTAGTTAATCCAAAAAAAAAAAACTTTTTAAAATGGGGAGATGAATTTTTAATTCAGTCTCTTTGTTGGTCCACTTCATTGTGGCCTTTGATTCAAGCTGGTTTGAGACCAAAATTTATTGATGTGAATTTAGAAAATTTTAATATTAGTGAAGAACATTTTTACAGATCATTAACAAAAAAAACAAAAGCAGCAATGATTGTACACGTTCTTGGAAGCTGTTCAAATATTAAAAAAATATCTCAAGTTTTAAAAAGAAAGAACATTTTTTTAATAGAAGATACCTGCGAGTCTCTTGGTTCCAAATATAAATCAAGATATCTTGGAACATATGGAGATTTTGGAACCTACTCTTTTTACTATTCTCATCAAATAACAGCAGGCGAAGGAGGAATGATAGTTTGTAATGATAAAAAAGATTTTGAAATAATTAACTCACTAAGAGCGCACGGATGGGATAGAAATTTAAATAAAACAAAAGAGAATCAAAGATCATTTAATTTTATTAACTCAGGATTTAATGTCAGGCCATTAGATATATCGGCAGCGATTGGTATGAATCAATTTAAGAGATTGAATACATTCAAAAAAATTAGAAATGACAATAAAAATAAAATAATAAATTCGTTAAGAAAATCTAGTATTTGGAAAGATCAATTATATTTTTTAGATCATTCTAAAGATTTAGAGCCTAGCTGGTTTGGTTTACCAATTTTAATAAATAAAAATTTTTCTAAAAAAAAGAAAAAGTATCTAGAGTTATTAAATAAAAACAATATTGAAACTAGACCTATTTTAAGTGGAAATTTTATGAATCAAAAAAGTATTCAATTATACAATCTCAACCCTAAAAAGATTGAATATAAAAATTCACAAGATATTGAAGACAGAGGTTTTTTTATTGGCTTACATACCAAACCGCTTACAACAAAAAAATTAGATATTTTAGTTAAAAACTTATTATTGATTGATAAAATTAATTAACTTTTCATATTTGTAGAATAATAAACCTTAGTCTGGTCTTTTCCAGGATTTTTTCCCAGCCATAGAATTTAATAAACCGAGCAGTCTATTATAGTAGACTATTGTGTTTTCTTTTCTTAGCATTAGAAGAATTGGTATTTTAACAATACATTCTAATAAATCTGGAAGAGTAACAATTAATGCTCTCAAGTAACTATAATGTTTTTTATTAAAATAAAATTTACCCCACATATAATGCCAATGTCTTAATGGATTAATTTTTTTTTGTAAATTTTTTTCGTAAGATCTTCCTTCTTTATGGTCAACCATCGCACCCTTTACTATGAAAATTTTTAAATCTTTCTCAAATATTCTTAAACAGTAATCAGTTTCGTCAAAATAAAAAAATATATTTTCATCATAATATCCAACTTCTTTAACAGCTGACATTTTAAAAAACATAAAATAACCATGAACTATTTTCATTCGTTTTAGTTCAGGATAAATATTTTTATCTTTATGCTCAAAACTTTTTGGATATTTTGATCTATTATGTTCGGGAACTAAAAGTGCAAAATCATTTATTTGTTCTGCAATTTTAAAAAATTTTTCAATTAAATTTATGTTAAAATTCACATCCATATCCATATATAAACAGTACTTAGTTTTAACATTTTTGAATCCTATATTTATACCTCCTGTTTGACCTGTGTTTTTTTCGCTAAGTATCACAGATATATTACTATATTTAGATTCAAAATAATCTTTAGTTTTTTTTAGATTTGAATTTTCAATAATTAGTATTTTAATTTCTGGATTTAAAAGTTTTAAAATATTTTCTATTTCAAAATTAGAATTATAAGCAACTAATACAATTGTTAAATCTTTATAATTTATTTGCATGATTTAATTTAAACTTATTGACTAGAGATTCTATATCATCGATAAGATTTTTTTTTATTTTAAAATTAAATTCTTTTTTTATTTTTGAGATATTTATTTTTGGTTCTTTTATATAAATTTTTTGATTTTTAAGAATTATTTTACATCCTGTTATATTTTGTATTTTCTTTGCTATTTTAAATAAGGAAATCATTCTTCCAGATGCTAAATTATATATTTTACTTTTACCTTTAACGCATATTTTATAAATTAGGTCAGTTGCATCATCTATATTTAAAAAATCTTTTTTCGAGTTCTTATTCACAGTAATATAAATTTTTCCATTGCGAATTGCGCTATTTATAAAATTTGGAAGTACTAATGAAGAATTAAAATTCTCACCATAAATATTTGATAGCCTAATAATTTTAATTTTTTTTTTTTGCAATGTTAAATAAGACTCGGCACAGATTTTTTTTATATTGTAATAGTCATCCTTATAGTTAGGATTGATAGAGAAAGATGAGTTCTCAAATGTATTAATAGATTTTTTATAAATCCTTGTTGTTGAAAGAAAAGTAAAAGATTTAAATTTATTTTTTGCTATGATTTCCGGTATAAAGCCAATATTGGCCATAAAAGAGTTGTAATGTTCTTTCATCCAGTTATCGCTGCCAATACAATATATTATATCACCTAAATATTTATTAAATTTAAGCTGACCTCTTTTTGGTAAAATTAAATTATGATTTTTAAGTTTATTTTTTAGATGAGAACCAATAAATCCTGTATGACCGAAAATCGTAAAAGTTGCCATTAATTTTTTTTTATTAAAGATTTAAGTTTGTCAATATTTATAGAACTATCAGGCATCATTTTAACTGATTTTTTTGTGTAAATATATTTTTTAGGTTTTACAGATTTATTACTTTTTAAAGCAAAATTATAAATATTAGATTTTTTTCCACCTAAGTTAATTATTCCCTTTTTTTTTAAAATTTTTGGTAAAATTTTGGCAACCTCCTCATGTGTTAAGAAATTGCTTTTTATATTTGTGAAACCAAATTTATGAGTAAATGGAGTTTCATACATAGCAACTCTAATTATTAGAGAATTTTTAAGGTACATTTGTACAGCACATTCTCCCCCTAGTTTTGACCAGGAATAATTATTTGCAGGTAGTAAAGGATCTGTCTCTTTGTAATTTCCGACTTTACACGGATAAACATAATGAGAAGACATATATACAAGTTTAATTTTATATGTGTTGCAAATCTTCACTAAATTACATGTCCCAATAATATTAGAGTCTATACTTTTATTGATTTGCTTTTCATGAAGACTTAGTGGTTTTGAAACTGCTGCCAAGTGTAATATTGAAGAGGGTTTAATTTTTTTAATTTTTTTTTCGATTGATGTAAATTTTGTTATATCAAATTCTTTCTTAGAAAAATAAAATATTTTTTTATTATTAAATTTTTTTTTGAGTATCTTTGCAAATCTTCCATTTCCTCCAGTGACAATTATTTTATTCATTATTTAAAAATATTTTTTCAAGAATACCTTAAAATCTGAAATATATTCTTTTTTATCATATTTGTAATTACAAGCAGTTAAAAGACAATCATCATTTTTATGAAATTTAATATTAAGCCATGTATAAACTGGTATTTTTAAAGCGGTACCTTTTTTTGGATCGAGTAAGAATATTTTTTTTTTTTTATTAAAGTAAGTTGTAACTTTAACTCGCCCAATTATAGGTATTAATATTTGAGAGCATTTCTTATGGGCATGGTCAGCTCTTAAATATTTTTTTTTACCATATAAAAAAAAAAATCTTTTTAAATTAAAATTTTTAAGTAGTTGTCTACCTATATAAAATGGAGTCAATGTGCCTGTTTTTTCTTTAAAAAATTTATATTTAATAATTTCAGGTTCTTTTTTTTTCATTTATATTTCACTTAAATTTGGATGAATTTTATCCCTATCAGATAATATTGGTCTTTTAATTTTCCAATTTATTTTCAATTTTTTATCTAAGGGATTTATACCTCTTTCATATTCAGGGTATCTATACTCACTTAAATGATAAAGTAATATATTTTCTTTTTCATAAAAACAAATCCCATGAGCGTAATTTTTTGGAACAAAAAGCATTACACCCGGTTTAAGGATAAACTTATATACTTTTCCAAAATCTTTAGATTTTTTATTAATGTTAACGCAGATGTCTAATGCCTTACCTTTTAGAACACCTAAAATTTTCTCTTGAGGTTTCTTAACCTGATAATGAAGACCCCTTATAACATTTTTGTAAGAGTATGAAAACGCAGTGAATTTCGAATTAAATTTATAATTTTTTTTTAAATACAGTTCTTGAAAAAAACCCCTTCTATCATTAAAAATTTTCTTTTTAATCAAAATAGGTTTATTTGAAAATTTTTTCATTTTTGTGCCGTAATTTAATATAATAATTTGTAGTTTGTATGTTATATAAAGTTTAGATTACAAATCAATTTATTTTTGTTTATGAATATTCTTATATCAGGTGCATTAGGACACATAGGTTCAAAATTAATTAATAATTTATCAAAAGTAAAAAATCTTAAAAAAGCATATTTAATTGATAATGCTTCTTCAAATAACATCAATGTATTATTTAATTTAAAGTCTAAAAATATTAAGTTGAATTTTATTAAAGGCAACTTGTTAGAGGATTATACTCTTAGAAGAATTACAGATAAAATTGATGTAGTAATTCATCTTGCCTCAATAACCAATGCAGAGGGATCATTCAAAATAAAAAAATTTATGTATGAAAATAATTTTGGAATTTTTAAAAAAATATGCAAATTTTGTAAAAAAAAAAAATCGAAACTTATTCATCTTTCTAGCACAAGTGTTTATGGCGTTCAGTCAAACCTTGTAGATGAGAAATGTAAAGTACTTAAACCCCAAAGTCCTTATGCTGATATTAAATTAATGGAGGAAAATTATTTAAAAACTACAAAATTAGATTTTGTTACATTAAGACTTGGAACCATAACTGGAATTTCTACTGGAATGAGATTTCATACAGCAGTTAATAAATTTTGTTTTAATACAGTTTTTAAGGAGAGTTTACCGATATGGAATAATGCTATGGATAAATATAGACCCTATCTATCATTGGATGATGCCTTAAAATCAATTTTTTACTTTGTAAATAAAAATACTTTTAATCAAGGTACATATAACGTTTTAACTGAAAATTATACAGTAAGACAAATACTAGCTATGATAAAAAATTGTAATTTTAAACCCATAGTAAAAAAGGTAAACTCACCTATACTTAATCAAAACTCATATAAAGTTAGTAGAAAAAAATTGGATAAATTAGGAATAAAGTTAAATAAAAGTATTTTAAAAGATATTAGTAATACTTTAAGATTAATAAAGAGCTTCTATTAATTTTATTTTGTGAGTATATGTTTGATAAATAAATAAATTCTATGTCAAAAAAAATTAAATTTACTAACTTATATAAGCTAATTCCTGAAAAGAAAAAAATCTTAAAGAAAATTGATATTATAATTAAAAAATCACAATTTATTGGGGGAGACATAATATCAAGCTTTGAAAAAAAATTTAGTAAATTTGTGAATTCGAAATATACAGTATCAGTTGGTAATGGCACTGATGCGCTTGAGATATCAGTAGCTTCCTTAGAATTGAAAAAAGGCAGTGAGGTTATTGTTCCTGTTAACACATGGATATCTACTGCAGAAGCAGTAACCAACAATGGATTAAAGCTGGTCTTTTGTGATATCAATTTAGATAATTATTCCTTGTGTCTTAAAGATTTAAAAAAAAAAATAAATTCAAAAACACGTGCTATAATCCCGGTTCATCTATATGGAATCCCAAGTGACATGATTGGTTTGAAAAAAATTTGTAAAAACAAAAATATTAAAATAATTGAGGACTGTGCACAGGCACATGGAACAAGAATTAACAAAAAACATGTAGGTACTTTTGGTGATATTGGCACATTTAGTTTTTTTCCAGGTAAAAATCTTGGTGGATTTGGTGATGGGGGTGCAATAGTTACTAATTCAAAAAAAATATATGAGAAATGTTTAAGATATAGAAATCATGGAGCTTTAAAAAAATATGATCATAATTTTTCAGGAAGAAACTCAAGATTAGATTGTATTCAAGCAGCAGTTTTAGAAATTAAATTAAGAAGTTATCCAAATGTAGTAAAAAAAAGAAATCAGCTTGCAAATATTTATTTTAAAGAGTTATCTAAGATAAAAAAATTAGACCTAATTAAAAAAAGGAAAAAAAATATCTACAGCTTTCATCAATTTGTTATTCGTTTAAAAAATAGGGATAAATTGATTAAATTTCTAAAGAAAAGCAACATTGATACAATGATACATTATCCATACATGCTCAATGAGTTGAAGTTTTTCCCCTCAGGAAAAAATTTAAACAATAGTTACAAACTTGGAAAAAAAATATTAAGCCTACCAATATCTGAAGAACATAAACCAAGCGAAATTTATTTTGTTTCCAGGAAAATACAAAGTTTTTTTAAATAAAATAAAATGATTAACATATTAGTAACAGGCAGTTCTGGATTTATTGGTTTTCATTTATCTAATTATTTATTGAAAAAAAAATATCGAGTAATAGGGATAGATAGTCATAATAAATATTATTCTACTAAGATTAAAAATAAAAGACTTTTAATTTTAAAAAAAAATAAAAATTATGTTTTTAAGAAAATAAATTTAATTAATAAAAAGAAACTTGAAAATATTTTTAAACAATATAAGCCAAAAATTGTATATCACTTGGCGGGTCAGCCAGGAGTTTTGTACTCTTTAAAAAATCCCAAAAGTTATTACTTAAATAATATTGATGCAACTGAAAGCCTTTCGTATATAAGCAAAAAATATAAAATTAAAAAATTTATTTTTGGCTCTTCAAGCTCAATTTATGGTGATCAAAAAAAATTTCCCATAAAAGAAAATCGGGTAACAAAACCAAAAAATCCATATGCAAAAAGCAAATTAAAATCAGAAAAAATTATTTTAAAATTATTTAAAAATACAAATATTAAATTTACAATTTTTAGGTTTTTTACTGTTTACGGTCCTTTTG
>CABXTN010000028.1 GCA_902515185.1 uncultured Pelagibacteraceae bacterium | reverse complement strand
ATTTTAATTTTTGATCCATATTTTTTTCTAAGGAATTTATTGGTTTTTTTAGATTTTTTAACTTCTGCGCAGATGAACCAACACACCATCCTTCTAAAATTACAATATTTGGTTTTTTTTTTATTTTATACCAGTTTTGCCTTCTAACTCTATCATCTATTGATTTATCAAATTTAGGTAATGATATTGGCGAGAATTTTTTCTTTAAGACTTTTTTAAAAAAATCTACTATTAACTTTATATCGTGTGTACCCGGTACTCCTCTTGTCATTAGTAAAGGATGAATATTTTTTGATAATTTCAGTCTATCTTTTCTCGTTTTATAAAAATCATCAATCGATATTTTAAAAACATTAAATTTGAAATATTTCTCTAAAATCATTTTAATGATTGATGAAATTGTAGTTTTTCCAGTTCCTTGACCTCCTGCAAGCCCTACAATCGTTGTTTTTTCTTTATTTGCTCTATTTGCTATATAAAAAGAAACTGGTATTAGAAATGACTTAATCATTTTATCTTTATTTTTAAACTTTTCAGTTCTTGTTTCTTGAGAAGCTATATATCTAAAGCAGTCTTTTTTTACTTTTAAATAACACTCGGTAACTGATTGCATTGTAATTATTTTTTTTGGTCTAAAGGATGATTTTGCCCATCATTTACTGGAACATTTTCTATTTCAAAAGGATTTATACCTTCTACACAAGCGATATTAATTCCATATATCTTTGGGTTAATACGTGGTCTGTTATGAGTGTGAATACCACAAACTTTACAAAAATAATGTTGAGCTGTTTTTGTGTAAAATTGATAAAGCTTCAAAAGTTCTTTTCCCTTTGTTAACTTAAAATCATCTGGTCCAACTACTCCTATGATGTAACCTTTTTTTTTACACATAGAACAATTGCAACGTAAAACTTTTTCAAACCCTTTATCGGGAACTTTAACTTCTGCTTCTACTCCCCCACAATGACATGATAGTTTTTTCATAATCTTATTATTGAATACACCATGTAATATTCCTTTGCATTTTTATTTTGACGCTACTTTTGGTGATACTTATCCACAACTACACCCTATATAGTTTTAGATGTTCACGTTTTGATTCACTTTTGATTCAGTTACAGACTCAAAATACAACCTATTTGACACTATTTAATAAGTAATATAATAATAAGAACAAAATAAGAACATTTATGAAGCTAACGATACCTTATTATTTACATAAAGCTGGAGCTGGTTTTCCATCTCCTGCAACTGATTATATTGAAGAGGATATTGATCTAAATGTTCACTTAATAAAAAACGTTCCAGCAACTTTTGTAATTAGAGTTCAGGGGAAATCCATGACTGATGTTGGTATTAATGATGGAGATATATTGGTCGTTGATAAAAGCTTAACACCTAGAAATTTTTCAACTGTGATTGCAAACGTGCATGATGAATTAGTTGTTAAAAGTTTTGTTCAGGAAAGAGATAAAAAATTTCTAACATCGGGATCTAAAAATTTTAAAGATAGAATTTTAATTAATGAAGAAGAAGATATTTTTATTTGGGGAGTTGTAACTTATGTCATCCACTCAGTTTACTAAAAAAATAGCATTGATTGATTGTAATTCTTTTTATGTTTCTTGTGAAAGATTATTTAATCCAAAAATAAGAAAAAAACCTGTTGTAGTTCTATCTAATAATGATGGCTGTATTATTTCAAGATCTAATGAAGCAAAGGCATTAGATATCAAAATGGGAGAACCTTACTTTAAAGCAAAAAATATTATCATAAAAAATAATGTTCATGTTTTTTCATCAAACTATTCTCTTTACGGTGACCTATCCAGAAGGGTAATGAGAACACTTAAAAGATTTAATTCTGATATAGAAGTCTATTCTATTGATGAAGCATTTATGGATTTATCAAACTTTTCAGATAAAGAAATTGAAGAAGTTGGAAAAGAAATTAGAAGTACTGTTTTGCAATGGACTGGTATTCCAACCAGTATTGGAATTGCAAAAACTAAAACTTTAAGTAAAATTGCAAATCATATCGCAAAAAAGAAACAATCAGGAGTTACTAGTTTAGTTGGAATAGAAAATATTGACCCAATATTAGAAAAAGTAGAAATAAATGATATTTGGGGAGTTGGAAGACAGCTAACTAAATTTTATCAAAAAAACGGAATTTATAATGCTAAACAACTAAAAAATAAATCTAATACATGGATTAAAAAATGTTCAAATGTTTTAAGTTCGAGAACTGCGATGGAATTACGGGGTATT
This sequence comes from uncultured Pelagibacteraceae bacterium, assembly GCA_902515185.1. Lineage (GTDB taxonomy): Bacteria > Pseudomonadota > Alphaproteobacteria > Pelagibacterales > Pelagibacteraceae > Pelagibacter. The sequence goes on along the minus strand of CABXTN010000028.1, from coordinate 5,964 downwards.
CCTTGTATAGATTTAGAAACAACAGCAACTAAAAGGAAAAGCTGTGTAGTATCAAGATCATTTGGAAAAAGAGTTGAAAATTTTCAAGAATTAAAAGAGGCAGTTGCAAACTATTGTTTAAACGCCTCAGAAAAAATTAGATCAGAGTCTTTAGTTGCAAAAGCAATTACTGTATTTGTTAGAACAAGTCCGTTTCAAAGAAATTTTGGATACTATTCAAATTCAAAAACAATTGATTTTCCAATAGCTACGAATAACAGCATCGAAACAGTCAAAGCAGCAGTTTCTATATTAGAAAACATTTTTAAGGATGGTTGTAGATATCAGAAAGCAGGGGTAATGCTCACAGGACTATCAAATTCAGATGGAAAGAAAAATTTATTTTCATCAGAAAAAGATTTAAAAATAAATAATTTAATGAGATCAATTGATAATACAAATTATAGATATGGTAGATCTACTTTAAGTCTTGCAAGTGCGGGTATTCATAAAAAATGGAATATGAGAAGAGAGCATTCTTCAAAAATAGATACTGCAGATTTTTACTGCCTACCAAAAATAAGAGCTATTTAGTAAAATGACAATTGGGCTCTACAACCGTCCATGAAGCACTACCAAAGCCTTTCTTATTAATATTTAAATAAGCATTAACTATCTTGCTTTGATAAGAATTAAGTTCACTCTTATTCTTAGACCAATTTTTTAATCTCTGAATATTTTCATGATCAGGAAACCTAATGGCATAAGCATATAACCAACCCCAATTGCTGCCAGAATTTGAGCTTAGATCCTGAATTTTATGATTTTTAGCAGGTCCTGGCCATCTATTTTCTTTAGCATATTTAAATACAATTTCATTATTCTCTGTAAAGTCGATAAAAAATTTAACAATATTATGATAATTTTTTCCTTTAAACTCGTAGTTCCAAATACTATACCCCTGATTTTCAGCAATAATTGCTATTACAGCTAAAGCATTCATGGCTCTAGCTTGATAAAAAATTGCTCGTCCACCTCTTCTAGTTTCAATTGGCATGCTGCCATCTTTTCTCTGATATTTAATTGCAGCTTCATAATTTTTAAAAGCTTTCCTAAACAGCTTATTATCATTTAAGAGGACGCCTAATTCCATATGAGCTATTGCAGATGATAGAGCGTGGTTATGTGCTCTTCTAGGAGTTCCAGCGGCACCACCATAATCATAATTTTTTAAGCCATACATTAAATGTTGATTTTTTTTAACAATTTTTTTAAACCAATCTTTAATTATTTTATCATCACTTTCATTTACATTAATTACTTGCTTTGCGAATGAATATGCGGCCATCATTGGTGAGGCTATATAAAGATTAACAGTCAATGTATCATTCCAATGTCTTCCCTCATTATCGGATGGGCCTGTTCTTTGTGCTGCATTTGCATTTGCCCAATCCAAAATAACTCTCACAACATTTTCACATGCTTCGATATTTCCTCCTCCACATGGAAAGCTAAAGTTTTCAAACTTATTTTGAGCATGATTAAATCTGTTATCAAGACCATACCCTGATGGTGCTTCTACTTTAAGCACTGGTTTGACAAAGTTAGTTTCAGGACTTACATACATCTTAGTTTGACAATTTGTTAAATTACTAGGTATTTTAAAGATTATTTCTGGATAAGTAATTTTAGATTTTTTTTTAATTTTTTTAAAATCTGCATAAAGGTCTGTTGAGATTAAAAAAAAAATTGAAGTAAGTATAATTTTAATCATTTTTTACAATTTCTATATCTGAAATATTCTCAAGACACTTATCATATTCATTCATATTCTCTCTTTGAGACAATTTTAGAATTAAAATATTAAAAATAATAATTAAAACTATTGGAAAAGATGTAATTATAGAAAAGTTATTTTGCATAATTAAAGAATATAAAATTATAAATCCTAAAGATCGAATATGAACATTTGCTTTAAAAACACTTATTATAGATAATGAGTGAATGATTAAGTTATAAAAACTCATTTTTGATAAATCAAAATATCTTTTACCTCTAGTGGATGGAATTGAATTTCTTTCCTTGGTGATTTTTACTAATGAGGCTGAATAACAGTTCCATGTTGCCTTTTCATTTACCATGATTTTTACAATACTTTTTGGAATACAACTAAAATGTCCAAACTTAATTAGCTTTCCAGTGGAAACAAAAGTAAGAATTTTATGAACTACATAGCAAAACTTGAATAAATTACTCTCAGATCTTTTTACCCTCTCCCCAACAACTGGCGTTTCTGGTTTATTTTTAATTTTTTCAATAAATTGTATTATCTCCTCTGGTCTGTCTTCACCATCTCCATCCATAGGTAAAATGAAGTCAAAATCTTCATTTTCATAAATATATTTTAATCCTGCTGCATTACATCTGCCATGACCGCGATTTTCAAACATATTTATGATTTTGACTGATTTTAAATTTTTGAAATTAAAACAATTCTCAGGTTTTTTTTGCGTTGATGCATCATTCACAATTATAATTGAAAATTTGTAGTCAATGTCATTTATAACTTTATCAATATTATCAACTAAACGTTTTACTGAATTCCAATCGTTATAAATAGGTATCAGTATTTTTACTTTCATAAAGTTAATTAACTGAATTTAAAAATCTTATTAAAGATACAAATATACCACGACCTGAAAATTCTATGACTGCTACCACAATAATAATAAAAATTATTTTTTTTAATTTTGTGTCAAAAAATTTATTCATTTGGCTCCTATGCAAACCTCATCTAAACAAATATATTTATTATAACTTTCTAATTTAGTTTTATCTACCTTTCCCTCCCAGGATGGTCTTGATTTTAAATGATATGATAGATTTCCAGCAATCCATTCATTGCCTAAAACCACATTTATTGGATCATCAAATTCTGAGTCCCATTTTTGTTGAATTTCAATTGCAATCTTATTACCAGGATAATCTGTTCTTTTATTATCTTTAGTAAGTGAAATAGTAGCATAACTAATTGGTGATATTAAAAATAAAAATATAAAACAAATAATAAAATTTTTTGATTTATTTATGTCCAAATATTTTTGAAAAATATAAATTAAAAAAGTTCCAAAGAATAAATAAAATGGTGTCATCCACATTGTTCTAATTTTAGAACCAGTAATTATCGAAGTAAAAAACATAAGAAAAATTGGTAACAAATTTATTAATAGTAAAAACATAAATTTTCTATCTTTTATATTAAAGCTAATTTTAATTTTTTTGAGTAGGAAGTATAATAAAATAAGAGTCGGCAAAATTATTAACACTTGTTTAACAAGAAATATTAATGGAAATTTAATATGATTTAAATAATTAACTTCTTCTAATCCTGCACGAGAAAAAGCATAAGCAATTGTAATAAAATCATTTTGAAATAGCCAAATAATATGTGGTATTAAAAGAACAAAAAATATTTCTAGACTAATTATGTACTTAAAATCAAATTTTCTCTCCTTTAAAATTTTTATTTGATAAAAAAACAATACAAAAATTGATATTAAAATATAAATGAATAAATATTTAGATAAAAAGCCAATTGCTGCAAAGATTGCTAAATAAGTAATATCGTAAAAATTAATTGTTTTTTTATCGAAAATTTTCCACGAAAAGTAAACAACTAAAGACCAAAAAGGTAACTGACATACGTTAACGTTAAACTCAGGAGTGGTAAAATTAAAAAAATATATTCCCTCTAATAATAAAACTGAAAGTATACTTAAAATTTTATCATCAAATATTTTTTCACTTACTTTAAAGACTATATAAAAAGAAAATATGACAAATATTTGGCTCAATAAATAATAAACCCAATCATTATTGCCAAATAAAAAGTAAAAAATCTCTACAAAAAAAGCACTTGCGGGAGGGTGTTTACTAAAACCCCAATCCAAATTACTGCCCCATGCTAAAGCCTCAATAGTATCAAGTGGAAGATTATTATTAGTCAAGGTGGGAACCAAAGTCCAAATAATTAGATGAATTATTAAAAAAATATAAAAAAAATTTAATATTTTTTTTCTGTAATTAAACATTTCCCTGAATTTATACAATTAAACCAATCTTGACACTAAATAATTGGTGAATATACTGCGAGCGTTTAAATTGATTAAATATGGTAAAGATATCAAAAAATTATACCCCAAAAAGTACAGAAAAATATATGTGTGAAAAACACAAAGTTTTTTTTAAAAATAAACTTTTGGAATGGAAAAAAGAACTTGTAAAAGCGAATAATGAAGCCTTATACAATAGTTCAATGGATGATAACAGCACCTCAGCAGACATAGTGGATCAAGCAAGTTCTTATACTGAAAAAAATGTAGAAATGAGAGCAATAAATAGACAAATTAAATTAATATCTAAAATTGACTCTGCATTGAAAAGGATTAAAGACGGCACTTATGGATTCTGCGATGAAACAGCTGAACCAATTGGAATAAAAAGATTAATGGCTAGGCCTGTTGCAACGCTTTGCATAGCAGCACAAGAAAAGCACGAAAAAGAGGAAAAAGTTTATGCTGACGACTAATTATTCTTTTTTAATAAAATGTTCCAATTCTCAATATTTTTTGAAACTTCAAAATTGTCAAAAATATATTCATTCACTAAGTAAAGTCTTTTTTCTAATGGTTTTAGCCAATTAAATTTAGAACCTTTTGAAATTATTATTTCTGTATTTTTCATTTCATATATTAAATTTTTTTGATCTGGTACTGATCCAACACTCCAAATTAAATAATATTTAGTACAACTTTTTTTCTTTAAAAGATAAAGTAAAGCAGCATCATGTGTAAAAAGTTGTAAGCAGTCAAATTGATTTAAAGTTGGTTTAATATTATTGATAAAATTAATCTCATCTTTATTCAAAAAAACTTCGTCTGGTAAATTAATATAATTTATAAATCTTGCTTGATAATTCTTAATATTATTAAAGTTGAGATTATATACAAAAATAAAATATATTGAAATTATAACAACAAATATAAAATTGATAAAATTATTATTTTTAAAATTTACTTTTTTATTTAGATAAATAAAAATTAAATAAAAAAAATAAATTGAAAAAAATACAATCGGATATCCAAAAATATGTTTTATATGTGGACCATCAGATCTTCCAACAACATAAATATAACTTAAAATTGTAATTATCGAAAAAAAACTAAGAAAATACTTAAAGGATGAATGAAAATTTTTATCTTTTTTAAAAAATAAACTAATTGTTACTATGCAAATTATTATAAATGAAATTAAAGTTTTTGATGCTCTAAATGAATCTGGATGATCACTAAATGGTGTTGGATGAATAATCCCATGAATATAGCTCATATACTTGTATATAGATAAGGTATTTAATACAAAATAATTAAATTCATTACCTAAAATAAGATAAAAAAATGACCACCAAAAAATAATTGAAAAAAATAAGATTCCAAAAATTTTATAATTTTTTCTTAAAATAAAAAACAATCCGAGACTTAAAATAGTTAAATTAATTACTAAACCTCTATCTACTCCCCATAAAAGTGAGGTAATACTTAAAAATCCAAAAATAAAAATTATTAATTTATTTGACTGATTTGTTTGAAAAAAATTAATTAAAAGAATAAGTAATATTAGAACTGGTATTTCTCTAGAATCCAGATGATCAACGCTAATTATATTATAATCTATTACTGTTAAAGATATTAGTGAACAAAAAGTAAAAAAAATATTTTTATAAAATTGATTTAAATTTAAAAATTTAGTTGACTGAAAGATAAGAATTATTAATAAAAATTTTAAAGTTAAGATTAAAATAATATCTGCTAATCTTTTAAGCCCAATACTCTCTAAGTTAAAAATATTCCATAATATTTTAGTACTTATGGTTTCATAAAAAATTCCTGTTGTAATGTAAGAACCTGACCATAAAGATCCATCCAT
>CABXTN010000027.1 GCA_902515185.1 uncultured Pelagibacteraceae bacterium | reverse complement strand
ATTGAGGAAGCAGAAAAAAGAGATCATAGAAAGCTTGGTAAGGAGATGGATTTATTTCATTTTAGGGAAGAAAGTCCAGGTTCGGTTTTTTGGCATGAGCGAGGCTGGAGTCTTTTTCAAAAATTGGTTGATTACATGAGGTTAAGGCAAAAAAAAGCTGGATATAAAGAAATAAATACACCTGAAATTTTAGATAGAAGTCTTTGGGAAAAATCAGGTCATTGGGAAAAATTTGGTGAGCATATGTATACGTCAACAACACCTGATGAAAAAATATTTGCTATAAAACCTATGAACTGCCCAGGATGTGTCCAAGTTTTTAATCAAGGTTTAAAAAGTTATAGAGATCTTCCTCTAAAAATGTCGGAGTTTGGCAAAGTGCATAGATACGAACCATCCGGCGCACTACATGGTTTGATGAGAGTAAGAGCTTTTACTCAAGATGATGCTCATATTTTTTGTACTGAGGATCAAATTACTAGTGAGTCATTAAGTGTTACACATCTAATTTTGGATATCTATAAAGATTTAGGATTTAGCAACGTAATTTTAAAATACTCAGACAGACCAGAAGTACGTGTTGGTGACGATAAAGTTTGGGATAAATCTGAAGCAGCACTTCTTAAAGCTGTTAAAGAAACAAAACTCGAATACAGTATTAATAAGGGAGAAGGTGCATTTTACGGACCAAAAATTGAGTTTGTGTTGAGAGATGCAATAGGTAGAGATTGGCAGTGTGGAACATTACAAGTAGATTTAAATTTACCAGAGAGATTAGGGGCATCTTATGTTGATAAAGATGGATCTAAAAAAGTTCCTGTAATGCTTCATAGAGCTTTATTTGGTTCTCTCGAAAGATTTATTGGAATTTTAATTGAAAACTATGCTGGAAAGTTACCATTCTGGATAAGCCCTACTCAAGTTGTTGTAATTCCAATATCCGAAGATTTTGATGAATATGCAAAAAAAATTTCTGAAAAAATAAATAATTCACACATAAATTGTATAGTTGATTTAAAAAATCATAATTTAAATTACAAAATAAGGGAACATTCTCTATCTAAAATACCAGTTCTGTTAATTTGTGGTAAAAAAGAAGTTGACAGTAATAGTGTAACTATTAGAAAGTTAGATAATAATAAACAAGAAACTATGGCGTTAGAAAAATTTTTAGAACAATATACAGCTTTAAGTCAAGCACCCTCAAATTAAGTGGCAGATCACAAAAATTATTTTCAGAGAAGAACTAAAGATAGAGGACCAAGATCTAATAATCGTATTTATTCTCCAGAAGTTCAAGTTATTTCAAGTGAAGGAGAAAATCTTGGCGTGTTAAATACAACTCAAGCAATTTCTATGGCAAAAAATGAAGGTTTAGATTTAATAGAAATTTCCCCCAATGCTAAACCACCTGTATGTAAAATTATGGATATGGGAAAATATAAATATGATGCTCAAAAAAAAGCCAATAAAGCAAAGAAGAAACAAAAGAAAATAGATTTAAAAGAAATTAAATTAAGACCAGTAACAGAGGTTCATGACTATACTTTTAAAATTAAAAATGCCCAAAAATTTTTATCAAAAGGAGATAAAGTTAAATTCACAATTAGATTTAAAGGAAGAGAATTACAACATACCCATCTTGGTAACGAATTGATGGAAAAAATTAAAGCTGATATGTCTGCGGTGGGAAAAATTGAGCTTCATCCAAAGTTTGATGGAAAGCAGATGATAATGGTAATTCAGCCCTTATAGTTAATACTAAATTAAGGTTGTAAAATTAAAATTATATTTGTATAAATTCGCCCATGCCAAAATTGAAAACAAAAAGTTCAGCAAAAAAAAGATTTAAAATTTCTGCAAAAGGTAAAGTAATAATGGCTCAAGCAGGCAAAAGGCATGGAATGATCAAAAGAACAAATTCACAAATAAGAAAACAGAGAGGCACAACTACAATGTCTAAGCAAGATAGTAAAATTGTAAAATCTTATATGCCTTACAGCTTAAGAGGATAAAATGGCAAGAGTAAAAAGAGGCGTAACAAGTAGAGCAAAACATAAAAAAGTTTTTAAGGCTGTAAAAGGTCAATGGGGTAGAAGAAAAAATACAATAAGAGTTGCAAGGCAAGCAATGGAAAAAGCTATGCAATACGCTTATAGAGATAGACGAAATAAAAAAAGAGAATTTAAATCTTTATGGATTCAAAGAATTAATGCGGGTGTTAGAGCAGAGGGTTTAACTTATTCTAAATTTATTAATGGTTTAAATAAATCTGGTATTAAGTTAGATAGGAAAATTCTAGCAGAAATAGCATATGATAACCCAGAGGCATTTAAAACTATAGTTAAAAAGGCTCAAGCAGCCTTAAACTAATCTTCTCTATTGTTTTTCTTAACTTAAGAAATATTCTACTTAAATGTCTGATATTATAAAAATAAAAAAAGAATATCTCAGCAAATTAAATAATGATTTAGATTTAAATAATATTAATCAAATTAAGTCTGAATTATTTGGCAAAAGTGGAAAAATTACTAATCAGTTTAAAAAAATGGGCTCAATCCCAGCAGAGGAAAGAAAAAAATTTTCCTCAGAACTGAACTTAATCAAGGATGAAATACAAACTATTATTGAAAAGAAAATAAAAGATATCGAAATAAAAGAAATAAATTTAAAACTTCAAAATGAGCAGGTTGACGTAACTTTGCCTGAGAGAAGTTTTAATAGAGGTAGAATACATCCAGTATCTCAAGTTATCGACGAAATATCATCTATATTTTCTGAAATAGGTTTTAGTGTAGCAGAAGGTCCAGATGTTGAAAATGAATATAATAACTTTACAGCTCTTAATACCCCAGATAATCATCCTGCAAGAGATATGCATGATACTTTTTATTTAGATAATAAAAAGGAATTTTTATTACGAACCCATACTTCTCCTGTCCAAATAAGAACAATGCAAGAAGGAAAACCACCATTTAAAATTATTGCTCCTGGAAGAACATACAGGTCTGATAGCGATCAAACCCATGCTCCAATGTTCCATCAAGTCGAAGGTCTCCATATTGATAAAAATATTAATATGGGCCATCTAAAAGGATGCTTAAATTATTTTATAAAAGAATTTTTTGAGGTTGATAAAATTCAAATGAGGTTTAGACCAAGTCATTTTCCATTTACAGAACCCTCAGCTGAAGTTGATATTGGTTATAAACTTAAAGATGGCAAGATAATAATTGGTGAGGGAGACAATTGGTTAGAGATTTTAGGATGTGGAATGGTTCACCCCAATGTTTTGAAAAATGTAAAAGTAGATCCTTCAAAATATCAAGGTTATGCCTTTGGAATGGGTATAGATAGATTGGCAATGTTAAAATATGGAATTAATGATTTGAGAGCTTTTTTTGAAACTGATTATAGATGGCTTAATCATTTTGGATTTGATCCTTTAGATGTTCCTTCAAATTATAGAGGTTTAAGTAGATGAAATTCACAATCGATTGGCTTAAAGAGCACTTAGATACGAAACTAAACGATCAAATGATTATTGATAAGTTAACAAACATAGGTTTAGAGGTTGAAAGCTTTGAAAGTCAGCAATCTGAATTTGATCAATTTATTGTTGCTAAAATTATTAATGCTGAAAAACATCCCAATGCTGATAGATTAAGCTTATGTGATGTTGATATAGGACATGGGAAGATGGTTAAAGTTGTTTGCGGAGCACCTAATGCAAAAAAAAACCTTTATACTGTGTACGCACCTCCTGGAGCTTTAATACCTAGCAGTCAAACAAAGTTATCTGTAAGTAAAATAAGAGGAGTAACTTCCTATGGTATGCTTTGTTCAGAATCCGAGTTAAAATTATCAAATGAAAGTGAAGGCATTATAGATTTACCCTCAAAAAAATATACTAGAAAAGTAGGAAAAAATTATTTTGTAAATAAAAGTCCAAAGGTTGTTGATATTTCAATTACTCCAAACAGAGCTGACTGCCTCGGTTTAAAAGGTATAGCTAGAGATTTAGCTGCAGCAGGAGCAGGTAAATTAAAAAAAAAATATGAAAATAAAATTAAATTTAAAGGATCGCAAAATATAAAAGTTAAAATTACAAATGATAAAAACCAGGGATGCACAGTATTTGGTAGTTGTTTAATAAAAGGAATAAAGAATACTGAAAGCCCAAAATGGCTAAAAGATAAAATTCTTTCATTAGGTCAAAAACCAATCTCAGCAGTAGTCGATATAACTAATTATATAATGCTTGATCTAAATAGACCCTTGCATGCTTATGATGCTGATAAAATTGATCAAGGTATTATAGTTAGAAACTCAAATAAAGGTGAAAGCTTTGAAGCTTTAGATAATAAAAAATATATACTTGAAGACAATATGTGTGTGATATCTGATAAATCTGGTGTTTTAGGTTTAGGCGGTATTATAGGCGGTACAAGATCAGGTACAGAAAAAGATACTAAAAATATACTTTTAGAATCTGCTTATTTTGAACCAAAATCAATTAGATCTACTTCAAAAATACTTAATTTAGAAACGGATGCTAAATATAGATTTGAAAGAGGTATTGATCCTAATTCAATTAATGAAGGACTGATAAAGGCAGCAACATTAATTCAAAAAATATGCGGTGGATCAATAAGCAAAATTGATGTTTCAAAAAGAAAAAAATTTAACAATACACTAATAAAATTTCCAATAGATTTATTTCAAAAAATAACTGGATTCAAAGTTTCTGATAAGGAAATAGTTAAGATTTTATTAGATTTAGGTTTTTTAATTAAAAAGAATAAAAAGGATCTTAATCTTACAGTGCCTTCTTGGAGACCTGACATTACTCAACCAATTGATATTGTTGAAGAGATTGTAAGAATAAAAGGCTATGATCAAATAAAGACTGAAACTCCAGAGAAAGTTAGAAATAAACAAACTTTAAATAGTCAGCAAAAATTATTTCATTTTTTACAAAGATCAGTTGCATCCAAAGGTTACTATGAAACTGTGACATGGTCATTCGCAGATACTAAAATAAATGATATGTTTAAAGAGGATAAAAATGAAGTTAGGATAGTAAATCCTATAAGCTCAGATTTAAATGTTCTTAGGAATTCTATTTTTTCAAATTTGGTTTTTTACTTAAAAAAAAATTTGGATAGAGATTTAACAGATATATCCCTTTTCGAAATTGGGCCAGTATTTAGTGGAAAAAAACCTGGGCAACAAGAGATTGTTGTCGCTGCGCTAAGGTCTGGAATGGTATCAAGACTTAACTGGATTGAAAAAGAAAGAAAAGTAGATGTTTTTGATGCTAAGAGAGATGTAATTCAAAGTTTGATAGAGGCAGGTTTGGATCAGAAAAAATTTCATATAAATTCTAAAGTTCCGAATTATTATCATCCAGGAAAATCAGGGGCAATTTATCAAGATACATACTCTAATTATCCAGTGGCTTTTTTTGGTGAAATTCACCCAAATATTATTCAAAATTTAAACATTAAAACAGAAGCATTAATAATATTCGAAATCTTTTTAAATAAAATAGGACAATTTAAGAATAAACTTAAGGATCAAAAAAAGAAATATGAATATTCAGATTTCCAGAAATCTGAAAGGGATTTTGCATTTATAATAGATAAAAACTTTAAAGTTCAAGAATTGGTTAAAATAATCTCAGAGATTGATGAGAAACTTATTAGAAACGTAAAAATTTTTGATTTATATGAGGGGGAAAACATTCCAGAAAATAAAAAATCAGTTGCTTTGAGTGTAACTATTCAGTCTTTAGATAAATCTTTAAATGATCAAGATCTGGAAAAAATAAATAACTTGATTATTTCAACTGTTGAATCTAAATCTGGCGCGAAAATTAGATCATAAAATGTCTACAATTGATAATATTAGAAATTTTGCAATTATAGCACATATTGATCATGGCAAATCGACAATTGCAGATAGAATAATTCATAAATGTGGTGGATTAACAGAAAGAGAAATGAAAGCTCAAGTTTTAGATTCTATGGATATTGAAAGAGAGCGAGGAATAACTATTAAAGCACAAACAGTTAAACTAAACTATAAAGCCAAAGACGGAAAAAATTATATTCTCAATATTATAGATACTCCAGGACATGTAGATTTCAGTTATGAGGTAAGTAGATCATTATATGCTTGCGAAGGATCAATTTTAATTGTTGATAGTACTCAGGGTGTAGAGGCTCAAACATTGGCGAATGTATACCAAGCAATGGATATTAATCATGAAATCATTCCAATTTTAAATAAAATAGATTTACCAGCTTCTGAAATTGAAAAAACAAAAAATCAAATTGAAGATGTGATAGGTATAGATACTTCTAATTCAGTTTCATGCTCTGGAAAAACCGGAGAGGGAATTGAGGAGATATTAGAAAAAATCATTCAAATTTTGCCACCACCAAAAGGAAATGAAAATAATATTTTGAAATGTCTATTAGTGGATAGTTGGTACGACTCTTATCTTGGTGTTGTAATTTTAATCAGAGTAATTGATGGTAAAATTAAAAAAAATATGAAAATTAAAATGATGTCTACTAATCAAGAGTATATTGTCGAAAAGGTTGGAGTTTTTACTCCTAAGCCAAAAGATATAGAAGAGCTTAATTCTGGTGAAATTGGTTTTATTATTACTGGTATAAAAAATCTTTCCGATACAAAAGTTGGTGACACAATATGTGAAGCTAGCAGCCCTCTAAAAGAAGCATTACCGGGTTTTAAACCAAGTAAACCAGTCGTATTCTGTGGACTATTTCCAGTTGACAGCTCAGAATATCAAAAATTAAAGGATGGATTAGCAAAGTTAAAATTAAATGACTCTAGCTTTTCATTTGAACCTGAGTCTTCTTCAGCACTTGGACTTGGTTTTAGGTGTGGTTTTTTAGGTCTTCTTCACCTAGAAATTATAACAGAAAGACTAGAAAGAGAGTTTGATATTAACTTATTAACTACTACGCCAGGAGTTGTTTACAAAGTCCATTTAAATAATAGTAAAGTTTTAGATTTACAAAATCCTTCAAATCTACCAGACCCAACTATAATTGAGTATATTGAAGAGCCTTGGATTAAGGCTACAATTATTACACCTGATCAATACTTAGGATCTATTATAAAAATTTGCCAAAACAAAAGAGGAATTCAGACAAACTTAAATTATTCAGGTAACCGAGCAGTTCTTAATTATGAAATACCACTTAATGAAGTAGTTTTTGATTTTAATGATAGATTAAAATCAATCACTAGTGGTTATGCAAGTTTTGATTATGAAATTATTGGTCATAGAGAGGGAGAATTGGTCAAATTATCAATATTGGTAAATGGCGAAACAGTGGATGCATTAGCAATGATGGTTCATAAAGATTTTGCTCAGACAATTGGTAGAGAAGTATGTGAAAAACTAAAAGATTTAATACCCAGGCACAATTTTATGATACCAGTTCAAGCCGCAATAGGAGGAAAAATTATTGCAAGAGAAACAATTAAAGGATTTAAAAAAGATGTTTTAACAAAAATACATGGCGGGGGAGCAAGAGATAGGAAAAGAAAATTATTAGACAAGCAAAAAAAAGGTAAATCAAGATCTAAACAATTTGGTAAGGTTGAAATACCACAAGAAGCATTTATCGGAGTTTTAAAAATTAACAAAGATTAAAATGAATATTAAAACATTTTATACAATCTACTATAGACATAGAATTCAAAAAGCTAATCTATTATTAAAAATTTACATTTTACTAATATTGCCCTTTAGATATTTAATAAATATTCCATTTTTGCCAAAAAAAATAAATTTAGACGAACATTCTAAATCTAATAATGAATTATTTAATAAAGATTTAGACTACTTATTTGAACATTTTAACAGTGACAAAGGTAACTATTATATAAATCAATATATGCAACCAATTAAAAAAATAAATAGAAGAATTGATGCTCACGGTTATTCCAAAATATATGAAAAATATTTTGAAAAAATAAGAAATGATAATTTGAAAGTTTTAGAATTAGGATCTTTTTATGGAAATGCAGCTGGAGCATTTTTTTATTATTTTAAGAATTCAAGTATTTATTCAGGTGATATATGCCCTGACTTATTTAGGTATAGATCACAAAGATTAAAAAATTTTTATGTAAATACTTCAAGTGAAATTTCAATTAAAAACTATCTTTTAGATAGTGAAAATAAATTTAATATTATTATTGAGGACGCATCGCATACCTTAAAAGATCAAATAATAAGCTTATTTATGTTGTTTAAAATTCTATCACCAAAAGGAATTTTTATTTGTGAAGAGCTTGATTTTCCAGAAACTAGGAAAGATATGAATATAAAAAACGAATATCCTGATCTTAAGAATATTTTAAAGGCAATAAAATCTAGTAAAGACTTTAATTCAAAATATATTAAAGAAGAAGATAAAAAATATTTTTTAGAAAATTTTGAGACTATAGAAATTTTTAAAGGTAAAATTAACGAAGTTGCTATCATACAAAAAAAATAGTTTGGAGAGATGGCCGAGTGGTTTAAGGC
>CABXTN010000026.1 GCA_902515185.1 uncultured Pelagibacteraceae bacterium | reverse complement strand
TTAGTTAGTTTTTCCAAGTAAATTTACAATCAAAACACCAGAGATAATTAAAATCATTCCAACAATAGTGTACATGTTAGGCATTTGGTTAAATTTGAATATACCAACAGCAATAGTAGCAATAATACATAGTCCAGCAAAAGATGCATATGTTACGCCAACAGGAATTGTTTTCATAACTAAAGATAAGGTGTACATACATCCAACAATTGTTACTGCAGTTAAAATGCTTGGAATTAACAAAGTAAAACCCTGAGCACTTTTTGCAAAACCATTGGATGCTGTGCCAAGCACTACAGCAATTAAAAGAATTAAATATGCAGTTATATTACTCATATTTAAAACTATAGTTGAAATTATTTAAAATAGAAATAGATAACCAAAAGAATACCAATCATGCCAGTTTGGAAGTGACTGGGTATATTAAAATTTTTCTCAAATACTCTCTTTTTGTATCAATATATTTAACTGCTCAATCATCTGTAATGTAGATTGTGACGATGGGTAAATTTTATGAGCTTCGATGTAGCTATCAATTGCTTTTTGATAATTTTGTAATGCGGTTTGTACAAGACCTTGACCTGAAAGGGCACCGAAGTGTCTTTTCTCAAGACTTAGAACCATATCAATATCATTTTGTGATAATTCAAAGTTTCCCATCATGTAAAGAACTGTTGCCCTTTTATTCCAACCCTCTGCCCAATTAGGATCTAATTCGATTACTTTTGAAAAAATATTATGAGCACTAGTAAGTTGATTTTGCATCATGTAACCAGAACCTTTTGCCAAAAGATCAGTTAAAGTTTTCTCAGATGGATGTGTGGTCCACAATTTCCAAATCCTATCCTCAACTTCTCTTGCATCAGCAGGATCCCCTATACTTTTTAATTGGGCAAACAATTTATTAAGTTCTATTATGTGGTCCTCTTTAGCATTGGAAGGACTTAAAAAAGTACAAAATAGAAAAACAACAAATAACTTTCTTATCATTTAATATTTACTTTGGTAACTTAGTTGCTCCAGTTTCTTGGTATGCAACTTTACCATCTTTAAATTTATAATAAGTCATAACCGCTTCTTTATTACCATCTTTGTAACTTACATATGCGTGTTCAAATCCAACTTCATCATTTTCAAAAAGTACTCTCACTTTTTCTTTTTGAACATCTTTCATACCAAGCCATTTAATAACATCAGACTTTCCTAGTTTTTTACCAGATGAATGCATTAAAAATTGATAATCATCATGTATTAATTGATCTGCTCCTGAAGTATCACCATCATTTACTATTTTTGACATTTTTTCTATTATAGACATATTTTCTCCTTTATATTCCTTTTACTATTATTAAATTTCCCTCAGCATTATCTAATCGCATTTGTTTGATAGGTTTATATTCATCTGAGTTATACCATTTCAAAGCAATTTCATAGCTTGGAAATTCTATTATAACATTTCTAGAAAAATCCCATTTACCCTCTTTAGTTTGAAATTCTCCAGCTCTTACTAAATATTTACCACCAAAGTTGTTTATTGTTTGTGGGACTTTATCAACATATTCTTTGAAACCCTCTTTGTGCTTCATATTAATTTGGGCAATAACGTATGCAGACATATAGTTAATATTTATATTTACCTGTGAAAGTATTAAATGTTGATGCAAATCCTTTTTTTTTAGTTTTAAGATTTAACCGACTACTAGTTCCTTTACCTTTAATATTTTCGTATTTACCAGTACCTCTAATAAATTCAAAAGTACCTGACCCATCTACACCAGATGTACCTTCGCCAGTATATTTAATAAATACACTCTCTCCGTCTATTAGGTCAAACCTACAAACACCTGTTTCGTCTATAAATTTACCTGCTTGAGTAGTTAATCCTCCTACACATTGAACTGAAACGTTATTAAAGACTGAATCTTCTTTTATATCTTTCATACTTGCAATGCCGTCATATGTAATAGCTAAATCACCCTTACCAGCGTTTAATGCGTTGATATTCCAAGATCCAAAACCTTCAAGTTTTATTTCTCCTGAACTATGACCATCAGCAAATGATGATGTTGAAAGTATAGAAATAATTAAAGTTAGTATTATTTTTTTCATATAACTCCTTTTTATTAATAATTGTTAAATTAAAACTTATAAAAGTTATTTAAAAGTGTAAAAACTGCCACTGTGATATGATTTAAATGCAATGGCTAGGTTGTAAATTTTATTTAATATTTCTAAATCTAAGGTTATTTCTATTAAGCTCACTGATTTTAGTACAACCCATAAGTTTCATATCTCTTTCTAATTCGGTCTTGTACTGTCCTAAAGCTCTTTCAACACCCGCTTGGCCCGCAGCAGCCAATGCATAAAGATATAGTCTTCCACCTGAACATGCTTTGGCACCAATTGATAATGCCTTTAACATGTGAGTGCCTCTTTGAAATCCACCTTCACAAATAACATCAATTTTATCACCAACTGCATCTACGATTTCTGCTAATTGATCAAAAGGAGATCTTGATCCATCAAGTTGTCTTCCTCCGTGATTTGAAACCATTATACCTGTACATCCAATATCAACTGCTTTCTTTGCATCCTCTACACTCATAATTCCCTTAAGTGCAAAATGACCACCCCATTGAGAGCATAATTTTTCTGCGTCATTCCAATTCATAGATTGATCCAACATAGTTGAAAAATAATTACCGATAGAAGAGTTTGTACTGGTACCTTCTTTTACAAAATCTTGTAAGTGAGGTAATTCAAACTTTCCTTTAGTTAAGTAGTTTATTCCCCACATTGGTTTTGTAGCAAAACTATATAGACTTGATAATGTAAGTTTAGGTGGAGATGTAAATCCAGTTCTAAGATCTCTTTCTCGATTTCCTCCTG
This sequence comes from uncultured Pelagibacteraceae bacterium, assembly GCA_902515185.1. Lineage (GTDB taxonomy): Bacteria > Pseudomonadota > Alphaproteobacteria > Pelagibacterales > Pelagibacteraceae > Pelagibacter. Next base: position 6,272 of record CABXTN010000026.1, on the reverse strand, counting down.
TTATAGTATCAACTGTTAACGCCATAACATCAAATTTAGCCGCTTTTGCTCTTTCTAAACATGAATCATTCAGCCCTCTATCTTTATGAAAATAAAATTGAAACATTTTTGGAGTATCAATTAAAGAAGATATTTCTTCTACACTAACCGTAGCTAATGCAGAAACACCAAACATCGTATTGAACTTTTGAGCGGCTCTACCTACAGCACGTTCTCCATCATAATGAAATAATCTTTGAAGAGCTGTTGGTGCGCAGTAAAAAGGAAGATCTAATTTTTTTCCAAATATAGTGGTTGATAAATCTATATTTTCAACCCCTCTTAAAACATTAGGAACTAAATCAACATCATCAAATGCATTTGTATTTCTTTTATAAGTAATTTCATCGTCAGCTGCACCATCAATATAGTGGAAGATAGGTGAAGGTAATTTTTTCTCAGCAAGCTTTCTAAAATCTGCAAAATTATAACAATCTTTTAATCTCATATTAATAACAATATATCAATTATATCCAGTTTGGATACGGTAAACCTTTTTCCTCAAGAAATTTTTTATTAAATAATTTACTATTATATTTATCACTCTTGTCGCACAATATTGTTACAATGGTTTTTCCAGGGCCTAATTCTTTCCCAAGTTTGATTGCTCCTGCAATATTTACTCCACAACTTGTTCCAAGGCTAAGACCTTCGTTTTGAATTAGATCATATAATACTGGTAAAGATTCATTATCAGTTATAGAAAAGGCCCCGTCAATTTTTGCTTCTGCAAAGTTTGCAGTTATTCTACTAGAACCAATTCCCTCAGTTATTGAACTACCTTCACTTTTAAGCTCACCGTCTTTTATGTAATTGTAAAGTGATGATCCTGCTGGATCAGATAAATAAATTTTTACATCTTTATTTTTTTCTTTTAAAAAACTACTAACACCCGCAATTGTTCCACCAGTTCCTGATGCACAAATGAAAGCATCAACTTTACCATCTGTTTGATCCCAAATTTCAGGTCCTGTACTTTCGTAATGACCTTTCGAATTTGCGGTATTATCAAATTGATTTGCCCAAACTACTCCATGATTATTTGAGCTTTTTAATTCGTCAGCAAGTCTCCCAGCAACTTTTACATAATTACCATCGTCCTTATAGGGCTTTGGCGGTACCAGCCTAAGATCTGCTCCAATATTTTTAAGCATATCTTTTTTTTCTTGTGTTTGGTTATCATTCATTACAATTACAGTCTTGTAACCAATAGAATTACCTATTAAGCATAATCCAATACCAGTATTTCCTGCAGTTCCTTCAACTATAGTTCCACCTTTTGAAATAAGTTTCTTTTCTTCTGCGTCTCTAATTAAAGCAAGCGCAGCTCTATCCTTAACAGATCCACCAGGATTTAAATATTCTGCTTTACCATAAATATTACATCCTGTTATTTCTGATGCCGCTTGAAGTTTCACCAAAGGCGTATTACCAACACCTTCTATAAAATTATTTTGAGATTTTTTCATTTAATTTTTATCACTTTGCTCGGTGATACCATAAGGTTTAAAAGTTTGATCATCAACTGAACTTTCACCTACATTTTTAGCTGGAATTCCAACCATGATTGCATTTTGTGGAACATCTTTTGTTACAACAGCGTTTGCACCAATCTTTGCATTTTTACCAATTGTAACAGGCCCTAATATTTGCGCACCTGATCCAACTACAACATTGTCCATTAAAGTTGGATGTCTTTTTGTATTTCTTTGATCATCTGAATTAATACTTGGAGAAATACCTCCTAATGTAGCCATATGATAAATAGTTACATTATCACCTATATCAGATGTCTCACCAATAACTACACCCATTCCATGATCTATAAATAAATTATTTCCAATTTTTGCCTTTGGATGTATTTCAATTCCAGTTAAAAACCTTGAAAATTGAGAAATTATTCTCGCTATTAAATCAAACTTTGCTACTGAAAAAAAATTTGCAATTTTATGAAAAAAAACTGCTTTAACTCCTGGATAAGTTAAAATTATTGAGAGTTTAGATTTTGCAGCAGGATCTCTTTTAATAATAGACTCTAAAAAATCATTCATAATATAATTTGGTTTTTGATTACAAAAACTACTTATCGCAACAACAAGCAGTCTCTTCAGGTTTGCAACGACAATCTTTATTGCCATCACATTTGCATTTACTGTTTATACAGTTAGGGCACTTACATTTTAAGTTCTCACAAAGCATAGATGATTTATAATTATTCAACTAAAAATTTCAATGCTTAATTTGACGCTAATTATAATTGATCTGCGGTTAAGCCTTTTACATTAGCAGGGACTGCAATATCCATCATTTTTGGGTTTGCCAAATTTAAATTGTTCATAATCTCAATATACTGATCTTCAGAGCTTACTTGTAGTCTTGGATTATTTTTAATTTCGTTACCTATGGTCGATGATTTTTTACCGTTATAATCATGCGCAGGTAAAACAATTGTGTTTTCAGGAAGTTTTAATAATTTATTAAACAGAGAGTTATATTGATCCTTAGCACTTCCATTTTGAAAATCTGTTCTACCAGTTCCATTTATTAATAATGTATCACCTGTAAAGACTCTATCATTCATTAAAAAACTATAAGAACAATCTGTATGACCAGGCGTATACAATACTTTAAGCTCAATATTTTCAATTTTAATTTTATCATCCTCTTTAACATGCAAGTCAACAACTTCAGACTTTGATTTTTCACCCATAATTTTCGTACAATCTGTTTTTTGACTCAATTCATTTAAACCTGTTACATGATCAGCATGTATATGTGTATCAATTACCTTAACTAATTTTAAATCCAAATCTTTTAAAAGTTTTATATATTCATTAGTATGCTCTATTACAGGGTCAATTATTAAAGCTTCTCTTCCTTTGTCACTTGCAAGAACATAAGTATAAGTAGAAGATTTACTATCAAATAGTTGTTTAAAAATCATAACTTGTATCTCTGAAATGATTTTATTTAATTGGAACTATTTTGCAATAGCTTTATGTGCAGGTTTGCTCCACTCTTTTCCTTTAAACATTACATTCCACTGCAACCAAGGAAAAAGTTTTGATTTCATTTGCCAATAAAACGAACTTGGTTTCGTTGGATCAAAAGGAAAACTAGGTGTGACCTTTCCTCCATAACAGAATTCAGCAAGCATTACCTTGCCATAAGCTACAGTTAAAGGACAAGCTCCATATCCATCGTAAAGTCTATATTCATCTGACGATTTATTAATATCTTTTATAATATTGTGCGCAACAATTGGTGCTTGTTTTCTTACCGCCGCACCTGTCTTAGCGTTAGGTGCATTCATTACATCCCCAAGACTATAAATATTTTCATATTTTGTATGTCTAAGTGTTCCATTTTTATGATCAACATCTACCCATCCACCAGCATCAGCAAGTGGACTGTTTTTAATAAAATCTGGAGAAGTTTGAGGTGGTGTTACATGAATAAAGTCAAATTTCTTTGTAACTTCCTTTGAATTACCATCTTTGTCTGATTGTTTAAAAACTGCTTCTTTAGCATTTCCATCTACAGATATTAAATTATGCTGAAAACTTCTCTTGATACCATAAGAGTCGCAAACCTCATTTAAAGGTCCTTGAAAATGTGGAACACCAAATATAACTGGTTTGGCACATAAAAATTCTAAGTTACTATTATCTAGCATTCCTTTCTTTTTAAGATGGTCTGCTGCTAAGTAAGCAATCTTCTGCGGTGCACCAGCACATTTAATAGGCATAGGTGGCTCAGTGAATAACAAAGTTCCACCAGTCAAATTTTTTAAACATTCCCACGTATATACAGCCATATCCGCATCATAATTTGTACAGACATTATTTTTCCCTAATGACTCTTTTAAGCCTGCAACTCCATCAAAGTTTAATTTTAATCCTGGACACACTACAAGGTAGTCATAAGTACAGTCACCATCCGAAGTTTTAACAGTATTGGACTCTGGTGAAAAACTTTGTGCATGGCTTTTAATCCAATTAACATAACTTGGCATTACTTCTGACATTGATTTTATTGTTTTATCTTTTTCATATGCTCCCGCACCAACTAGTGTCCAAGCCGCTTGATACAATGATTTATCTGATGGCTCTATTATAGATATATTTAAATCTGATTTTAAACTGTGAAGTCTAGATGCTACAGATATTCCCGCGCATCCTCCACCAATTATTAATACATTTGAGTGTTTTGAGTTATTCATAATACGCAAATTGTAGCATCTAATGTTCAATAGAGATATACATCCTATAAGTTGAGCTTACAAAATTGAATATCGTTGAAATATGTGACTAATAACTTATAATTATTCTAATAAACAATCACTAATAAGAGGAAAAAATGACTTTAAAAATAAATAGTAAAGCTCCAGATTTTACAGCAGAGACATCTGAGGGAAAATTATCTTTTCATGAATGGCTGGGTGATAGCTGGGGTGTTTTATTTTCACATCCAAAAGATTTTACACCAGTTTGCACAACAGAACTTGGTGCATTAGCAAAAATGAAACCAGAGTTTGAGAAGAGAAATGTAAAAGTAATGGGCTTAAGTGTTGATCCTGTTTCTGACCATGTCAAATGGTTAGAGGATATTAAGGATGTTTGTGGTTTAAAACCAAACTATCCTATTGTTGCCGATGAAAAGTTAGAAGTTGCAAAACTTTATAATATGTTAGAAGGGGATGCAGGAACTAGTTCAATGGGAAGAACAGCAGTTGATAACGAAACTGTTAGAACAGTTTACATTATAAGACCAGATAAGAGAATTGGTTTATTTTTAACTTATCCTATGACTACAGGAAGAAACTTTAATGAGATATTAAGAACTATCGACTCTATGCAAAGAACTGCAGAACATAAAATTGCTACACCTGCAGACTGGCAACCTGGAGATGACGTAATTATTGTTACTAAGGTTACTGATGAAGAGGCTAAAAAGATTTATCCTGATGGATGGGAGACCGTAAAACCATATTTACGTAAAGTTCCAGATCCAAAGAAATAATACTAAAATAATTAAATAAACCGACAACTTTTAAAAGGGTTGTTGGTTTATTTTTTATATTTTTTCATTGAAACTTGTGCCAGCAATAAATTTGGGTCAATAAAAACTTTTGATTCTTTAATTTTTTTAAAAGATTTGTAAGCAAAAATTGCTATAGGAAGCTCCGTGCATCCTAAAATAATTTTTTTACATTTTATTTTAATTAAATAGTTAACTGCTGGTCTTAAAATTTTTTCAGCATCTTTAACTTTTCCCATTTTTACAAACTTAATCGCTTTATTGACACTGTTCTTTTGTAATTTTTTTCCAGGTGAAACTAATTTAAAATTTCTATCAAAATACTTACTATACACTTTTGTTTTAATTGTAGCCTCTGTACATAAAATACCAATTTTTGAATTTTTTTTACATGTTTTTTTTGTATATAAAAAAACTTCTTTAGGCATACTTATTAAAGGAATTTTTAATTTTTTTTGAATGTCCTCTTGCCAATAGTGTGCTGTATTACATGGCATTACTATAAATTTACATTTATTTTTTTGTAATAATTGACAACCTTTAATTAATTCTTTTAAAACGTTGTGATACTTTTTTAAATTTTCTGGTCTTTTAGGTGTATCTGACTTGTTGTATAAAATAAATTTTGGATATTCTTGATCGGATTTTCCTCTATTTAGTACAGCTATCTTATTACAGAAGTCTAACCCTGCTTGAGTACCCATTCCACCAAGTATTCCAATCATAAAAGATAAATATAATTAAATTATTTCATTTCTTGATCTCATAAAAACTAAAATTAAACAACCATTATTTGTATGAGATGAATGTGTAGACCCAGGTTCGTAGCTAACAAAATCACCTTTTTTAAAAATCTTTCCATCAGCGTCAATTAACTCTCCATCAAGCACATAAAATTCTTCGTAGCTAACATGTTTATGAGGAATACTTTTAGCACCTGGATCCATTTTAAGTATAAAGCTTCCCTGCCCATTAATTTTATCGTAGCTTATTTTATGCCAACTCATACCTTTCACAGGTTCACCATAATTATCAAATGGCTCAAAGGATAAATTCTTTGGATCTATAATTTTTCGTTTACTCATAAAATTAAAATATATCTTTTTTTAAAAATAAGAAATAATAAATGAGAGATGGAATTTTTAATATTTGGTTTTTTTACTGGATTAAGTTTAATTCTTGCAATTGGAGCG
>CABXTN010000025.1 GCA_902515185.1 uncultured Pelagibacteraceae bacterium | reverse complement strand
AGTAACAATGGGGCAATTTAAATAATCTGCTAACTTTGTTACTTCTTTAAAACTTGATGTATATTTTATTCCCGCTCCAACAATAATTACAAATTTTTTAGAATTATTTATCAATTTAATACATTTATTTATATCTGAAGTTTTTGCTTTAATTTTGTAAATACTTTGAAAAGACTTATTTTTTTCGTTAATTTTAAAAGATGATTTTTCAGCTAATATATTTCTTGGAAGGTTTATACAAACAGGACCTCTTCTGGGAGACATGGCAACTTTAAAAGCATTACTTATTGATTTTGAAATTTTATTTACTTTCTTTACTGTGAATGTTTTTTTTGTAACCGGTTCAAACAAAGATTGCTGATCTAGTCCTTGGAAGGCATCTTCCATTTTATCTTTAGTTGAATATAGTCCTGCGATAGATATTACTGGCGAAAAAGCTAAAATTATTCAGATTGAACTAGAAAAAAAAATGATTGGAAGATATTTCCCAATCTCAATTGGAATATTGGCGGATGCTTCCACTGTAGCTTTACAATTATTGAGAGCATTTAAACAAAAAAAAATTACACCTAAAATTAAAGGTTGGACAAAAAAATTTATTCTAGAAAAATCAAAATTTTTAGAAAATAGAGATAAAATAAAATCGAAAAATAGTCCTATACAACCAAACGCACTTTTTAAAGAATTAAGAAAAGTTTTACCTAAAAATACCGCTATTACATTGGACGCAGGAACACTATGTTTGCAAGCAACAGACTCTTTAAATTATTATACACCGCCATCATTATTTTCACCTTTAGATTTTGGTCTTGTTGGTTTTTCATTTGCCTGTGGACTGGGTGTAAAATTAGCAAAACCCAAAAAAACTGTAGTAAGTTTAATGGGTGACGGAGGTTTTGGAATGACCATATCTGAATTAAGTACCGCTGTTGAATATAAAATAAATACAATTACGATTGTTATGAATAATAAAAGTTGGGGAGCTGAAAAGGCTTATCAAAAAGACTTTTTTGGAAAAAGATATCTAGGGGCGGACATTTCAAGTCCTCCATTTGATAAAGTTGCAAATTTTTATGGGGCAAAAGGATATAAGGTTAAAAAATTATCAGATATAAATAGAGTTTTCAAAAAAGCTTTAAAAGTTAATAAGCCCGTTGTAATTGATGTTGATGTAGATCCAAAAGCACTATACAGTTTTAGAAGAGATAGCTTTAAACACAGATCAAAAAAATGAAATTAGAATTAAGGAAATTTACAAAATTTGTTGATAAGACGTTTATAGAAGGTGGCAAAGAAGCAAAGCTGCCTGTTTTATTAGTTTCTGTTGCAGCAGTTTTTAAAAATCCATGGGACGGTAAAGGCTTTGTAGAGGATCTTAAGCCAACCATTCTTGATCTAGCGCCAAAGCTTGGTGATATATTAGTGCCAGAGCTAATTAAAGAAATTGGATCTCCAGATAAAATTTTAGCATATGGAAAGGCTGGTGTTGTTGGCCTTAAGGGTGAGATTGAGCATGCATCTGCTTTTATTCATACTTTAAGATTCGGTAACAAATTTAGAGACGCTGTAGGTGGAACATCTTATTTAAGTTTTACAAACACTAGAGGTCCAGCAGGATCAAAAATTTCAATACCAATGATGCATAAAACTGATTCTGGTTTAAGACCTTATTATCTAACACATGAATTTACTATTCATGATGCGCCTTTTGATAATGAGGTTGTAATAGCTATAGGTGGTGCATCAAGTGGAAGAGCACACGCAAGAACAGGTGATAGATATCAAGATATGAAAGAAATGGGTATTGAGCCCGAGTAACTCAATGATTAATGCATCAGACTCAAATGGTACTTTTTATATTCTGAATAAAAATCAGGGAACTCCGATTATTTTTATTCATGGAGTTGGTTTAAATCACAAAATTTGGAAACCTCAATTTAATGCATTTGAAAATACAATGGTTGCATATGATATTTTAGGCCACGGTAAAACCCCCTTAAAAAATTCAAAACTTAGTTTTGATAATTTTTCAACACAATTATTAAATTTAATTAATGAACTTAACTTTAAAAAAATTCATCTAGTTGGTTTTTCTATAGGTTCATTAATTGCAAGAAATTTTGCTGAAAACTATAACGAAAGATTGGAAAGTTTAACTTTACTTTGTTCTATTTTTGAAAGAAGTATGGAACAGCAACAAATAGTAAATGACAGATTTGAACTATCCAAAAAAAGTAAATCTTTATCAAAACAAGCTTTGAAAAGATGGTTTACTGATGAATATATTTTAAAAAATCCTAAAATTTATGAAGAAATCACTTCTATGTTAAATGAAAATAATATGGAAGATTTCCTTAAAATTTATGAGCTTTTTGTAAAGCACAAGGACAATGAAAAATTTGAAAACATAAAAGTTAAGACATTAATCATGACGGGTGAGTTTGATTCTGGCTCTACTCCAGAAATGTCAAAAAACCTTAGTAAATGTATAAAAAATTCTACAGTCAAAATAATTAAAAATGGGAAACATCTATGTAGTATTGAGTGTGTAGATGAGGTAAACCATGCAATAAAAGTACATGTTAATTAAATTATGTCAAAATTAAAAGAATATAAAATGTTTATTGGTGGAGAATGGGTAGAGTCTGAAAGTAAAAAAACTTTTGAAACTTTAAATCCAGAAAATAACAAGCCCTGGGCTAAAGTGCCTGAGGCTAACGCAAAAGATGTGGACAGAGCAGTTAGAGCAGCACAAAAGGCTTTTGAAGGTGATTGGTCAAAATTATTACCAAGAGAAAGAGCAAAATTTTTAAGAGCGATTGGACAAAAATTAAGGGATAACGCAAAATTACTTGGTGAAGTTGAGACTATAGATACAGGTAAACTTTTTAGAGAAACGAATAAACAAGCAAACTATATTGCTGAGTACTATGACTACTATGCTGGTCTAGCAGATAAAGTTGAAGGAACAGTTTTGCCAATTGATAAACCAAATGTTCAGGCTATCACCACAAGAATACCCATTGGCGTAATAGCTGCAATTGTTCCATGGAACTCACAAATGTTTTTAACTGCAACAAAATTAGCACCCGCTTTAGCAACTGGAAATACTATAGTTATAAAATGTTCTGAATTAGCACCCGCAGTTATGTTCGAATTTGCAAAACTTATAGAGGAAACTGGAATACCAAAAGGAGTTGTAAATGTGATTACCGGATTTGGAGAACCATGTGGTAAAGCGCTGACTACTCATGATTTAGTTGAAAAAATTGCTTTTACAGGAGGACCTGACACCGCAAGGCATATTATTAAAAACTCTGCTGAAAATTTATCAGAAGTAAGTTTAGAACTTGGTGGAAAAAGTCCTGTTGCAGTATTCAATGACGCTCATCAAGAAAATGCAATAAATGGGATCACTGCAGGTATATTCGGGGCAAGCGGACAAAGCTGTATAGCTGGATCGAGATTATATTTACAAGATGAAATATATGATGAATTTTTAGATAAACTGTCAAAAAGAGCAAAAAAAATAAAAATTGGGACTCCAATGGATCCCAAGACAGAAATGGGTCCGCTAAGTAATTTTAAACAATTAGAGGTTATAGAAAAAAGTATAAAAGCAACAGTCGCGCAGGGTGGTAAAATTAAATGTGGGGGTGAAAGACACAAATTTTCAAATGAAGGATATTATTTTCCACCAACTATAATTGAATGTGATAACCACAACTTACCTTCGGCTGAAAATGAATTATTTGGACCAATTTTATCAGTGATGAAATTTAAAACCGAGGAAGAGGTAATAAAAAAAATGAATGATAATCAATACGGCTTATCATCTGGAATTTATACTAGTGATTTAGCTAGAGGATTGAGAGTTTCAAATGCAATAAGAGCAGGAATAACTTTTGTTAATACGTACAGACTTATTTCTCCTTCTGCTCCATTTGGTGGAATAAAAGATAGTGGTTACGGTAAAGAAGCAGGAATTGATTCAATTAAAGATTATACACGTGTAAAGACTACTTGGTACTATACATCTGACGAACCAACTTTGGATCCTTTCTCAATTAGATAGTGCCTTTAAAACATTTATTAGTTTTATTATTTATAATGGCTGCACACGGAAGTGCTTTTCCCGTTGCTAAACTAGCGCTTAATAATTCCGTGCCTCCTATTTTAATGGCTTCACTTAGAATGGGTTTGGTATTAATTATATTAATTCCTTTTTGGAGATTTAAAATCCCAGAAAAGAAATATATTTCTCCTTTAATAATTTTTTCCATCTCTATGGGAGTTTTTGTTTATGTTTTTATGAATCTCTCTCTTTATTATTCAACAATTATATCTCCAATTATTGTTGGTTCACAACTGGCTATACCTTTTGGAATTTTAGCAAGTGCGTTAATGTTAGGGGAAAATATAAACAAAAAAAAATGGTTTCTTATATTCACAGCATTCGTCGGTATTTTAATAATATTTTATGATCCACAGCTACGTGATAATTTTTTAGGTTTGCTTTTTGCAGGTTTAATGGCTTTATTTTTTGGTCTAGCTCAAGTTTACTCTAGACAGTTAAAAAGTTTAGATACAAGTTTACTCAATGCAAGTGTTGGTATATTCGGTTTTACAATTTTGTTAATTACTTCTTATTTTATTGAAGGAAATACATTATTAAATATAAAAAATATTAATTTAGGCTCATGGATATTAATTTTGTATCAGGCTATTATAGTTTCGCTATGTGCCCATCTTTTAATGTTTTATCTTTATAAATTTTATACAGTTGGACAAATTTTTCCTTTTTATTCTTTGTTTCCAATCTTCGGCATAATATTAACTTTCTTAATTTTTGGAGAAGTGCCAACTATACTGTTCATATTGGGTGGTATAATTGTAATAACTTCGGTGATTTTGCTTCATAAAATAAAATAAATCGCTTATTGAAAATATTTTTAAATAGGCTTTAATTTGATTTTTATAAATTGTTAACAATTAAAAAGGAAAATAATGAAAAAACTATTTATTGCTGCATTTATGTTTGTATCGACTTTTACATCAAACGTATTGGCAGATGGACATGCGATTAAGATGGGAGTTATTTTAGGATTTACTGGTCCTATAGAATCTTTAACTCCTGCTATGGCAGCGTCAGCTGAACTTGCTTTTAAAGAGGCATCAGACTCAGGCGCATTATTAGGTGGTAAAACAATTTCTGTTGAAAGAGCTGACTCAACATGTGTTGACTCTGCCGCTGCAACATCGGCTGCTGAAGGTTTAGTTTCAGGTGGTGTGGTTGCTATAATGGGTGCAGACTGTTCAGGGGTAACCGGAGCTATTGCATCAAACGTAGCGGTACCAAAAGGTGTGGTTATGATATCACCTTCTGCAACATCTCCAGGATTATCAACACTAGATGATAATGGATATTTCTTTAGAACTGCTCCATCAGATGCTAGAGGTGGACAAATCCTAGCTGACATCACAAAAGATAGGGGTGTTAAGAGTGTTGCTATAACCTATACAAATAATGACTATGGAAAAGGTCTTGCTGATGTTTATGAAGCCGCAGTAAAAGCACATGGCATTAAAGTAACTACTGTTGCTGCTCACGAAGATGGTAAAGCAGATTACGCTGCTGAAGTTGCTACATTAGCTTCTGCGGGTGGAGATGCAGTTGCTGTTATTGGTTACTTAGACCAAGGTGGTAAAGGTATTATACAAGGGTCTTTAGACTCTGGAGCTTTTGATACATTTATTTTATCTGACGGAATGATCGGAGATTCATTGACTGACTCTTTTGGTAAGGCTTTAAATAAATCATTTGGCTCAATTCCGGGTTCAACTGGAAAAGGAGCGGGTGTATTTTCTAAAGTAGCTAAAGCTGCTGGAATTGACTCATCAGGTCCTTATACTGGGGAATCTTATGATGCTGCTGCATTAATTACTTTAGCAATGCAAGCAGGTGGTAAAGCGGATAGAGCTGCAGTTCAAAAGAATGTAATGTCTGTAGCTAATGCTCCTGGAACTAAAATTTACCCAGGCCAACTTAAGAAAGCTTTAGACCTTTTAGCTAAGGGAAAAGCTGTTAACTACGAAGGTGCAACTGGAGTGGAATTTACTGAAGTGGGTGAAGCTTTTGGATCTTTCTTAGAAAAAGAAATCAAAGGTGGAAAATTTAAAACTAAAAAACAAAGATAATCTTTAATTTAAAACCCTAGCGTTCAACAACGCTAGGGTTTTTTTTTTCTAATATATCAGCTCTAATTGTAGCTAAAACAATTAAAATCATAAATGGAATACATATTAAATTCATCGTTTTCCAGTTTGTTAACGCTATAAAAATACCTGCTGATAAACTTCCCACAGCATGTATGGAATAAACTACAAAATCATTCAAGCCTTGGGCTTTAAATTTTTCTTCTTCCTTATAAGTTAAAACAAGCAAACTTGTTCCAGATATAAATAAGAAGTTCCAACCTAATCCCAAGAATATTAAAGCAAACATATAGTTAAAAAAACTTTGGTCAAATGTACTTGCAATTAAAGTAATGCTATAAAGAAATATACCTGAATAAATTATATTACTATGACCAAACTTTTTTATTAGATATCCAGTCAATAACGAAGGAAGAAACATAGCAGCAACGTGAAATTGGATTACTATACTTGTTTTAGTTAAACTCATATTTTCCATTACATGCATACTAATAGGTGTCGCAGTCATTAAAAAAGTCATCACAGCATATCCAAAAGCTGATGCTGCTACCGCCTGTATAAACCTTGGTTGTGAGATTAATTCCAAGAATCCTCTTCCTTTATATTTTAAATTAGTTTGTTTTTTAGATTTACTTTCATAAAACAAGAAAAGAATTGAAGGAATAAAAGTTAATAAAGCTAGTGCAAGATATGATCCAACATATAAATTTTCACTAAATAATTCTTTTGAATAATTTGCAAGACTTGGTCCTAAAAAAGCTGAAATAATTCCACCAAATAATATTATAGAAATAGCTCTTGGTGCCATATCTTTTTGAACACTTTCGGCAGCGGCAAAACGATACTGATGGGTAAAAGCCATTCCAATACCAATAAATAAATTTGCAAAACAAAATAAAACAAAATTTTGCATAAATATTGAATACGCTGCTAAAATAGAAAATAGCGCATTTCCTAAAGCTGCTAATATAAAACCATATTTTCTACCAATCATACTCATGACCTTAGTAGCTATAATTGCTCCTATCGCAATGCCAACCACCGAAATTGACATCGGCAAAGTTGATAGAGATTTAATTGGACTTATTTGAGAGCCAATAATTCCACTCAAAAAAACTGTTACTGGAGCGGCTGTAAAACTAAAAATTTGACTTAGTGTTAATAAGAATAGGTTTTTATTCATCAAAAGATGTATTTATCACTTAAATACATCGCAAATGCTATGGCCATTCCAAGTAAGATATATTTCATATTTTTTTTGTATTTATTTTTTCTGGAATTAATCCTTTTGGACGATATCTCATTATAACAAGTAGTCCAACACCAATCATCAAAAACCTAAAATATGGAGCACTTTCTATTAAATGAACCTTTAAAGCATTTGCTTCGTCTAAATGTGCCGTAAAGAAGTTAATCAGGAATAATGCGATTGGCCCTGCCTCAACCCACAAAAACCAAACTGCAAATCCACCTAATATTGCACCAAAATTATTACCTGTACCACCAACAATAACCATAACCCATATGACAAACGTATATCTCATTGGCCTATAACTGCCTGGGGTAAATAAACCATCATTAGTTACCATCATTGCTCCAGCTAAACCAACAATAGCCGATCCCAATATGAAAATTAGAAGATGTTCCTTAACAACATTTTTGCCCATGGCTCCCGCCGCTTCTTCATTATCTCTTATTGCTCTCATTTTTCTTCCCCAAGGAGAATAAAGAGCTTTTTGAGTTAAAATTAATAAAATAATTACTACAGTAAGAAATAAACCAGTCATACATAGTTTTACATAAACTGAAGATGCGTCTATAACTAACTGGTTAAGGATATCTTTTTTTTCTGAAACAGAGCTTATTAAATTTAATTTACCTTGATTTAACTTTTCAACTAAATTGATAAACCAAGGAGATGTTTGAAGATTTATTTCATATGGAACTGGTCTTTTTAGTCCAATTACATTTTTTACACCTCTTGCTAACCAATCTTCATGCTTAATAATTGATACTACTATTTCTGCAATTAACAGTGTAGCAATTGCAAGATAATCAGCTCTAAGACCAAGTGCAATTTTTCCAATTAAAAATGCTAAACCAGCAGCAAAGAGACCTCCAACTATCCAAGAAAACAAAATTGGCATACCTAGGCCTCCTAGGAAACCTGTTTTTGCAGGGTTAACAGATTCTATTGCTTCAATTCCTGGTGAAGCAACAATTCTAATTAAAATTATTCCAAAGACTATTACAAGTGCTATTAGATAATTCCTATATTTTAAACTTTTATATTTTTTTAATATATATTTTACGACTAATACTATTCCTAAAATTAAAATTAGACTCATGATCATATTAAATCCACCAGCACTCCAAGCTTCAGGGACTGGAGCAACAGATACCAATACTACAGCTAAGCCTCCTAAAGCGGTGTAGCCCATAATTCCAAAGTTTATTAAACCTGCATAGCCCCACTGAATATTTGCTCCCATTGTCATCACAGCTGAAATTAAACAGTAGTTAAGTATTGATAGAGCAATTGACCATGATTGAAAAATACCTACCAAAATAATTAAAATCATCATTATGGAATAAGCTGTAATTATATTTAAATATTTTCTCATATTTTTTTTCCCTCAAAAATACCAGATGGTCTAAAGAGTAAAACAATGACTAAAATCGAGAAGGAAACTGCAAACTTATAATCTGTAGATAATAATTGAACTAAAGAATCTGGTTCTAAACTTTCTGGTAATAAGTAGGTAAAAAACTTTTTATAAGCATAAGTTACAAAAATCTCAGCAAAAGCAATTACATATCCGCCCAAAAATGCTCCAAATGGATTACCAATTCCTCCAACTATAGCAGCAGCAAAAATTGGGAGCATGTTATTAAAATAGACAAACGGCTTATAACTTTTATCTAATCCATAAAGCACCCCTCCAACAGTAGCTAAAAAACCTGCTATAATCCAAGTGATCATCACAACTCTTTTGGGATCTATTCCTGATAATAATGCTAAATCTTCATTATCAGAATAAGCTCTCATACTAGTTCCTGTTTTAGTTTTGTTTAAAAACCAAAACAATATTGAAACTAAAATTATTGTAACAACTACAGTTATTGCTTGCGTAGATTTGATTGTTAAACCTTCATTCAACCCAGTCATCTCTTTAAATTCTGAAGCTTTTAAAATAAATTTTTCACCATCTAGAAATCTTCGATCAAATGGACCTATGATTATTCTTATAATAGCTTGTGTAACAAACATTACACCTACACTTACCATTGCGAGCTGAACAGGGGCGCTCTTTTTTACTCTATAATATTTAAAAACAAAGTTATCAATAAATAACATATATAAAATCATTGCAATAATCGCGAATGGAATAGTAAGTAATGCTGTTGGTAATATACCAAGACCAATTCCAACTGATTGAAAATAATAAGTCAATAATACAGCAAACATTGTTCCAAATGACATCATGTCTCCTGTTGCAAAATTTGCAAATCTCAAAACTCCATAAACTAAAGTTACAAAAATTGCACCTAATGCAAGTTGTGACCCATATGTAATTGCTGGAACAATTGTATAATTTAGTAATAAGACTAATGCATTTAATAATTCCAATTTATCCTCCTAAAAACGATCTTCTTACTTCTGGATCGTTAAGTAATTCGTCTCCAGATCCTTCAAATTTATTTTCACCTGTGACCAAAACATAACCTCTGTCAGAAATACTAAGAGCCTGTTTAGCATTTTGTTCAACCATTATTATTCCAACATTTGTCTCCTTAACTCTTAAAATATGCTGAAACAATTCGTCCATTACAATAGGTGATACACCTGCTGTTGGTTCATCTAACATTAAAATTGATGGTTTAATCATAAGCGCTCTTCCTAATGCAACTTGTTGTCTTTGACCGCCAGATAGTTGGCCAACAACTTGCGAACTTTTTACTTTTAATATTGGAAATAAATCAAAAATTTCCTCTATAACTTTATTTATATTGTCCTCTCTTAAGAAGGCGCCTACTTCTAAGTTTTCCTTTACTGTTAATTCTGCAAAAACATTTTTAGTTTGTGGAACAAATGAAATACCTTTTTTTACTCTATCTTGTGGAGAAAGTTTTGAAATATCTACCCCATCAATTACAACAGATCCTGATTTTAAATTTAATAATCCAAGCATTGCTTTCATTGCTGTAGATTTTCCAGCACCATTTGGTCCTAGAATTGCAACTATTTCTCCTTGATCAACTTTTATTGTACAAGAATTAATAATATCTGGACCTTTTCCATATCCAGCTGTCATTTTATTCCCTTCAAAAAAAGACATTAATAAATATCCTTATTAATCTTAGTTCCACGTCCTAAATAACTATCAATTACTTTCTCATTTTTTTTGACTTCTTCTGAAGTTCCTTCGAACA
>CABXTN010000024.1 GCA_902515185.1 uncultured Pelagibacteraceae bacterium | reverse complement strand
TTCTTGAGACTAAAGTTTCAGTATCCCAATTTAACCATACTGAAATATCATTTTCTAATATCTTAATTCTTACATGATCATTTAAAAAAGCTCCTCCGCCAAGTGCAATAATATTGTTAGTTAGTTTTAATTTGTTTAGCGTCATTTTTTCCTCTATTTTCCTAAAAAATTTTTCTCCTTTTGTTTTAAATATATCAGTTATTTTTAAATTGAGTTCTTTTTCAATTAACATATCTATATCAAAAAATTTTTGACCAGTCTTCTTGGCCAGCATTTTGCCAATTGTGCTCTTTCCCGAACCCATCATTCCTACCAAAACAAGGTTTTTTTTCATTAAAGTAAATATCTGTGTTGAAAAAACATAATATTGTCTTAATTTGATTTATTATAAAAACGTTATATGTATTTTCAAAAAAAGCAAGCCATTGGTAAATCAAATTATTTAATAAAACTTCTTATTAAAATTGCTTTAGTGTTTTTTTTATTTTTTGTTATACTACTATTAGTAGATCAAATAAATTTTCCTTCACCCAATAAAAAAATTGAAAAAATAATTCCTAATGAAAATATTAAGATTATTAAGTAAAATTTTCTTATTTAAATTAGCATTTACATTTTTATATTTTCAAAATGTGAACACTAACGAACCTGTAGATATTTGGAGTGTTGAAAAGTCTGAAAGCAATGGTGAAATAAAGCAAAATAATACTACAATATCAAATGATAGTCAGTCAATTATAGATAATCTTAAAGTTGATGACTTAAATTCACTTCAATTTGAAGAAAGTCTCATAAAAGAAAAAAAATATTTAGTAGGTCTATTTGATCCAGATGAAAATGATCTTTCTATAGATATGTGGGAATTTTCGGATGGAGAAAAAATATCAAACATCATCAGTAAAATTAACAAGCTTAATTTATCACTGGATGCCAAAAATTTATATAATAAACTTATTTTAACAAATGCCTTGCCGCCAAAAAATAATTTTTCAGCAGATAAGTTTCTAAAACTAAAATCTGATTGGTTAATTAAAAATGGTGATCTTGACTTAATAGAAAAATTTATAATAAATAATAAAGAGGAGATAGACCAAGATTTACTAAAATTTTTTGTAGACAAAAATTTATCTAGTAATAACTTGAATAAAGCTTGCGGTATTTTTTCAAATATAAAATTATTAGATAGCAATGACTATTTATCTATGTTTAAAATTTATTGCTATATATATAAAAATGAAAACGAGATAGCTCAAGTACAATTTGATTTATTAAAAGAAAGTGGATTTAAGAATAAGTTTTTTGAGGACAAATTTGATTATTTAATGGGTTATTCTAATGAAACTGATCAAAAAATTTCTGAAAAAAATATTCTCAATTTCCATTTATCTCATTTAGCAAATAACAATTTTCAGTTCAAGCCAAATGAAAATACAAGTAAATTGATATGGAGCTACTTAACAACAAATAATTTATTGATCAACTTAAATGAAATAGAAATTGAAGATGATGAAAAAGTTATTTCTATTGAAAAAGCTACGCACAATGGGAATTACCTTGAGAAAGACCTTTTGAATTTATATAAAAGATATAAATTTAGTATTGGACAACTTCTATCCATCGAAGATTCGTATAAGCTACTTTCAAAAAATCAATCAAGAGCACTTTTATATCAAGGTTATTTAATTTCAAAAGATACACAGTCTAAAATAAAGATCTTAAAAATTCTTAAGGGAAGTTTCAATGAAAGTGGAATTAGCAATGCTTTTGATACAGAATTAGTTCGTATGCTCGATAAACTAGATGAAAACGATGTAGATAACGAACATATGGAGTTTTACAGATATCATTTAGCTGAAAAACGAAATAAAAATAAAAAAATTAAGTTTAATAATAAAATTCTTCATCAATCAAAATTAATAAACTATTTTTCTGATCAAATGGATTTACAGCGAGCAGAGAAAGAACTTAATAAAATGTTAAAAAAAATCAAAAAAAACCAGAAATACTATTTTTCTACAAAAGATATAATTGTAATAGAATCTCTTTTAGCAGATGGAGTTCAAATTTCTGAAAAATATAAACAAATACTTGAACTTGATAATGCAAATATACCTACGGATATTCAGGTAATGATTAATGATGGTGAAATAGCTATGATTTTACTTAGATTAGTTGAGATAATAGGAGAAGATAATATTAAAGATCTCGGCACTGAGAGTCTTTACTTTATTTTGTCAACTTTAAATAAACTTAATATTGATAGAATTAGAAACGATATAATAATTAAAACAATCCCTTTAAAAGCATAAATTTAAGAATAGAATACTTTTATGGCATTGAAAAAAATTATTACCGTACCAAACGAACTTTTAAGAAAAAGCTCTGATCCAATTGAAACGGTTGGAGATAATGAAAAAAAACTTATCAAAGATCTATTTGAAACAATGTATCATAATAAAGGTATCGGTTTAGCAGCAATTCAAATTGGAGTACCTAAAAGAATTATAGTTTTGGATGTTTCACAAAAAGAAGAAAAAAAAAATCCAATATGTTTTATTAATCCAATAGTGAAAAAAATAAGCGATGAGAAATCAATTTATGAAGAAGGCTGTTTAAGTTTGCCTGAAACTTTTATAGAGATAGAAAGACCCAAAGTTTGCTTAGTTGAATATATTGACCAAGAAGGAAAAAAAAAGGAAATGGAGTGTGATGATCTACTCTCCACGTGTATTCAACATGAAATTAATCATTTAGATGGACGTTTAATAATTGATTTTTTATCAAAATTAAAAAGAGATGTAATTATTAAAAAATTATCTAGAAATAAACAAAACCCAGATAGGGTAGTTGTTTAAAAATGCTAAAAAAAATAGTTTTTATGGGCACCCCTATGTTTGCTGTGCCTATTTTAAAATCACTTTATCAGAATGGTTACCCAATATCTGCTGTTTATACTCAGGTACCACAAAAATCAAATCGTGGCATGAAATTAACAAAATCTCCAATTCAATTAATCTCCGAAACACTTAGCTTAGAAGTAAGAACACCAAAAAGCTTTAAGGATAACGATGAGGAGTATAAATATTTAAAAGAATTAAATCCAGATTTAGTCTTAGTTGTTGCATACGGCCAAATTATACCAGAAAATTTCCTACGTCTTGCAAAAAAGGGTTTTATTAATATTCATGCATCGCTGCTTCCTAATTACAGAGGTGCTGCACCGATTCAAAGAGCAATAATGAATCTAGATAATGAATCTGGAATAAGTATTATGAAAATAAACTCTAAACTAGATCATGGACCAATTTGTAACTCTTATAGAATAACTATTGATAAAAAAGATAATGCGGAAAGTTTATCAGAAAAATTATCTATTCTTGCAGCAGAAAAAATTTTAGATGTTATTGATAATATATTAGAAGATAAGGCAAATTTTCAAAGCCAAGATCATAGTAAGGCTACGTATGCAAAAAAAATTGATAAAAAAGAAGCCAGTATAGACTGGAATATCCCCGCAAAGAATATCATAGCTAATATTAATGGATTGAATGGTTCTTATTTTTTTTTTAACGGCGCAAGATATAAAATTCTTAAGGCAGAGCTGACTAATTCAAGTGGAAAAGCTGGAGAGATTATTAGCGATAATTTAGAAATTGCATGCAAAGAACTTTCTATTAAAGTATTGATGATTCAAAGAGAAGGGAAAAGGCCGCAAAAAACATCTGAGTTTTTGTTAGGTTCACAAATGAAAAAAGGATCCTTATTGAATAATGCATAGGTACCAAATATTAATTGAGTATGAAGGATCAAAATTTTTTGGATGGCAAATTCAAAAAAAAGGTAAAACTATTCAAGGATTAATTCAAAAAAATGTCTCAAAACTTTTAAAAGAAAGAATAACATTATCAGGATCAGGCAGAACTGATTCTGGCGTCCATGCCATTGAACAATCTGCGCATTTTGATTGTAAGACTAAAATAAATCAAACAAATAAAATATTAAAATCATTAAATTATTTTTTAAATAAAGAAGGTATTTCAATTCTAAGAATAAAAAAAAAAAAATATAATTTTCATGCAAGGTATTCAGCTAAAATGAGGATATACAAATATGTTATAATTAATCGATCAAGTACTCCAGTTTTAGAAAAAAATAGAGCATGGCATATTATGAAAAAACTAGATTTAAAATTAATGAAAAAAGGTGCAAAAAAGTTAATTGGTACAAAAGACTTTTCCACTTTCAGAGCATCCAGCTGCAGAGCAAAAAGTCCAATAAGAACAATGAAATCAATTAAAATTATATCAACAAAAAACAAAATTGAAATAGAATTTCGGTCCAAATCTTTTCTGCAGCAGCAAGTACGTTCAATGGTAGGTTGTTTAAAATACCTTGGAGATAAAAAATGGACTCTAAAAAAATTTGAAAATATTTTAAAATTAAAAAAAAGAACTTTATGTGCCCCACCAGCACCCCCTGGGGGACTTTACTTAAAGAGAGTTATTTACTAATCTTTTTTTTTGACTCATCGAAAATTTTTTATTTATACGCCATCTAGACTCTTCTCGAACTATATATCCACAGCAGTTTATGGCCTGGCACCTACATGGAAATTGTTTATAATCTTTATCAAAACTAAAACCATAATCACAAGTAATTTCCTCGCCTTTTTCAATGTCTTTTATTGCTCTTATCCAAATTTTTAGACCCTTACCATCATATTCAGAATTAGGGCTACAACTATGGTTTATTAATCCCGCTGTGTTCCATGAAAAATCACCATCTAAGGTATATCTTTTATTTAATGTAAATAAATATATTGGTTTACCATTGTCGTATTTATCAGATTCGTCAACTTCTTTATTTGTAACAATCTTTCCTTTGTAATTAATAATTTTGGTTCCAGCTTTTATTTTTTTTGTTGCATAAAGCCCGCGACCTTTGTTGTCAATATTAGATTTTTTAATTTTATATAATTTCATAGAGATTATTTATAATGTATAAAAATTTTATCAATTGAATTCTATAAGTGCGTTAACATGTTCATTAGTACTTTCAGCAAGTGCATTTAAATCATAACCACCTTCGAGTATTGAAACAACTTTACCATTAGTATACTTGCTTGTTGCTTTTAATGTCCTTTTTGTTATTTCATAAAAATCCTTAGAGTTTAATTCAAACTGAGCTAAAGGATCATCTTTATGGGCATCAAATCCTGCAGAAAATAATAGGAAATCAGGCTTATAATTAGACAATCTATCTAACACTCTATTAAAGGCATTAAAATATTGTTCAGAATTTGTACCAGCAGGCAAAGGGATATTTAGAGAATTATTAAAATTTCCTTTATCTTTATCAGTTCCTCCTCCAGGGTAAAATGGATATTGATGAGTAGAGATATATAATGCATTTTTATTATTACGCATTACATCATAATTTCCATTACCCCAATGTACATCAAAATCTACACAAGCAACTTTTTTATATTTAAATTTATTTACTAAATAGTTTAGTGCTATACCTGCTTGATTTATTACACAGAAACCCATTGCTTTATTTTTTTCCGCATGATGCCCGGGTGGTCTAACTGCACAGAAAGCATTTTTAAATTCTCCTTTTTCAATACCATTTATCGCCCTAATAACTGAGCCAGCTGCGTCATAAACTGCTTTTTTACTACCTGGTGAAATTACAGTGTCACCATCTAAAAATTTTAGTCCATCTAATGGAAAAGATTTTTTTATATTTTTAATATATTCATTAGAGTGTGTAATTTCTAATATTTCATTCGGAACATTTTCAGGTTCTTGCCATATTAAATCTTTTCTAGTTTTTAATTTATTTTTGATAGATAGTATTCTTTTTGGCTGCTCAGGATGACCATCCCCTGTAAGATGCTGCTCAGAAGCCTCAGAACTTATAATTGCAGTTTTCACCTAAAATAATCTTGTAAAATATTTTCGTAAATTTTAGTTAAATTTTTCAAATCTTTTAAAGATACTGCTTCATCAACTTTATGCATAGTTTTACCAACCAAACCAAATTCTAAACAGGGTGCTATCTTTCTTATGAATCTAGCATCTGAAGTTCCTCCAGTTGTAGAAAGTTTTGTTTTTATTTTAGTAATTTTTTTAACAACATCTCGTATCATAAAAGTTGTTGAATTTGGTTTAGTTAAAAAAGCCTCTCCAGAGACTCTATAATCTATCTTATGAATAGATTTATTTTTTTTACTAACTTTTCTAAAAATTTTATTAAGCCTTTTTTTAATAGATCTTGATGAGTGCTTATTATTAAATCTAATATTAAATGTTGCTTCTGCAGATCCAGGTATTACATTATCAGCATTATTATCAATATTTATTTTAGTAACTTCCAAGTTCGTGGGTTGGAAATTTTTAGTTCCTTTATCAAATTTAATATTTTTTAATTCATTTAAAATTTTGATAATTGATGTTGAGGGGTTATTTGCTCTATGAGGATAAGCCACATGACCTTGAGTGCCTTTTATTGTAAGTTTACCAGTTAAGCTTCCTCTACGTCCTATTTTTATCATTTCTCCTAATTTGTTTGGATTTGTAGGCTCTCCAACTAAACAAAAATCAATTTTTTCTTTTTTCTTTTTAAGATAATCAACAACTTTTTTTGTTCCATTTATTGCATCACCCTCTTCATCACCAGTAATCAATAAACTAATTGATCCTTTAAAATTTTTGTTCTTAATTAAAAAAGTGCTAACAGCAGATACAAAGGCAGCAATAGAGCTTTTCATATCATTAGCGCCTCTCCCGATTAAATGACCTTTTTTAATTGATGGTTTAAAAGGATTAACTGTCCAATCATTTATATTACCAGGTGGAACAACATCTAAGTGTCCCGCAAAGCAAAAATTTGATCCTTTATTTCCTAATCTTGCATATAAATTTTTAACAGGTTTAAAATTCTTCTCTTTGAATTCAATTATTTTAGTTTTAAAACCTAACTTCTTTAACTTCTTTTCTAAAAATTTCATAACCCCAGCATCAATTGGTGTTATTGATGGAAACTTGATTAGCTCTTTGGCTAATTTTACTTCATTTAAAATTGCCATGATTTTTATTCTCTTAAAAGATCATTAATTGATGTTTTAGATCTTGTTTTTTCATCAACTT
Organism: uncultured Pelagibacteraceae bacterium; assembly: GCA_902515185.1. GTDB lineage: Bacteria > Pseudomonadota > Alphaproteobacteria > Pelagibacterales > Pelagibacteraceae > Pelagibacter. The sequence continues at coordinate 4,243 of CABXTN010000024.1, read as the reverse complement.
GTTTAATTATTACAGCACAGTATAAAGATGGTGCAGAAGAATTATTTTTGTCTGGTAGTGAACCAGGAACAACAACAGAGTAAGGTGGAATTTTGCCGTAACTAATTTCACCTGTTTTTCGATTTACTATCTTCGTAGATTGACCAATATACATACCCATACTTAAGACAGATCCTTCACCTACAATTACCCCCTCTACAACTTCAGACATTGCTCCCAAAAAAACATTATCTTCAATTATTGTTGGTAATGCTTGAGCAGGTTCCAACACTCCACCGACACCTGATCCTGCAGAGATATGGCAATTCTTTCCAATTTGACAACAACTTCCTGCACGTGCAAATGTGTCGATCATTGTACCCTCATCGATGTATGCACCAATGTTTATATAGCAGGGCATTAAAACTGCATTCTTTCCAATAAAAGATCCTCTTCTCACAGGAGAATTAGGTACCATTCTAAAACCAGCCTTTTCATGATCTTCTTTTGTCCAACCTGCTGTTTTACCTTTTAGTAAATGAGCTTTGTCGTACCAGCTACTATATGGACCACTTAATGCATCCATTCCATGTATTCTAAAACTTAGCATAATTCCTTTTTTTATATATTGGTGTGTAATCCATTCACCACTTATTTTCTCTGCAACTCTAATTTTTCCACTGTCTAAATCAGTGATAATTTCATCGATTGCATTTATAATTTTTTTATCAGAGCTACGATTAATTTTATCTTTATTCTGCCAGGCGTCATTTATAATATTTTCAATAGACATAATTTATTTACTTTTTAATAGCCTTATTTCCTTGAGAAATAAAGACAGATTTTCAATTTTATAGGAAATATAATCTTTATCAGAGTCTATCTTTCCAAAATGTTCGTCATTAATCAACCAAACAGTAGCACATCCTCGCTCATATCCAATACTTAGGTTTTTTGCAATATCCTCAACATAGATTGTTTCTTCTGGATTAATACCAAATTTTTTAACCATTAAATCAAAAGTTTTTGCTTCAGGTTTAGGTACGTATCCTGCATCTTGGATATCAAAAATCTTGTCTCTTCCAAATAAATCGTATATTCCAAGGTGTGTTAAAATGTTCTCAGCATGTTTAGCGCTCCCATTGGTAAAAATAAATTTATTCATATTAAGTAGTTCCAGTTCATTTCTCATTACTTTATCTTCTTTCATAAAAGTTAAATCAATCGCATGGACATATGATAAAAATTCTTCTGGTGGTATATCATGATGAATCATTAGACCATTTAAACTTGTATTGTACTTATAAAAATAATTTTTTTGTAATTCTTTTGCTTCTTGCATGTTTATTTTTAGTCTTTCAGAAATAAATTTTGTCATTCTTTTTGATACTTGGCCAAATACTTGTTCAAGAGGATAATTATTATGTTTACCATATACACACCCATCTAAGTCCAATAATAAGTATTTCATTTTTTTTAAATTTTTCATTTTCTAATTAATGTTCCCGAACCTTTGTCTGAAAATAGTTCAAATAGTATTGAATGTTTTTTTCTCCCATCAATAATTCCAACTGCAGTAACACCATTGTCTACAGCATCTAAACAAGTGTTTATTTTAGGTATCATACCTTCAGTAATCGTATTATTATTAATCATTTCTGAAACTTCGGATGAAGAAATTTCTTCTATTATTTTTTTATTTTTACTTAAAACACCCTCTACGTTAGTCATTAAGAGTAATCTTCTAGATTTTAGGGACTTTGCTATTGCTCCCGCCGCCGTATCTCCATTTATATTATAAGGCTGATTGTTTTCCCCTAAACCAAGTGGGGAAATTATAGGAATACAATTTTTTTCTATTATGCTTTTAATAATATCAATATTAATCTTATTTGGAGTTCCTACAAATCCAAGTTCTTCAGATACAGGAACTACTTCTATTATATTATTTTTTTTGGTATTAATAGATATCGCTCCGGTGCCCTCTTCTTTTAAAGAATTAACTATATCATCGTTAAAATCAATAAGAACAGATTCGACTATATTTATAATTTTTTCGTCAGTTACACGCAAACCTTTAATAAATTTTGTCTTAATGTTTGATCTATCTAACTCTCTTTTTATTCTTGGCCCACCTCCATGCACTATTACAATTGAGAGGCCTAATTTATTTAATATGCTAATATCTAAAATAAAGTTATCGAATATATTTCTATCAATAAAAATATTTCCGCCATATTTAATAACAATTAATTCATTTTTATATTTTTTAATATATTTTGATACTTCATCTATGGGCGGACCATCTTCAGGTAATATTTTTTCTAAATTCATTATGAAAAATTTAAATTGTTTTCACTTTAGTTCTTTTCATTATCACAATTTGTTGCGCCATAGTCAGGATGTTATTGATAGTCCAATAAATAACCAACCCAGAAGGAAAAGGTGCCAAGATTATTGTTAAAAACAATGGAAAAAACATGAATATTTTTTGTTGTATTGGGTCCGGAGGTGTTGGATTTAATTTTTGTTGAAACCACATTGTAAGACCCATTAAACATGGCCAAATTCCAATTAATAAAAATGAGGGTGGGTCCCAAGGTATTAATCCAAATAAATTAAATATAGACGTTGGGTCTCGCTCAGATAAATCTTTAATCCATCCAAAAAAGGGCTGGTGTCTCATTTCTAAAGTTACAAATAAAACTTTATAGATAGCAAAGAAGAAAGGTATTTGGATAAAGATTGGTAAGCATCCAGATACTGGATTTACTTTTTCTTTTTTATATAAAGCCATCATTTCTTGTTGTAATTTCATTTTATCATCTTTGTGAAGTTCTTTTAATCTCGTCATTTCAGGCTGTAAAACTTTCATTTTTGCCATTGATCTGAATGAGTAATTTGCAAGTGGAAAAAAAACAATTCTTATACAAGCGGTGATTAAAATTATAGCTATTCCAAAATTTCCAGTTAATTTAAAGAAATAATCAATTGCAAAGAAGAAATTTTTTGTAAAAAAATAAAACCAACCCCAATCTATTGCCAAGTCGAATTTATTTATATTTAAATTTTCAGCATAACCGTCAATAACATCAACTTCTTTAGCAGCAATTATTATATTTGTTTTGCTAGATATAGAACTATTTGCTAAAATTTCCATTGGTTCTGTTTCAATATAACTTGCTTTATATTTATTTTTAAAATCAAAATCTGATCTGAACTCTTTGTTATTTTGAGGTATCAATGTAGTGATCCAGTATTTATCTGTTATCCCAAACCAGCCTTTATTGGCATTTTTTGAAAACTGTTTTTCTTCGATATCATCATAATCTTTTTCAACAAGCTGCTCATCAAAGACACCTATTAGACCTTCATGAAGAATATAAAAATTTGTTATTTCCGGAGCTTTATTTCTTATTATTTGACCGTAAGGGTATAGATTAAATATTTTTTCAGAACTATTTATAATTTTTTGATCAATAGTAAATAAAAACTTATCATCGATTTTAAAAATTTTTTGAAATTCTAAATTTTGCTTATTTTTCCAAACCAGCGTTACCGGATTTTTAGGAGTAAGTTTATTATTACCCTTAATACTCCATTGCGTTTTTGAATTTGGGAGTGTAATATTTTTATTATTTGTTGCCCATCCAGTTTCAACATAATAACCTGTGTTAATTTGTTTTGGGTTTAATAATATGATCTTGTCACTACCATCAAGCGTTTCTGTATAGTTCTTAAAAGTTAAATCATCAATAATGCCCCCTAATAAAGATATAGAACCTTCTATATTTTGATTTTCAAAATTAATTCTTTTGTTTTCTTTTAAAGCATCTTCTCTTGATAATTCCGATAAACTTTCATTCACTTCCAGCAAAGGGGTGTCAGATTCTAATTTATTTTGAATATTATTCCCCCCCTCTTTGCTGATTTCCTGGGAGCTAGGGGCAAAAAATAAGCTATATAAAATTATTACAGCTGCACTTAAAGATATTGCAGCAATTACATTTTTAGAATCCATAATTACTTAACTCTCTTTTTGATTACTGGATCAAAACCTTTTCCCCCACCCAAAAACTTTATTGGATGGCAGGTTACGATTCTTTTTATTCCCTTAAGTGACCCCTTAATAATTCCAAATTCATTTAAACAATCTATAAAATAATCAGAGCAAGTAGGTAGATATCTACAATTATTTCCAAGATAAGGAGATATTAAGTACTGATAAGTTTTAATAATATTTATAAGAATATACTTCATACTA
>CABXTN010000023.1 GCA_902515185.1 uncultured Pelagibacteraceae bacterium | reverse complement strand
AATCCTTATGAGGATATGGCTGAAATTTACTCTTTTATGAAAACAAATAAAAAATTGTTAATCAAAAGAATGCAAGATGATCAAATAATTGAAAATAAAATTAATTTTCTAAAAAATAATATTTTAAAAATTAATCAAAATTTTGAATTTTAAAAATGATTAGAAAGATAAAACAAACTAGGTCAGAAAAATATCTTACATTATTTCTAATAATTTTAGTAAGTATTACATTTGGATCATTTTTTCTTTTAAAAAATAAATGCCTCTTTGTAAATAATTATGATCCTAATAAACTAGTATTTAATGACTTGAATAATATTGCAATTTTAAATGTTCCTTGTGGTAATGTTATAATTGAACTCTATCCAAAAGTATCTCCTAACTCAGTTAAAAGATTTAAAATGTTGATTAAATCTAAAGAGTACGACGATGTAGCATTTCATAGAGTCATTGAAAATTTTTTAGTTCAAGCTGGAGATTTAGAATATGGGAAAAAAAATAATATAAATTATACTTACTTAGGAACAGGTTCATCAAATTATGGTAAAATTCAATCGGAAGTAAATAAGCCATTTAAATTTAAAAAAGGCAGCGTTGGTTTAGCTAGAAAAAGTGAAAAGAATACTGAGGATAGCCAATTTTTTATATTATTAAATGATGCACCACTTTTTGAGGGTGAGTATACACCAGTTGGAAAAGTTTTATATGGTTTGGGTGCTTTGAAGAAAATAAAATACAACAATAAATCAGAATATGTTTTGAGACCAGATTTTATTAATTTTTTTAAAATGCTAGAAGATTTTTAGTCTTAGTTTACTAACGGTTTTCCAGTTTTAAGAGTATGTTTAATTCTCTCTTGTGTTTTTGGATTTTCAATTAACTTCATAAAAGAATCTAATTCTAATTTATACAAATCATCTTCTGAAAGTTTTTTATCTATTGAGGTATCTCCTCCACTTAAAACATTTGCCAGTTCTTTTCCAACCTCCATTCCATGATCAAGTATCATTTTTTCGTTATATAACTTTTCCAAAACCTTTATCATTTTGTCTTTAAGTGGTTTACCAGATAAATTAAAACTACATTCTTCAGGTACTTTAAAATCTTTATTATTATCTAAGATATTTTTTGAAACTGAGAATAGGCTGTTTCGATTCATAATTGTCATGTCATTCTCATTCAAATATTTTAAAGGCTTGGCTTCTACTGGCGAAGTTGCTGTTTTTGCGTATCCAATAATATCAAATACCTTTAACGGTGCATAATCTGGATCCTTTTTAGCTTCTTCTGTTTGCATCCATCTCCATAACATTTCTTTGCAACCACCTCCGGCTGGTACCAATCCAACAATTGTCTCTACTAAACCAATCACAATATTTGTATGCGATGCAACAAAATTACTTTGAACAAGAACTTCAAAACCTCCTCCAAGTGTAAGTCCAGAGGGCGCAGATACGACTGGATATTTTGAGTACTTCAATGTTTTACAAGTATCTTGAAAATATTTAATAAATTTTTCAATAGATTTAAAATCATGTTTCTCTGCAAAGTTCATTGTGTAACTCAAGTTCACTCCAGCAGAAAATTGCATACTTTCATTAATTACTATTAATGGCTTGTCAGTAGCATTTTTTAATGCATCCATTGAATCGTAATCAAGAGCGCATGCTTTTGTGGTAAATTCAACAATATTAAAGTCTTTGAACCTGTGTATTTCTGCTGAATTATTTTTATCTGATTTGATTGCTTTAGGTCTTACTTTGGCTAGGGTTTCTATGTCTGTATAAATTTGTCTTTCACCATAGAAATTCTCATCTTTGCTCTTTGATAAATTTTCTAGAAATTCATTCCCTTCAATGCTTTCTACTCTATTGAAGAACTCATTAACACCAATTGATCTAAGCATTTCAAAAGGACCCATAGCCCAATTAAAACCAAGTCTCATAGCTTCATCGATATCATTAAATTTATCTGTAATACCAGGCACCAAAGATGAGGCATATTTAATTATTTTAGAAATGACTGACCATGCATATTTACCATACTTGTCTTCCCTATTTATTAAATTTTTTAAATTTACTGTATCGATACCTAAATCTATTTTTTTAGATGGTGAGTACAGTTCTGTTTCTAAGTTAATAGCCTCTAAAATTTTTTGATTATTCTCTTTATTAATTCGGTAAAAACCACCTTTGCCTTTCCTCCCTGTGTATCCTTTTTCAATTAATTTAGGAATCAAAGGAATATCTTTTGCAACTGTTTGAAATTCATCTTCTTTGGAAAGTTCCTTAACAAAACTTTTAAGAACATCAGCCATAAGATCTATCCCTATCAAATCGTAAAGACCAAAAACACCAGTTTTCGGTATTCCCATAGGTCTTCCAAATACAGCATCAGCTTCTTCAATTGTTAACTTCATTTTAAATGCTTCTGTCATAGCTACTTGCATAGCGTAGACACCTATTCTATTTCCCAAAAATCCCGGTGTATCGTTGCAAACAATTGCTCCTTTACCAAGCTCTTTTTCACAAAATTTTTTTAAGGAATTAATTTTTTCAAGATCGTTATTTTCGTTTTTAACAATTTCGAGTAGACCCATATATCTTACTGGATTAAAAAAGTGAGTAATACAAAAGTCTTTTTTTTCCTCCTGTGAAAGTTTTTCAGATAAAATTTTTATTGGAATTGATGAAGTATTTGAAGATACAATTGCTCCAGACTTTCTATTTTTGAATATTTTTTCATAAATATTATGCTTAATATCTATTCTTTCAACTACAGCCTCTACAACCCAGTCTGCTTCTTTAACTATGTCAAAATCATCTTTAATATTGCCAACATTAATATTGTTAATTTTTGTTTTATCAATTAATAAAGGTGGTCTAGATTTTTGTATTCTTTCCCTTGCTTTTTCACTTATTTCTGTTGTTAAATCAAGGAGAGTTACAGGTATATTTGCGTTACACAGGTGAGCTGCTATTCCACTTCCCATTGTTCCTGAGCCAATTACTACAACCTTTTTGATATCCATTTTTTTTATCTATTTATTCCTCTGAGTCTTTCAGATCTTCGTCTTAATAACTCAGCTGTAACAAGAATTAAAGTAGATAAAATTATTAAACATGTCGCAACAGCTAATATTGTTGGGCTTAATTGCTCTCTTAGTCCAGTCCACATTTGAATTGGAATTGTTGTATTTTCTAGACCAGCTAAGAATAAAACTACAACAACCTCATCAAAAGATGTAACAAAAGCAAATAACCCACCTGAAATAACACCAGGTAGAATTAATGGTAATGTAATTTTCATAAATGTATTTACAGGATCACTTCCTAAACTAGAGGCTGCTCTAGTAACACTATGATCAAAGCCTGATAATGTTGCTGTTACAGTTATAACAACAAATGGTGTGCCTAATATTATATGTGCAAGAACAATACCTGTATGTGTTGCGGCCAGTCCTGCTTTTGCCATAAAAAAGAAGATAGCAACACCAGAGATAATTAAAGGAACAATCATTGGTGAAATTAATGTTGCCATTATCAAACCTTTATATGGCATATGTCTACTGCTTAAACCTAATGCTGCAACTGTTCCAAGAAGAACAGAGCCTAATGTAGCAAATATAGCTATTATGAAACTATTTTTTGCTGCAAGTCCCCAAGGATTTTTTGTTCCATAGACCATATCCTTGTACCATCTTAAAGAAAATGCATCTGGATCTAAGCGTTTCATGCCATCTGAAAAACTTAAAAACTCTTCTGCATTAAATGATAATGGAAATATTACAAATAAAGGTGCAATTAAAAAAAAGAAGACACAAGTACATACAAATAAATAAAAGTAGTGCCAAATTCTATAATGCGGTTCTGTATATTTTGGTAATGCCATAATTATCCTAGTTTTATATTATCTATTCCAACTAATTTGTTATAAACCCAATAGATCGCTAGTACTCCCGTAAGAAGCATTAATCCCATTGCTGAAGCAAAACTCCAATCAAGTGTGCTTTTCATATGAAAAGCGATCTGATTACTAATTAAGGTTCCTGAGGCTCCACCAACTAATGCTGGCGTTATATAATATCCTATTGCTAAAATAAAAACTAACAAGCAGCCAGCTCCTATTCCAGGTATAGTTAATGGAAAGTAAATTTTCCAAAAAGCAATGAAGGGCGTTCCACCCAACGATTTACCAGCTCTCATTAAACTTGGGGATATAGTTTTCATAACACTATATAAAGGTAAAACCATAAACGGTAATAATATCTGGGTCATAGCAACATAAGTACCCGTTTTATTATACATCATTTCAGGTCTTGCATCGTCTGCTACCAATCCAGTAAAAACGAAAAAGTCATTAACTATACCCTGTTGTTGTAACAAGATCATCCAGCTCGCGGTTCTAACGAGTAGCGATGTCCAAAATGGAAGCAAAACGCATATCATTAAAAGATTACTGTATTTCATAGGTAATGTAGCAAGTAGATGTGCTATGGGATATGCCATTAGAAAACATAGAAGTGTAACAAAAAAAGCAACTTCTAAAGTTCTTAGCCATAAAATTCTATGAATTCTTCTATCTTCAGAAACACTGACTATATTGCCACTTTCATTTTGATACATGTCAATGCCTTTTAAATATTTTTGATAAGTAATTGGAGGGGCTCGTCTCTTAATTGCTTTCCAGTATTCAACATCAGCCCATCTTTTATGAACCGCCATAATTTGATCTTTATAATTTCCTTCTTCAAAGTTTTTTGATTTTCTTCGTAACTTTTTTATAATACTTTTAAATCCATTCTTTGTGTAATTAAGTTGAGTTGAAAGCTTACCCTCACGCTTTTCATCAACAAGCTTACTAAAATCTAAGTAAAAAGATTCAAAAACTTCTTCAGGAGGTAGCTCTTTTCCATCCCATTTTTCCATTGATTTAAAAGTTTTTGGCAACATTTCTGTTACCATTTTATCGTCAACACTTCTCAAGAGCATGTCACCTATTGGAAAAATATAGGTAATCAATAAAAAAAATAGTAAAGGAGCAACTAATAAAAATGCCTTAATTTTATTTTTTCTCTCAGCTTTTTTAAGACTCACCTCTAAAGGTGTTCCATCTGTTGTTAAAATTTTTTGTGTTTGGCTGCTCATAAATAAAAAGGGCGGTTATAAATAACCGCCCTAAATATAGTATATAATTTTAGTATTTAAAACTTAAAATTATAGTCCTGCTTTCATAGCTTCCCATTTTTCTCCAAGCTCTGTACCGTTATCAGCCCAGAAAATAGGGTCTACTAAGAAATAATTTTTAGTGTTTGACTTAGCTGTTGGCATTTGTGGTACCATGTTCGTTTTACCATCTTTATACCAAGGCTCTCCTGCTTCCATAATTTTAAGAGATGATTTTCTCCAAGGAGCGTAAGCTATATACTTAGCGCTTCCTGCTAACATCTCTGTACTAGTCATCATTGCTAGAGCTTTTTTAGCATCAGCTTCGTTTGGTCCACCTTTAACTAGAACAAAATATTCGTAGTCAAGACCTTGACCATCCCAAACTTGTTTGATTGGAGCGCCTTCACCAACTTCTGCGTTGAAGAATCTTCCATTCCAACCAGTTGCCATAACAACTTCGCCTGAAACTAATAGTTCTGGTGGTTGAGCACCTGCAGACCAAAATACACATCCTCCGTTAGGATCTGTGCAAAGTTCTTTGATCTTATTCATGGCTCTATCTACACCTTTTTCAGTTTCTAAAGCTTTGTAGATTTTTGCTCCACCTTTTCCTGGTTTAATTCCATCTGCAGCTAAAGCGATCTCTAAGTTAGTTAGAGCGCCTTTGTAGATAGCTCTTTTACCAGGGAATTTTTTAGTATTAAAGAAATCTTTGATAGTCTTAGGAGTGCCTTTAACATTATTAGTGTTGTAAGCGTAATTCCAAGAGTACAAAATATTTCCTACAGCACATTTACTTGGCATTGGTGCGAAGAAATCTTTACTTGCTGGAGTTCCATCTGGTGCTGGTGGAAAGTCTTTGTCAAAATCAAATTCAACAAACAAACCTTCGTCACATCCATTGATAGTATCCATTGCAAATACGTCGATTATATCCCACGTAATTTTGCCAGCTTCTTTTTGTGCTTTAATTTCTGATAATCCACCAGAATAATCGACCCAATTGATCTCGATACCTAGTTTCTTAGCAGTAGGATCACCATATCCTAACTTTTGAGACTCTGTATAAGCTCCACCCCAAGATACAGCCGTAACTGCAAATGCTGATGAACTTATTGAAAGAGCAAAAGATAGAACTAGTAATAGTTTACTTAATTTTCTCATTTATCCTCCGTTTAAACGTTTTTTTAAAAAAGTAATTACAACAAGATATAAAGAGTGAGTCAACAACCCATTTCACAAAAAAGGCTTTATTTTTCTTACTATATATTGTTTATTGGCTTGATGTTTATTTTGGGTCTAACGCTCTTGCGTCATGACTATTCCAACTAACATTTATTTGATTACCAAGTTTTATATCCATATTAGCGGAACTGTTTGGAACTTTTAAAATAAAATCTTTATTTCCAAGCAAATCTAATCTAACCCTAGTATGATCTCCGTGATAAATAACTTCCTCAATTTTTCCTTTAAAATTATTATCCATTTTTTCTTTAGTATTTATTAGTGCTCTCTCAGGTCTTAATGATACAGTTGTACTATCTCCATTTGACTTAATGGTAATTGGGTTTGCAAGTATTTCAGAACCATCATTTAATTTAACTTTGCACTTATCTTTTGAAAAATCTGTAACTTGACCGCCAAAAGTATTATTTTCTCCAATGAATTCTGCAACAAATGAATTTACTGGTTCTTCATATAGTTTATCAGGAGATGAAAGTTGTTGAACCTTTCCATCATTGAATACTGCTATTCTATTTGACATTGTTAAAGCTTCACCCTGATCATGTGTAACATACACAACTGTTACACCAATACTTTCATGGATATGCTTAATTTCATATTGCATACTTTCTCTCAAATTTTTATCTAATGCCCCTAATGGCTCATCCATTAAAACCACTGCTGGATCAAAAACAAGTGCTCTTGCAACTGCTACCCTCTGTTGTTGCCCTCCTGATAATTGTCCTGGCATTCTATTTTCAAATCCTGTTAAAGATACCATTGACAAAGCCTTATCAACTTTTTTATCAATATCATCCTTTGGAATTTTTCTGACTCTAAGTGGGAAGGCTAAATTTTCATAAACTGTCATATGTGGAAACAATGCATAATTTTGAAATACCATTCCAATCCCTCTTTTATGTGGTGGTATATTTGAAATTGGATTTCCATCTAAATAAATTTCACCATTTGTTGGCGTTTCAAACCCTGCAAGCATCATTAGACATGTTGTCTTTCCAGAGCCAGATGGACCAAGCATAGTGATAAATTCACCTTCTGCGATATCTAGATTTAAATCTTTGACAACTAAAACTTTACCGTCATAGCTTTTGTCTACTTTGTCAAATTTAACGAATTGTTCGTTCATTGGCATGGTGATTTAAAACATTTGTTGATATTTTTTTCAAGTTTTTATTTTATATGCAAATCTCTTGGAAAATTGCAAAAAAGCTCACTTCCACTCTCAGTTACTCTAACAGATTCAGATGCTTCTACTCCCCAATCTCCAAATTGCATTACAGCAATCATGTGAAAACAAACGTTAGGTTGTAAAACCGTCATGTCACCTTTGTAAATATTCAATGTATGTTCGCCCCAGTCTGGTGGATATCCAATTCCAATTGAGTATCCAGTTCTAGATTCTTTCTTTATATTATATTTGTCTAGGACTCCCCAAAATTTTTGCGCAACATCATTAGCTGTATTTCCAGGTTTAGTTACTTCAATCCCTGCATTTAATGCTTCATTTGTTGCCTTCATTGCATCAATTTTTTTTTGCTCAGGTTTTCCAAGTTGTACTGTTCTTGCTATAGGGCAATGATATCTTTTAACAACACCCGAAAGCTCTACAACAGTTGCTTCGCCTTTAACAAATTTTTCATCTGTTGCAGTTAAATGTGAGGCAGAAGTACCTTTTCCAGTTGGTAACAAAGTTGCTATGCTTGCGTATTCACCACCAGTTTCTGGCGTTCCTCTAAAGAGTGCTCTTTGAATTTCAGCAACTGCATCACACTGCCTAACACCTGGTTTTATTGTATCAATTGCAACTTTCATTGCTTCCTCAGATATTGTTGCTGCAGTTTTCATATATCCAATTTCAGTATCAGATTTTACTAGTCTTACCCAATTAACTAATCTTTCCGAATCTTTAATTGTAGAATTAGGAAGTCCTTGTTTTAGCTTCTCATAACAAAAGGCTGTAAAATAATGACTATCCATTTCGACACCAATTTTAAGTTTATCCCATCGTCTTTTTTTAATTAAATCTATTAAAGAATCATAAGGATGCATTGGCCATGTATGGATATATTTCTCATCATAAATAATAATGTTTTCATTTTTTAAATATGTTTTTATATACGCACCACCAGCATCTTGAGCTCTTACAAAACATAAAGGCTCCTCACAATCTATGTGCACAACTACACATTGTGAGTAATAAAATGACCACGCATCATAACCAGTTAGATAGTTCATATTGTTTGTGTCTTGAGAAATCAAAAGATCAATGCCTTTTTGATGCATTAAATTTTTAGTTTTTTTTAATCTTTCTTGATATTCTTTTTTTGAAAATAACATTTTGATTTTAAAAAAGTATTATCAAGAGTATAGTTTAATTATCAACTAAATAAATGAAAAAATTATTACGCAAATTTGTGAGTAAATTTTCAAAGTACTCTCATATATATGAAAATGCGTTTGACCTAGTAAAAACTATTAATTTCTACGAAATTAATCTTGTTATAGATATTGGAGCAAGTACAGGTGAATATGCAAAAATGTTAAGGAGATTTGGATATGATAAATACATATTTTCAGTAGAACCAGTTAGTAAATCTTTTAAAATACTCAACGAAAATTGTTCTTCAGATAAAAAATGGTCATCTAAGCAATATATAATTTCTAAACAAAATAAAAATAAAATTAAGATTAATGTATCTAAAGATTTTGATAATTCATCAATTTTAAACTCAACAGAATTGCATTTAAAAAATCACAAAGGTGCTGAATTTTTTTATTCAGAAGAGATTGATAGTAAAAGCTTAGATCAATTATTAAATGATGATGTAAATATACAAAAAAATATGATGCTTAAAATTGATACACAAGGCACAGAAAGCGATATACTCGAGAGTGGAAATGCTTCACTTGATAAATTTAAATTAATTCAGATTGAACTAAGTATTCAAAAACTTTATTCAAACCAAAAATTATGGACTGAAGTTATTCAATTCATGAAAGAAAGAAGATTTGATGTTTGGAGCATTATTCCTGGGTATAAAGATAAAAATAAGAGTCAACTTTATCAAATAGACGCAATTTTTTATAAAAATAAAAGTTAATTTTTTTTCAAGAAAAGTTTGCCAAAACCTTTTATGGAGTTGTTTTTTCCAATATTGCTAAGTGTATCCCATATTAATGCTTGATTACTAGAAAGAACAATTTTTTTTATTTTTTTTTCTAATCTATCTAATATTGATAGAACTGGTAATGCAGTACAAGAAACAAATAGTGCATCAGCATTTTTATGGTCCATTTTTGACAACACCTTAAATAAATACTCAGGATCTACTTTTCCTATATCTATATCCGACTTAATATCAAAGTAAGAATTTGAAGTAATGGTAAATTTTTCTTTTTTTAAAAATTCAATAACTTCATTATTTAATTTTTTTGGATAAGGGGTAAATACAGATATTTTTTTAATTTTCATTTTCCTTAGTGCTTTTATTGCAGCAGTGCTAGGGGTGGTCACTTTTGTATTTGGTTTAGCTTTTTTTATTTTTTTCTCGATTGACCTATAGCCTGCAGCTATTGTTCCAGATGTACACCCGTAAACTACGCAATCTATTTTTTGAGCAGGTAATATTTCTTTTGTGACACTTGTTACCTCTTTAGACATTTTTACTAAATTTTTACTTGTTAGAGGATTATAACATTTAATTCTATTTACAAAAAAATCAATTTCCCTTCCATTGATTACATTAATGAAATCTTTTTCAATCATAAAATCACTTGCTAGAGCAATAAGGCCAATTCTTGGATTTGGTTTCTTTAAATATTGTGGTTTAATTTTTTTTAAATTCATAGTTGATTAAGAACTCTTTTCTAAAGATTTAATATTAACAAAATTATGAGATAATGCTTTATTATTTTTTTTAATATCTTCAAAAAAATTCCATGCCAGGACGAGCATTGTAAACTTTTTTCCTTTTATTTTATTTTTTGAATAAATTGGTATTTTTACACCTGGAATATATTTATCATGCTTTAATTTATTATCCTCGATAATAAATTCAATTTGATCTGATATTCCAAAAAAATTAAGTGCAGTAGTAGCTTTTGCAGGTGCTCCATACCCTATAATTTTCTGTTTATCTTTTTTTAAACTATTAATGTTTTTAATGACATTCTCTCTAATTTTATAAACTTTTTTTCCAAAATTTTGATAAGTTTTAAAATTGGTAATTCCATACTCCTTCTCTTCTTTAATTAAAGTATTAATAGATTTATGAATTTTAGCTTTTTTATCTTTTTTAATATAAATTCTTATTGACCCGCCATGTGTGCTTATTTTTTCTGCCTTGCAAATTTTTGCATCAAACTGACTAAAGAAATTTTTTAATGAAGTTAATGACCAGTAATTATAGTGTTCATGATAAATATTATCAAAAGTTAAATCTTTTAAGGTATTCATCAAGTACTGTACCTCAATAATAATTGTTCCTTTGGGGCTTAGTAAATTAATCATACATTCTGCCATTTCCTTTAGATCGTCTGAATGAGCAAATACGTTCGATGCCAAAATCAAATCGGCTTTCTTTTTAATTTTTTTTAAATTTTTCTTAGTTAAAAAACCATTAAAGGTTTTAATTTTATTTTTATTTGCTAACTTAGCTAAATTTTTTGCTGGTTCTATTCCTAATATATGTTTAAATTTTAAATCCTTGAATGGTTTTAATGCTACGCCATCATTACTTCCTACATCAATAATGTAAGATTTTTTAGAATTTAATTTTAATTCTTTAATATATTTGTTCGCTGCATTAATAAAATGGTCTCTAAATATTTTTGATGTTGATGAAGTATAAAGATAATTTGAAAACATTTTTTTTGCATCAACAGCAATAGATAATTGGCAGTTATGACAATTCTCACAATAATTTAATTCCAAGGGATATAGATCTGTTTTTTGATCTTTTTTATCTAATAAATTATTTGCGAGAGGCTGGTATCCCAATGAGACTACCCTTTTTAATTTCGTATTTCCACACGATCTACATTCGAACTTATAACTGCTAATTAATAAATCTCTTTCTTTTTCATCTACAAAAATATGCTTGATAGTATGGGTAACTCCATAATTTTTATGTTCCCTTTCACCTCTTACAAGATTTAAAAAAGTAGTATCTTTTGTAAAGACCATTGTGTGAGCAACATTAGGTTTGATAATTGAAATTTGACCCTCATTAACTACTTGGGTAATCTTTGGAGAATTAGGGTTTAATATATCTTGAAATATTTCTATTATTTGTCCTTTTGTAAAAAGGCATTTTTGTTCTTGCTGTGGATGATAATGATTTGCTCTTATAGTTCCTTTTTTTGAGTCAATTAAACCAATCATATTTATTGGTTCTGTT
>CABXTN010000022.1 GCA_902515185.1 uncultured Pelagibacteraceae bacterium | reverse complement strand
AGCTTTGGCTTCTTCATTACACTTGAATCTTTAAAAGACTTACCACTATATCTTTTTGACATCTATTTCATATTTTTTGGATCTGGCATTCCAACTTTATTATAACCTGCATCCACGTAATGTATTTCGCCTGTAACGCCACCTCCAAGATCACTTAATAAATATAAAGCTGAATTTCCAACATCATGAATATCTACGTTTCTTTTTAAGAAAGAATGATCTTCATTCCATTTATAAAGAAATTTAGCATCACCAATTGCTGAAGCAGCTAAAGTTTTAATAGGACCGGCACTTATTGCATTTACTCTAATTCCTTTGGTTCCAAGGTCTCTTGCTAAATATTTTACACTTGCTTCAAGTGCAGCTTTACAAACACCCATTACATTATAATTTGGAATAGTCTTATTAGACTCATAAGTTAAAGTGAGCATACTTCCGCCTTTATTCATTATTTTATAAGCTTCTTTTGCTATTTCTGTAAACGAGAAACAAGAGATCAACATGCTTCTTAAAAAATTTTCTCTAGAGGTATTTAAATATTCTCCTGACAATTCTGATTTATCAGAAAAAGCTACTGCGTGTACAACAAAATCTATATGACCCCATTGTGTTTTAATATTTTCAAATAATTTTATCACTTCTTCTTTTTTTTCTACATCACAACTAAGTGTAACTTTTGAATTTAATTTTTCTGCTAATGGAATTACCCTTTTCTTTAATGCATCACCTAAATAAGTAAATGCAAGTTCTGCACCAGCTTCTGCAAGTTTTTGAGAAATACCCCAGGCTATGGACCTTTCATTAGCCACTCCCATGATTAATCCTTTTTTGCCGTTCATCAAACTCATATTATACTTTCTCAAATACTAAAGTAGCATTAGTGCCACCAAAACCAAAACTATTAGACATCACAGAGTTTAAGGGTACATTTTTTTCAACTTTAGTTACTATGGGATATTTTTTGGCTTCATCATCGATATCAGTAATATTAGCTGATGCAGCAATAAAACTATTTTTCATCATGATTAAACTGTACACAGCCTCGTGAACAGAAGTTGCACCAAGAGAATGTCCAGCTAAAGATTTAGTAGAACTTATTTTGGGTTTATAGTCTGTAAACACCTTACCAACTGCATTTAACTCTGTAATATCTCCAACCGGAGTTGATGTTCCGTGAGTATTTATATAATCAATTTTATTTTTTGCTGTACTTAAAGCCATATTCATACACCTAACAGCACCTTCTCCAGATGGAGCCACCATATCATATCCATCTGATGTGGCACCATAACCAGTTAACTCTGCATAAATTTTTGCACCTCTTGCTTTTGCATGTTCGTATTCCTCTAGTACAACTACACCACCTCCACCTGATATTACAAATCCATCTCGTGTTTTGTCATAAGGTCTCGATGCTTTATCCGGAGTATCATTATATTTTGAAGACAGTGCAGTCATAGCATCAAACATTGCCGTCATTGCAAAGTGAACTTCATCACTTCCACCAGCAAAAATAATTTTTTGTTTTCCTAATTGAATTAATTCCATTGCATTTCCAATACAATGGCCACTTGTAGCACATGCGGAACTAATTGTGTAATTAACTCCTTTAATTTTAAAGGGTACAGCTAATGTAGCAGATGCAGTACTAGACATTGTTCTTGGAACTACAAAAGGACCCATTCTTTTTGGACTCTTATCTCTTGTTTTATCTGCAGCTAAAATTACATTTTCTATTGATGGCCCACCTGATCCCATAATCATTCCTGTAGAAATATTGCTAATATCTTTTTCTTCTAACCCAGAATCTTTAACTGCCTCTGACATTGAAATATAATTATATGCAGATCCTGGACCCATAAATCTTATAAATTTCCTATCAACATGATCTTCTAACTTTATATTTGGTTTTCCATGCACATGACTTTTGAGATTATACTCTTTATATTCTTCTGAAAAAGTAATACCTGATTTTGCATTTAATAATGAATTATAAACTTCATCTTGATTATTACCAAGACACGAGACTACGCCAATACCTGTTACAACAACTCTTTTCATTATTTAAATAATCCTACTTTAAGATTTTCTGCGCTATAAATTTTTTTACCATCAGCTAATAATATACCATTAGCTAAACCCACAGATGCTCCTTCTTTTATTAAAATTCTTTTCATGTCTATTTCATAAACTGCTTTTTTAACATTTTTTAAAACTTCTCCAGTAAACTTGACACTATTCACTCCTAATGCTCGTCCTCTACCAGGATTGCCAAGCCAGCCAAGATAAAATCCAACTAATTGCCACATTGCATCCAAACCAAGACATCCTGGCATCACAGGATCCTCTTGAAAGTGACAATCAAAAAACCATAAATCATTTTTTACATCAAGTTCCGCTTTAATTAATCCTTTTTTAAAAGCACCTTTATTTTCATTAATTTCAGTTATTCTGTCAAACATTAGCATCGGTGGCAAAGGAAGTTTTGCATTACCAGGCCCGAAAAGACCACCTTTTCCGCAATTAATTAGTTCATCATAATTGAAGGAATTCTTTTTCATATTTTTGTAACCTTATTACTTGATTTAAATAAATTATAATATAGAAATAGTTTAGAACTATTATAAATAACAACAATGGAAAACTTAGATTTTATCAATAAATTGCGAAATTCTGGTTTAAGACCCACAAAACAAAGAATTAAGATTTGTGAAGCTCTGTTTAATACAGATAAAACATTTCATTTTACTGTAAATGATCTTGCAGAAATCATGCAAAAAAATTTCAATGAAAAAATTTCTTTAGCAACCTTATATAATACTGTCCATGCTTTTAAAAAAAAAGGGTATGTAAAAGAAATTTCTTTAGGAAATGATAAGAGTTATTTTGACACAAATGTAAGTTTCCATCATCATTTTTTTGATATTAGAACGAATGAACTAACTGATATTAATTCTAATGAAATTGAGCTAAAAAATATTCCAAATCCTCCCAAAGGAAAATCAATTAAAGAGATTGATGTAGTCATAAACGTTGAGAACGATTCTCAATAGTTTATAAACATTCTAAACTACTTGACTTCTACTTTAGATTAATTATAAACTAAATAATTCAAACTAGGAGATAAAATTTTATGAGCAGTGAAATTAATAAAGAGATTGGTAAATGTCCATTTACAGGTGCAGGCACACCAGCAAAGCATCCAACAGGTAAAGGCCAAACAAATAAAGATTGGTGGCCAAATTCATTAAATTTAAAGATCTTAAGCCAACATTCTTCACTTGTTAATCCTATGGATAAAAAATTTAGTTATAAAAAAGAATTTAAAAAATTGAATTATAAGTCTTTAAAAAAAGATCTTCATAAGCTTATGACTGACTCAAAAGAATGGTGGCCTGCTGATTATGGGCATTACGGTCCATTCTTTATTAGACTAGCTTGGCATGCGGCAGGTACTTATAGAACTGGCGATGGAAGAGGGGGCGCAGGAACTGGAAACCAAAGATTTGCTCCACTTAACAGTTGGCCCGACAATGTTAACTTAGATAAAGCAAGATTATTACTTTGGCCAATTAAACAAAAATATGGAAAAAAAATTTCTTGGGCAGACTTATTTATATTGGTTGGTAATGTTTCTTTAGAGTCAATGGGTTTTAAAACTTTTGGTTTTGGTGCCGGTAGAGAAGATATATGGGAACCAGAAGAAGATATTTATTGGGGTTCAGAAAAAGAGTGGTTAGGAGTAAATCGCTATAGTGGAAAGAGGGAATTAGAAAATCCTCTTGGCGCATCACATATGGGTTTGATTTATGTAAATCCCCAAGGACCAGATGCAAATCCGGATCCTTTACTTGCAGCGCATGACATTAGAGAGACTTTTGGCAGAATGGCTATGAATGATTATGAGACTGTTGCTTTGGTTGCTGGGGGACATACATTTGGTAAATCTCATGGAGCAGCACCTGAATCACATAAAGGACCTGAGCCAGAGGGATCTAAAATTCAATATCAAGCTACTGGATGGAACAGTGATTATAAAAGTGGAATTGCTGAAGACACAATAAGCAGTGGTATTGAAGGAGCATGGACTTCTAATCCAATTAAATGGGATATGGGATATTTTGAAAACCTATTTGGTTATGATTGGGAATTAACAAAAAGTCCAGCTGGCGCTCATCAATGGACACCAAAACAGAATGGTCACGCAATTACTACTACTCCAGATGCCCATGTTAAATCTAAAAAAAATCTTCCAATGATGCAGACAACAGATTTATCTTTAAAATTGGACCCTAAATATGGTCCAATTTCTAGACATTTTCATAATAATCCTAAAGAGTTTGCAGACGCTTTTGCAAGAGCTTGGTTTAAACTCACTCATAGAGATATGGGACCTAAAGTAAATTATTTAGGAAGCGAAGTCCCAAAGGAAAATTTAATTTGGCAAGATCCTATTCCAAAAAATAAGTTTAAATTAAAAAATAAAGATATTGATACACTAAAGAATAAAATTATTAAATCAGGTCTGTCTGTTTCGCAGATGGTTTCAATAGCCTGGGCTTCAGCATCATCATTTAGAGGATCTGATAAAAGAGGTGGTGCAAATGGTGCAAGAATTTGTTTAGCACCCCAAAAAGACTGGAAAGTAAATAATCCTGAACAATTATCAAAGGTAATAAAAGTTTTGGAGAAAATTAAAAAATCATTCGATAGCAAAAAAAAGAAAGTATCCTTAGCTGATTTGATAGTACTTGCTGGTACTGCTGGGATTGAAAAGGCTGCAAAAGATGCTGGTAAAAAAATAAAAATACCTTTCTTGCAAGGAAGAGGTGATGCAACTCAAGACCAAACAGATATACATTCTTTTGGTTTATTAGAGCCTAGAGCAGATGGTTTTAGGAACTTTGCGGATGCTGATCATTCTACTGTAGCAGAAGAAATGTTAATTGATAAAGCACAACTAATGAGTTTAACAGGACCAGAAATGACAGTTCTTATAGGAGGAATGCGTGTTCTTGGAACAAACTTTGATAATTCTAAGCACGGTGTTTTCACAAAGAAAGTTGGAAAATTAACAAATGACTTTTTTGTAAATCTGCTAGATATGAATATTGAGTGGAAAGAAGTTTCTCCCAAAGAAGATTTATTTGAAGGTAAAGAGAGAAAAACAGGAAAAACTAAGTGGACAGCGACTAGAGCTGATCTTATATTTGGGTCAAATTCGCAACTCCGAGCTTTTGCTGAAGTTTATGCTTGCGAAGACTCTAAAGATAAGTTTATAACTGATTTTGTTTCTGCATGGGTAAAAGTTATGAATTTAGATCGTTTTGATTTAAATTAAAATTAAGGGTAATTAAATGACACAAGTAAGTTTTGAGGATTTCTATCAGGTTCCTGATCTTAAATTTAATATTTTAAAATTAAGAGATGATCTTGATTCAATTTTAAAAAGTAAAAATTTTAATTCTTTAGGAATCAGTCATTTTGGAGCGATACCAATAAACAGAATCCCGAATGATAATGAGTCTGTAAAAGGCCACAATGTGAGAGGTAAGTACTGGACTATAGCAGACGAGTCAGGGAAGGTTGTTTCTAGAGATATCGCCATAGATGAATCGAAATATACAGAATTAATGCCTGAGTTTGAAAATACTTACTTTAAAGAAGTCTATCAAACACTAAGAAAAAAATTCAAACTTGGAAGAGTAAGATTACTTTTAAAGGAACCACGATCTACATTAAGCTGGCACAAGGATCCTGAACCGAGATTACATATTCCAATTATCACGAATAAAGGATGTTCTATGGTTATTGAAAATGTAGCTAAACATCTACCAGCAGATGGGCATGTTACAATTACGAATAATACTAAGTTTCATAATTTTTTCAATGGTGGAGAACAAGCAAGAATCCATCTAGTTGCTTGTGTTTTAGAAAATCCTTTTAAAAAAATAAATGACAGAAATAACTAAAGGTTTATTCGGGGCTTCAAAAGATATATTTCAAAATAATAAAGGCTCGATTTTACGAACTGTTATTTATACGATTGGACATTTTGCAATCGCAATAACAGTTTTAATGTTGGTAGCAGATGTTTCTTTTATGATAGCTCTAACCGATGCTATTGTTGAACCTTTAGCAAATTCAATTTGGTACTTTATTTTAGATAAGTGGTGGGCGAGTAAATTAAAAAAATAATTTTTTGCGAATGATTATCATTAATAAAAAAAATTAAGTATAAAATTTTTTTTTTTGATAACAATTATCATTAGCGTAGAAATTAGTTGAAAAATAATTTTCATTTTCTATTTTGTTGATATGGAAATCCAAAACTATAATTGTAAAAAATGTGGTCTTACTATTTCATCTGTATGCTCTAAGTGTGATAGAAAAGTTGATGTTGAAGTGTTAAATGATGGTTGTATTGTTCAGATTACAAAATGTGCTGATTGTGCAAATGCACCAGTAATTAAGGATGTTTGTTCACAACAAAAATAACTAATCTAATCCCCAAACATTTTTAGTATTTAACCAACCAATAATTTTGTTAGTTTTTACTTTACACCAGTTTTCTTTGCACTTTTTTATTAAAACTAATTTCCCCTTCTCTAGTTTGATTAAGGGTTGAGAAAATAAAGTATCACTTTTAAATAATATTTTATCCTCCATTACTATTAGTGACTTAGGGGATTTTAATTGGGAAATATGTATCCAACCCCCATTATTTTTATGATCTATAATTTTTCTAAAATTTTCTTTTTTATCGATAACTTTTAATGGAAGATATTTTTTTTTATAAATAAATTTTATTTGAGCGTCTTTACTCGGTCCATATCTAACATTTACTTTATTATATTTTAACATTAAAAAATAATCATTTTCTTCAGCTAATATATTTGAGTTAAAAAAAAATATAATTAAAATTAAAAAAAATTTTAACATGAACAACTTTTCTTTTTTTGAAATTTTACTTTTCTAAAATCAAGGTCTTTAAAATTTAATATTAAAATATTTGATCTCAAGTTTTTTCCTATATCTAGAATTATCTTAAGAGCTTCATTTGCTTGTATATTACCTACTATTCCAGCTATTGGACCCAGTATACCTTCAGCTTCACAATTTAGAATTTCATCAGATGGCATGCCCTGGTAAAAACATTTTAGACAGGGCTCTTTTTTCTTTTTAAAATTAAACGTAAATACATGGCCATCAAATTTACTTATAGCACCAGGAATAAAGTATTTTTTAAATTTCATAGAAGCATCATTTAATAAAAATTTTGTTTTAAAATTGTCAGTACCATCAATTATAAGATCATACTTATTTATAATTTGATTAACATTTTTAATGGAGATCTTAACTTTGTGTTTATTTATTTTAACATAGGGATTAATTTTTTTAATTTTTTCATAAAGTTTATCCACTTTAAATTTACCAATATCTTCAGAGTGGTACATTGATTGTCTATGGATATTAGATAAGCTTACTTTATCAAAATCTGCAATACCAATCACTCCTACTCCAGCCCTACTTAGATAATCTGCAGCTGGACATCCTAGTCCTCCCGCTCCAACTATCAGAATTTTCGAAAGTGAAATTTTTTTCTGACCCTGAATACCGATATCTTTTAGAACTATTTGTCTAGAGTATCTCTCTAAATGTTCGTTATTTAATTTTTTATTCATTTGCCGGTTGATCCAAATCCTCCAGATCCTCTTATAGTTTTTGGCAAATTATCTACTTCTTCAAACTCTATTTTTAAAATTGGCATCAGTACCATTTGAGCAATTCTATCTCCGTTATTAACAACAAATTCTTTATCGCCATGATTAAATAAAATAATTTTTAATTCACCTCTATAATCACTATCAATTGTGCCAGGTGTATTGAGAACAGTTATATTCGATTTTGCAGCAAGACCCGACCTTGGTCTAATTTGAACCTCTGTATCATCAGGTATTGCTATCGACAATCCAGTTGATATTAAAGCAGATTTTTTAGGTGGAATTATAATTTCACTCTCTATTAAAGCTGTTAGGTCTAGACCTGATGATCCAGAGGTTTTGTAAGATGGAATTATAGCTTTCTGATTAAGTTTTTTTATTAAAACTTTAATCATATTAATTTAAGTGATTTAATATTCTATCTACGATTTGGTTTGCGAGATGAGCTTTAGTTGTTTTTTTAATATCTTCTTTTTCTTCATTTTTGTAAAAAATTGAAACAGCATTTTCATTTGATTCAAAGCCAATTTTTTCATCAGATACATCATTTGCAATTATCCAATCACAATTTTTATCTAACAATTTTTTCTTGGCATTTGAATGAATATTCTCTGTTTCAGCAGCAAAACCAATCACAAGTTTTGGTCTTAAAGAATTATGATTTGAAATATTATTGAGAATATCAATATTCTTTTCTAAATTAATTACAATATTATCAGTTTTTTTAATTTTATCTTTACTATATTTTTTAATTTTCCAATCACCGACAGCTGCTGAAAATACTGCTACGTCCACTGGCAAATTACTTATTGTTTCTCTAAACATATCCTCTACAGTTCTGACCTTTATTAAATTAATACCATCATCAGCTATTTGACTGGATGGACCTGATATAAGAGTTGTATCAAATCCATTTTTATTCAAAGAGTTTGCAATTTCATAACCTTGCTTACCACTCGATCTGTTCGTGATAAATCTAACAGGATCTAAAAATTCTTGAGTTGGACCAGCTGTAACTAGAGCTCTCTTTTTTTTTAAATTTGTTAAACCTTTAAAATGATCTTCTAACAAATTTAAGATTTCTGATGGTTCAGACATTTTGCCTTCACCGTATTCTCCACAAGCCATATCACCTATATTAGGTCCAATTAATTTATATCCAAATGATTTTAATTTTTTAATGTTATCTTTATTTGATTGATGTTCCCACATTCGAACATTCATTGCTGGAGCTAAAAAAACCTGTTTATTAGAAGCTAATGTTACCGTTGCAGCTAGATCATCTGCAAGTCCATAGCTTAACTTTGAAATAGTATTAGCGGTTGCGGGCGCTATTAACAATAAGTCTGACCATCTTGAGAGTGAAATATGATCCATTTCAGACTCATTTTTATAATCAAATAAATCTGAGTAAACTTTTTCTTGGGAAAGAGATACTACTGATAATGGCGTTACAAACTTTTTAGCGTTTCTTGTAAGAATAGTTTTTACAAAAGCTCCTTTTTTTTTTAATAATCTTATTATCTCTAAGGATTTATAAGCAGCTATCCCCCCACATATTATTAATAGTATTTTTTTTTTATTTAAAAAATTCATTTTGAAATTAAAATACTAAGTAACCAAAAAATACAAGCAATAATAATCCAATAATACTTTGATTTCTAAATGATTTCATTTCCATTTCTTTATCTTTAAGAGCTGAATATGAGTTTGAGTTTTGTGGTATCTGTCCACTTGCCAAGAAAGTAAGTGCTTGATTAGCTTTATCCATTATTTGTGGTAACTCTGGTAATCTTTTGAGCACTTCAGTAGAATCTTTTAAGGTTTCAGTCAAGTTAGATATTGGATCTTTAGTTTCTTTTAACCATTTTTCTAAAACTGGTTTTGAGGTTTCCCAAATATTTGTTTCTGGATTTAATTTTCTTGCAACTCCTTCAACTACCACCATTGTTTTTTGTAGTAGTAATAACTGAGGTTGTGTTTGCATATTAAATTTTTCAGTAATATTAAAAAGCTGCTTAAGTAATTTTCCTCCAGAAATATCTTTTATAGATTGACCAAAAATAGGCTCACCAATAGATCTTAATGCCTGAGCAAGCTCATCTATATTAACATTTTTTGGAACCAAACCAGCTACAATATGTACATTTGCAACTTTTTTATAGTCTCTCATAATAAAACCATACAAAATTTCAGCTAGAAATTTTCTATTAAGTTTGTCTAAACGTCCCATTATACCAAAATCAATAGTCACTATTTGACCACTATCATTAATAAGCAAATTTCCTTGATGCATATCAGCATGAAAAAAACCATCCCTAACAGCATGTCTTAAAAAATGTTGTATTATATCTGTAGCAACATTTTTGACATTAATTCCTCTTTTTATTAAAATATCTTTTTCACGAATTGATGATCCTTCAACCCAATCTAAGGTTAAAATTTTTTCACTAGTAAAATTCCAATAAATTTTTGGTACATAAAAACCAGAATCATTTTTTGTATTTTCTGCAAACTCATTTGCGGCTGCTGCCTCAAATCTTAAATCCATCTCATGATTAGTTATTTCTTTTAATAGAAAAACTACTTCCATAAGTTTTAGTCTTCGTGTTTTAGTTGCTATACCTTCGATTATATAAGCTAGCAACATTAGAGCATCAATTTCCTCATTAAATTTTATCTTAATATCAGGTCTTAAAATTTTTATAGCTATATCTTTTATAGTACCATTTTCATTTATTTGTGCTTTATGAACTTGAGCTATTGATGCAGCTGCTATTGGTTCACTAAAATTTAAAATTAATTTATACATATCATCCCCAAGTTCATTTTTTAAAATTTTTTGAGCTTCAAGACTTGAAAAAGGAGGAACTCTATCTTGTAGTTTTTCTAATTGTTTTGAGAGTTTTTCACTAATTATATCGGGTCTTGTTGCTAAAAACTGACCGAGTTTAATAAAAGTTGTTCCCATACCTTCTATAGATTTGCACAGTTTTTCTTCATCACTTAAATTTTGAAACTGGTAGTCTTTTTTAAAAATTTTTATTGCGAATATATTTACTAGTATCTGAATTATGAGAGGAGGCTTATGAATTTTTGAAATTACTTTAATCGCATCTGACAATGCAAGCTTCCTAGCTATTTTTAATAAAATAAAAATCTTTTTAATCATTAAACTTTCCAACCTGAATGTATCGCGACCACTCCACCACTTAAATTCCTGTACTTACAATTTTTAAGACCACTTTCTTTCATCATATTTATTAGTTGATCTTGGTTTACAAATTTATCGATACTTTTTATTAGGTATTCATAAGGTTCACTTTTTCCAACAACAAATTTTCCAATTTTTGGAATTAATTTAGAATAATTTTTATAAATAAAATTTAGATTTGAGTTGTTTATCTTTGAGAATTCTAAGCATAAAAAACGTCCTCCAGGTTTTAAAACTCTAACGGCCTCTTTTAATGATTTATTGATATTTTTTGTATTTCTTAAACCAAAACTTATTGTGTAGTAATCAAATTCGTTTGATTTAAAATTTAATTTTTCAGCATTACCAATGCTCCAACTGACATTATTTAAATAATCTAATCTTTTTTTACCTTGCTCGAGCATATTTTTATTTGGGTCAACATTAAATACTTTACCTCTAGAGTTTACAGAATTTAAAAATAATTTACCTATGTCACCAGTTCCACATGCCACATCAATAAGTTTTTTATTAGATGATGGGGACATCATGTTTAATAATGTTTTTTTCCAAGATCTATGAATTCCAAGAGACATAAAATCATTCATAAGGTCATATTTGTCATAAACATTATTAAAAACATTCTGAACTAAGCCTTTTTGATTTTGTAAAAATTGTTTCATTGTATGTATTAATTTATATAAATAATAATATAGTAACAAATGCCAGAATTGCCAGAAGTAGAAATAGTCAAACAATCGCTGATAAAAAAGATTAAATCTAAAAAAATTAGAAAAATTATAATAAAAAATGGCAATTTAAGATTTAAAGTAGCTAAAAATTTCTCATCTATACTTAAAAATTCTAAAATTGAAAATATTTCAAGATTTTCTAAATATATAGTTTTAAACTTAGATAATAACTATTCTTGTATAATTCACCTAGGTATGTCGGGTACATTTCATTTAGATATGAAAAAGAAAAAAAAATTGCATACAAACCTAAGTTTTTATCAATCACCCTACTTACCTAAAAAACATAATCACATACATATTTACTTTGATAAATTTAAAATTATTTATAATGATCCAAGAAGGTTTGGTTTTTTTAAAATATTTAATAGCAAAAAGAAACTTAATAACTTTTTTCTAAATTATGGACCAGAACCTTTTAGTAAAAAATTTAACATAAAATATTTAAATAATAAACTTAAAGGAAAATCTAAAAATATCAAAAATTATCTTTTAGACCAAAAATTTGTTTCTGGAATCGGAAATATATATGCAAGTGAAATATTATTTCTTTGTAAAATAAATCCTTGTTTTAAATCAGGAGATCTAAAAAAAAATCATTATAAAAAAATTATTTTTTTCTCAAGAAAGGTTCTAAAAAAAGCAATTAAAATGGGAGGATCCACAATTCAGAATTTTAAAAACTCTGAGGGTAAAGCTGGTTCATTTCAAAAATATTTTAAGGTTTATGATCGAGAGAATAAGGTATGTTTATCAAAAAAATGCCAAGGTAAAATAATAAAAAAAACTATATCGAATAGGTCGAGTTTTTATTGCAATTTCTGTCAAAAATTATCAAATTAAAATGTTGACCACAGTTAATTCTACAGTTATATCTGCTCGCAATATGGCAAATACTAAATCAGCAATCAAAACAATAAGAAAAAATTCAAGAGAGACAATAATTAACAAATCTCGTAAGAGTAGATTTAGAAATGCAATTAAGAAAATGAACGTATTAATTGATAAAAAGAATAAAAAAGACGCCTTATCTTATCTGCCTAAATTAAATTCTGAATTAATGAAAATTGCTAAGACGGGAGTGATAAAAAAGGGTAATGCATCAAGAAACCTGTCAAGGCTAACCAAA
>CABXTN010000021.1 GCA_902515185.1 uncultured Pelagibacteraceae bacterium | reverse complement strand
AAAATGAGTAAATGCCCTTGCTAATTTAAAAATTTTAATGGAACTCAATCGTTGTATTTCTGATGTAATTTTTTTAAATCTATTTTTATTGTTAGTATTTTTAATATTTGCTTTAGATAATAATCTGATCTTTTCTACTAGGTTAAAAAAGCTTTCTCCTTCTTGCTTCTTTATCACTCGTCCTAAAATGTTTCCAAGATATCTAACATCGTCTCTAAGAGATTTTGTGGGTATTCTTTCGTAATACAGATCTCTTTTAAGCATTAGTTTTAACCCTTTATTCCTAGATGAGTATATTTAACGTTAAGATAATCTTTTATTGCCATCGATCCACCTTCTCTTCCATAACCAGATTGTTTAATTCCTCCAAAAGGTGCTTCTGCTATTGCAACAAAAGGTGTGTTTACGGCTACTAGTCCTGTCTCCATTAATTCAGATGCTCTATTAGCTTTTTCCATAGAATTTGTGCATATATAACTTGATAAGCCAAGCTCATGATTGTTTGCTCTTTCAATAACTTCATCAAATGATTTAAAAGATAACATTGGAACTAATGGTCCAAATGGTTCTACTTTCATAATTGTGAAATCATCTTTTACATTATCGAAAACTGTAGGTTCATAAAAATAACCTTTGTTAAAACCTTTAGGTCTTTTTCCACCTAATAAAACTTTGGCCCCTTCTTTTTTTGTAGTTTCAACTAATTCCTCGACTTCATTTAATCTTTTTTTAGTTGTTAAAGGACCTAGTTGGACACTTGGATCCATTCCATCTCCAATTTTTAATTTTTTTGTTTTTTCTATAAAGAGATTTATAAATTCATCTTTTTTATTTTCTTGTATATAAAACCTATTTGGAGAAATGCACACCTGCCCATTATTTCGAAATTTTGCTGCAATAGCCATATCTGTTGCTTTTTTAATATCCGCATCATCAAAAACAATAAATGGAGAATGGCCACTCAATTCCATAGTTACTCTTTGAACTTTATCTGCTGCTTGTTTTAATATTAATTTACCGACTCTAGATGATCCAGTAATAGAAATTTTTTTAATTATATCTGAAGATATGAGCTGCGATGCGATGCTCGGAGGATCTCCTGAAAGTAAATTTACTACACCTGGTGGTACTCCACACTCTCTGCAAACGTCTATTAACTCCATAACTGTTCCAGGAGTAATAACATCTGGTTTTATTATTACCGAACATCCTGCAGCAAGCGCAGTTGAAATTTTTCTAGCAGATAAAACTAATGGAAAGTTCCATGGAGTTAGTGCTGCAACAACACCAACTGGTTGATAATAAACATGAACTCTTGTATCAGGAAATCTACTTTCAACAGTTTGACCATAAATCCTTTTTGTTTCTTCGGCATTCCACTCAAAAATATCGGCTGATCCTCCTGCTTCGCCCTTACCTTCAGCAAGTGGTTTACCGACTTCCAATGTCATCCATTTTGCAAAGATATCTTGTTTTTCTCTAATCTTATCTGCAATTTTTCTTAAGATATAAGATCTTTGCCAAGGAGCAGTATTTTTCCAAACTTGTAAACCTTTTTGAGCTGACTTCAGCGCAGCATCAACATCATCTGGAGTTGCTTTTGATACGTTGCCTATAATTTCTTCATTAGCAGGATTTATTACTTCGTAAGTTCCTTTATCTTTTGATTGTTGCCAATTTCCATCAATGAATTGACCAAATTTTTCGTACATATTTTAGCTTAACATTACCTTTTCTTGTGTCTAGTGTGCAAATAAATCATACCTATTAACAGTTTTAAATCGATATAATATTCAAATAAAGGAGATAAAAATGAAAGCATACATTATGGGTAGCTATACCGAAAAAGCTTTTCAGGGATTTATGAAAGACCCTACAAGTGACAGAAAAGCTGTTGTCGAGCAATTAACAAAAGCTGTTGGTGGAACAATACATAGCATGGACATTGTGAGAGGTTCTTATGATTTTATTGTTGTAGCAGAATTTGAATCATTTGATGATTTTGCTGCTATTAAGCTTGTCACTGAAGCTTCAGGGGCTGTTAAAAACCTAACTATCTTAGAGGCTATTGACTTCACAAAAGCTACTACTAAGGCTAGCAAAATTGGTTACAAGGCACCAGGACAATAAAAAAACTTATTTATTTTCGTCGTTGTCAACGACTAAGCAGATTTCTGATTTTGTCAGAAATCTGCGGCCTGTACCATTATCTAATGAGAACATGCCACCAATTCCTTTTACAGCATCAATTGTAAGATCAGTATGTTTCCATTTTTCATATTGATCCCCATTCATATAAAATGGGACGCCTCCAATTTCTCCTAACTTAATATCATTATCTCCAAGAGGAAATTCTCCTTCTTGAAAACACATAGGTGCACTTCCATCACAACAACCGCCTGACTGATGAAACATTAATTTTTCACCATACTTATTTTGAAGTTCAGATAGCAAATTAAGTGCTGAGTTAGTTGCGGATACTTTCATTTTTAAAGTACGGCCCATGATTTTAGAATCATGGGCCAGTATATATTATTGATTAAAAGAAGCCTAATTTTTTTTCAGCATAAGAGACATGCAAGTTCTTATTCTGTCTATAATGATTAAGCATCATTTTAT
The DNA here is from genome assembly GCA_902515185.1 of uncultured Pelagibacteraceae bacterium. GTDB lineage: Bacteria > Pseudomonadota > Alphaproteobacteria > Pelagibacterales > Pelagibacteraceae > Pelagibacter. Next base: position 10,304 of record CABXTN010000021.1, on the reverse strand, counting down.
GGGTTTCTCTTCCTACACCAGATTGTTTGTAACCACCAAATGGTGAGTGAGCTGGATAAGCATGATAACAATTAGTCCATACTATTCCTGCTTGTATCTCTCTACCCATTCTATAAGCCAGGTTACCATTTCTAGTCCATACCGCCGCTCCTAAACCATAAAGAGTATCATTAGCAATTTTTAATGCTTCTGCTTCATCTTTAAATTTAATCACAGACACAACAGGTCCGAAAATCTCTTCTTGTGAGATTCTCATGCTGTTATTAGCTTCAAATATAGTAGGTTGGATATAATTACCTTTTTCCAATCCACTATTGAGCTTACCAACACTGCCTCCTGTAAGGACTTTGGCGCCTTCTTTTTTACCAAGCTCTAGATAAGATTTAATCTTCTCCATTTGCTCTACTGACGCTTGAGCTCCAATCATAGTTTCCATTTTTAAAGGATTGTCTTGAACAACAGCTTTAGTTCTTGCAATAGCTCTTTCCATGAATTTATCATAGATAGATTCTTGAATTAAAGCTCTACTTGGACAAGTACAAACTTCACCTTGGTTAAGATTGAACATTACAAAACCTTCGATACATTTATCAAAGAAGTCGTCATCTTTATCCATGACATCCTCAAAAAAAATGTTAGGAGATTTTCCACCTAATTCCAAAGTAATTGGAATTATGTTCTGAGCAGCGTACTGCATAATCAATCTTCCGGTTGTTGTTTCACCTGTAAATGCAACTTTAGCAATTCTTTTAGACGATGCCAAAGGTTTACCAGCTTCTAGTCCAAAACCACTAACAATATTTATAACTCCTGGAGGTAGTAAATCTCCAATAAGTTCCATCATTACCATAATTGATGCTGGTGTCTGTTCCGCTGGTTTCAACACTGAACAATTTCCTGCAGCTAAGGCTGGTGCTAATTTCCAGGTTGCCATTAGTAATGGGAAGTTCCATGGAACTATCTGACCAACTACTCCTAATGGTTCATGAAAATTGTATGAGTATTGATTGTTACTTATTTCAGCAATAGAACCTTCTTCTGCTCTAATTACTCCAGCAAAGTATCTCCAATGATCAACAACCAAAGGTAAGTCTGCTGCCATACACTCTCTGATAGGTTTTCCATTATCTAAACATTCAGCAACCGCTAATAGGTTTAGGTTTTTTTCTAAGACATCAGCAATTTTGTATAAGATATTTGATCTTGTTGTGATGTCAGTCTTTCCCCATTCATGGAAAGCTGCGTGTGCCGCATCTAATGCAGCCTCAACGTCTTTTTCGTTAGATCGTGCAACTGAACAGATCTTCTCATTAGATATCGGGCTAACATTATCGAAATATTTACCAGATTTAGGCTCTACAAATTTTCCGTTGATGTAGTTTCCATATTTTGCTTTAAATGGAAATTCAACCTTTAAATGAGAAGTATCTAGAACAGAAGACACTTTCATAGCTTCTGCACTCATTTTTCCTCGCTTTGTTTTAGGTTTTTTTATTTTGGTTTTAAGACTTCTTCTTCTTATTAAAGATTTAGAAGTTTTTTTCGTCGTCTTTTTTTTTGATTTTACTTTTTTAGACGACTTTTTAGATTTTCTTCTAGTTGTCTTTTTAACCATTTGTATAAATCAAATTAGATCTCTTTTTTATAAAGATGTAAATAAGTTAAAATTTTACAATTCTGAGTTGAGCTTATTTTGATCACTTAAAATCCTGAATTATGGTAAAATAAAAAAAAATTATTATGTCTATTTATCTCACATCTCAAAAAATTCTTAAAGAATGGACTGATTACAATAATCACATGAACGTAGCTTATTACGTTCTTATATTTGATTTATATGGTGCGGAAAAACTTATGACTTTATTTAACATGGGTGAAGCATCAGCAAAAAATACAAAAAAAAGTACAATGGTTGTTGAGTCTCACATAACTTATAATCAAGAAGTTAAAGAAGGAGATGAAGTGAATGTAAATTTACTTTATTTAGACCATGACAAAAAAAGACTTCAGTACAAATTAGAGATGATACACAAAGAAAAAAAATATTTAGCTTCTACAATAGAAATATTATCCCTATATGTCGACCTTGGTGAAAGAAAGGTATCAGAATTTGAGAATGAAAAAATTCAATTGATGGATCAATTTGTCAATAAACACAAAAATAGTTTCAATGAAGACGGTCTAAAATTTTCATCTAAACTTAAAAAATAAAACTAATTCTTTATCTCTTTAAATTTTCGTGTTGCAATAAAAACACCTATTGTTGCTATAATAAATCCTATAATATCAAGTGAGCTTAATTTTTCATTTAAAAATATCCAAGCTATAATTGCCGATGTAGGAGGTATTAAGAAAAATACTGAAACAGTTTTGCTTGCTGAATTATTTTTAATTAAATACATTAAAATTGTAAAAGCACCAAATGATACAAGGAAAATTTGATGTGACATAGCAATAATAAATGTTAAGGAAAAAGTAATTTCGGGTGATGTAAAAAATATTATTATAAGTATATGAAATAAACATCCCCCAATAGCTTGGTACATATTACTTGCTGAAAGTGGCAGACTATTATCTATTTTTTTTTGCCATAAAGTTGAAAACGTTATTGCAAATAAGCTGATAAATGCTGCTATAACGCCTAATAACGGTAAAGTTTCCCCGATTTCAAAACCCAATACCAATGCAGCACCGGTAAAACCTAAAACCATTCCAATCCATTGAAATATGTTAACTTTTTCTTTTAATAATGGTCCAGCCAAAATATTAGTTAAAACAGGTTGGAGAGTTACTATTAGTGCAGTAATACCAGTTGGCATACCAATTGATATGGAATAAAAAACTCCCCCTAAATAAAAGCCGTGAAACAATACACCGCTTAAGATCGACTGCACTATGTTTTCTTTTGAGGATTTGATATTTTTTTTTGTAAAATAAGAAAATAAAAAAAAACCCAAAGAAACAAAAAGAAATCTAAAAGCTAAAGCTGCAAAAGGATCGCTATAATCAATAATTGGTTTAGTAGTTATAAAGGCAGAAGACCAAAGTAAAACAAAAATTACAGGAAATAATTTTACCATTTTGATCAAACTATATTAATTTCACGTGAAACCACAGAAAAACCTATAATTGAAAATATTAAAAAAAAAAACAAACATACTACATAAAGTATTTTTTTTAACTTTATTTCTACCTGAAATTGAAGATATAATTAAATTATAAAAATATGGACTTAAACTTTTTCAATAAAGTAAGAATTTTAGATGGTGGTATGGGTCAAGAATTGCTATCTAGAGGTTTAATTCATCATGGCACATTGTGGTCTGCAAGTGCATTAATCAAAGAAGAAAACCATAGTCTCGTAATTGATACCCACAATTCATTTATTGAAGCTGGGGCAGATGTTATTGTTACAAATAATTTTAGCGCAAGAAAAGTACGTCTTGATCAAAATAATGTAGGTAATTTTTTTGAATATATCAATAAAAAAGCTGGAGAATTAGCGGTAAAGGCTAGAGATGCCTCAAAAAAGGATGTGCTAATTGCAGGTGGCCTTCCTCCTCAAAACGGGACATATGTTGTTGATAATAGGGACAAAAAAATTATAGAGGAAAGTTTTAAAAACCAAGCAATACTAATCAATCCATATGTAGATTTTTTTTATTTAGATGTTTTTTCGAGTAGTTGGGAAATTGAATTGGCATTAAATATTGTTGAAAAATTGAATAAGCCAGTGTTAGTAGGTTTGCATATTAAAGAGAATGGTAGACTTCCTTCAAACGAAACCGTGAGTGAAATTGTAAAAAAGTATAAAAGTAAAAACTGGCTTGGTATCGTTGCGTCTTGCGTGTCTTTGGAAATTATTGAAAATAATATTAAAGAAATGAAAAATCTTAACTTACCTTTTGGTTGTAAGGCAAACCTATGGGAGAAAGATCCGTTGCCTGTAGACAAGCTAGAAAATGCACAGCCAAATGAAATTGGTGTAAATCCAAATGTAACACTAGGATCAAGAAAAGAAATAACTAGTAAAATTTTTTATGAATTTGGAAAAAGAATAAGGGATAATGGTGCAACTATATTAGGTGGTTGTTGTGAAACTAATACATCTCACATATCAGCAATTTCTAAGCTTAAGTAGTTTTTTTTTGATCCGCCCTTTTAACAAAATAAATACCAATAATAATAGCTATTAAAGATATTAAAATTTTTGTAGTAACTAATTCATTTAAGAAAATATAGCCTAATATTACACCAAATATTGGTATTAAATAAGCAACTTGTGCCTGAAATATTAACCCATTTCTTTTTAAAATTCTAAATCTTAAAAGCCAAGCAATTCCTGTTGAGACTACTCCTAGATATATAATTGAAATTGTTGAATCTAATCTTGGACTATAATTCCATGGTTGCTCTAAAAAACAAACTAATGGTAATAGAATGATTGTTGCCCATATTAAAATTGAGCCTGTAACATTTTCATTTTTTTTCTTACTTATTTTTAAAGTGAGTATACCTCCTATTACATAGCAAGTTGATCCAAGTAAAATTAATAAAGCAGCTATAAAGTTATTTTCATTAATAACGATATTGTCCGAAAATAAATATACAACCCCGAAAAAACCAATTAGTACACCGATAGTTTTGGTTAAGTTAAACTTTTCATTTTTTGTATAAAAGTGAGCCAATATAGTTGCGCTAAGTGGAGTTGTAGACATTAAAATTGCTGCAAGATTGCTTTGAACAGATTTTACCCCATATGCAATTAAAAAAAATGGAATAACTAAATTTATAAAACCTATTGAAGCAAACCATGGCCAGTCTTTAGAAAATGCCTCAATTTTAATTTTTTTATAAAAACAAAGTAAAAGAACTGGTATTGATCCAAGTAGAACTCTTAAAAAAGCTATAGTGACAGGTCCAAAAGAATATGTTGAAATTTTAATATTAAAAAAAGCGGAAGCCCAAATTAATGCTAACACTATTAGGACTATATAATCAGTTAAAGTTGCTTGCTTCATTCTGAAATTTCCATAACTGTTCCTTTGGTTAACTTAATTAAGTTTTCTAGATTAACTCTAAATATTGTATTAGGATGACCTGCTGCTGCATATAAATCTTGAAATCTACTTAGTTTTTTATCAATCATTATTTCTAAACTTTTTTTTAATCCCACAGGCGAGACCCCACCAATTGTAAAACCTGTATGTTCTTTAACAGAATCTGCATTAGCCATACTAACATCTTTTTTTCTAGTTAATTTTTTAAGTTTATTTAATGAGCACCTTTTATCCCCAGAAACCAAACAAAGTATAAAAGTGTTATCTGTTTTTATCAAAAGACTTTTAACGATAGCTCCAACTTCGCATGACAAAGCTTTTGCTGCATCATTAGCTGTTCTTGCTGTTTGATCCAAAACTTGAATTTTTATTGATTTATCAAATTCATCTAAAGATGCTTTTACTCTTTTTACACTCTCCTTATTTAATAAAATATCCATACAACTAAAAATTGATTGCTTTATTCATATAACTAATATTTTATATATGCACTAAATGCATAGGAGATATTAATTATAAAAGCGATATTATTGCATTATTTTTTGATATCAACCACGTCTAACAGGAGAGGTATATGAGCGCAAATGATGTATTAAAAACGATTAAAGATAAAGAAATAGAATACGTAGATTTAAGATTTACAGACCCTAGAGGTAAACTTCAACATGTCACTATGGATGGAAAGATGGTAGATGATGAAATGTTGAATGAAGGAATTTTTTTTGATGGTTCGTCAATTGCAGGATGGAAGGCGATCAATGAATCTGACATGATATTAAAACCTGACTTATCAAGAACTGTGGTTGATCCTTTTACATCTCATAATACCCTAAATATATTTTGTGATGTATTAGATGCTATAAAAAAAGATCCATATGAAAGAGATCCAAGAGGAACAGCAAAAAAAGCAGAAGCATATTTAAAAACATCAGGAGTTGGTGACAAAGCATATTTTGGTCCTGAGGCTGAATTTTTTGTTTTTGATGATGTCAGATTTAAAAACGATATGAATGAGACTGGCTTTAAAATTGATAGTACAGAAGGCCCCTATAACAGTGGTAGAAAATATGAAAACGGCAATATGGGTCATAGACCAGGAATCAAGGGTGGATATTTTCCAGTGCCTCCAGTTGATAGCGCTCAAGATATGAGAAGTGAATATTTAAAAGCGATGAAAGATATGGGTATTAAAGTTGAGAAGCATCACCATGAAGTTGCTCCTAGTCAACACGAGCTTGGAATGTATTTTGGAACTTTAGTAGATCAAGCAGATAACTTGCAACTTTATAAATATGCTGTGCATATGGTTTCTCATTCTTTCGGTAAGACAGCAACATTTATGCCAAAACCTGTAAAAGGTGATAACGGATCAGGTATGCATGTTCACCAGTCAATTTGGAAAGGTGATACTGCATTATTTTCAGGTGATAAATATGCTGGTCTATCCGATACAGCACTTCATTATATAGGTGGAATTTTAAAACATGCAAAAGCCATAAATGCCTTTTCTAATGCTACGACAAATAGCTATAAAAGATTAATTCCAGGATTTGAAGCACCTGTTCTTTTAGCTTACTCAGCAAGAAACAGATCTGCGTCATGTAGAATACCTATTACATTGAGTAAAAAAGCAGCTAGATGCGAAATCAGATTTGGTGATGCTGCAGGAAATCCTTATCTAACTTTTGCAGCAATGTTGATGGCTGGTCTTGATGGAATTAAAAATAAAATTGATCCAGGTAAATCATTTGATAAAGATTTGTATGCTTTATCTGAAGATGAAGTTAAGAAGATTCCAACTGTTTGCGGTTCGTTAAGAGAGGCAATGGAAAGTTTGGATAAAGATAGAGATTTTTTAAAACAGGGCAATGTATTTACTGATGATCAAATAGATGCTTACATAGCATTAAAGTTTGAGGAGATACATAATTTCGAACATACTCCACATCCAATAGAGTTCGATATGTACTATAGTTGCTAAATATTATTGTCTAGTCTTAGCAATTTTATCTTTGCCTGGACCTTTTTTAACAACGTAGTCTTGAGTTCCGTTTGCTCCTGTCTCGACAGATTTGACTAGAGATCTTAAAAAACTTTTTCTCTTTTCTTTTCTATCTTCAGATTTAAGCAAATTTCTAAATTCAAAAACGTTCATAACTCTTAATACCTAATCTATGCATTTAATGCAACTCTGGTATGTTCAAAATGGGATTATATTTTAAATGATTCTCCGCACCCACATCTCTCTGTTTCATTGGGGTTTTTAAATACAAAGGTTGATGAAAATTCTTCTTCTTTAAAGTCCATTTGAGTGCCTAATAGATACATTACAGCACCAGGATCAACAAATACCTTAACTCCTTTTTCTTCTATCATTTCATCTGCGGGTTTTGGCTCTTTAGCGTACTCCATTACATATTCCATGCCAGCACATCCACCACTTTTAACTCCAATTCTAACACCTACTGAATTTTTGTCATTAGATAGTACTTCTTTTATTCTTGTAGCTGCTTTATCACTTAATGTAATTATTTGTTTCATAAGTTTAGTTCTAATTTAGCTGCCTCAGACATCATTGATTTATCCCATGGTGGATCCCAAACCAATTGCAAATCAACGTCATTAATCTCAGGCAATTGCATAATACTATCTTTAACTTCTTTTGGCAAACTTTCCGCGACAGGACAATTTGGTGTCGTTAGTGTCATTTTTACCTTAACAAAATTATTATTTTCAATTTTGACATCATATATTAATCCAAGCTCATATATATTTACTGGAATTTCTGGGTCATATATTTTTTTAATTTCTGTAATTACTTTTTCTTTTAATTCCATATTAATCAGATTTTTCTTTATTTGAATTTTGCATTGCTGATGTCAAAGTATGCCAAGCCATAGTTGCACATTTTACTCTCATTGGGTATTTTTTTACACCTGATAGCGACATTAATTTAGTTTTTTCGTCCTCTGCTAAGATTTTTGATTTAAGCTCAGGATTTTTTTTAATCATTTCTAAAAAATCATCTACTAATTCCCTTACCTCAACCTCTTTTTTTTCTTTCATCAAATCAGTCATTATAGACGCTGATGCCATTGATATTGCGCAACCACTTCCTTCAAATGCTATATCTGATATCTTATTGTTCTCATCAACTTTTAAAAATACATGAACCTTATCACCACATAAGGGATTATGCCCCGCAGCATCTTTATTAAAATTATCTGATTTTTTTAGATTTCTAGGATTTTTACCATGATCTAAAATTATTTCTTGATATAGTTCTTTCAGTTCCATTATCTGTCGAATATTTTTTTACATTTATTTAAAGACTCATTTAATTTATCAATATCTTCTTTAGTGTTGTAAACCCCAAGAGATGCTCTCGCTGTCGCAGATAAACCTAATTTATCATGTAAGATCTGACAACAGTGATGGCCTGCTCTAATTGCGACACCATCTTCGTCCAATATTGTTGCAATATCATGCGCATGTATTCCATCTAAGGTAAAAGATAAAACTGAGCCCTTATTTTTTGGACTCCCAATTAATTTAACCGAATTATTTTTTCTTAAAACTTCTTCCCCATATTGTGTGAGTTGACTTTCATAAGCTTCGATATTTTCAATACCTATTTTATTTAAAAACTTAATGGATTCTCCAAATGCAATTACTTGTGCTGTAGCCATAGTGCCAGCCTCATACTTATTTGGTAAATCACCAAAAGTAATTCCTTCTTTCTTAACTTCTCTTATCATGCCACCACCTCCTTGATATGGAGGTAGCGCGTCTAACCATTTTTTTTTAGCATAAAGCACACCTAAACCTGTTGGTCCATACATTTTATGACAAGATATAGCATAAAAATCACAGCCTATGTCCTGCATATCCAATTTTAAATGTGGAGCACCTTGACAACCATCAACAAGAACAGGAATATTTTTTGAGTGCGCTAATCTTGTGATTTCTTTTATTGGTAAAATTGCACCTGTAACATTAGATAAATGCGTAATTGCAATCATTTTTGTCTTTGAAGTTATATTTTTTTCTATACTTTCAATAGTAACTTCCCCATCTGAATTAAACTCTGCAAATTTTATTTTTACACCCTTAGATCTTCTTAGATAATGCCATGGAACATAATTTGAGTGATGCTCAAGTTCAGTAAGTAAAATTTCATCACCTTCTTGTAAAAATTTTTGACCAAACGTGTTCGCAACTAGGTTAATAGCCTCTGTAGCACCTTTCGTGAAAACAATCTCATTTGGATCACTTGCGTTAATATATTTTTGAACCAAAGTTCTAGTATTTTCATATAAATTCGTTGCTGCAACAGCTAAATAATGGACACTTCTCCCTACATTAGAGAATTCCTTTGTGTAAAAATCATAAATTCTATCTACAACTACTTTGGGCTTTTGAGATGAGTTAGCGCTATCAAGGTAGACTAGGTCATTATTCTGCACTTTGTTATCAAATATCGGGAATTGTTTTTTAATATTATCTATATTCATTATTTTAATCCTAAAATATTTTTAATAAAATTTTTAATTTCTATGTCAGTTATTTTCTCGATTACCTCTAGTAAGAAACCATTTATCAAAAGGTTTTTGGCTTCTTTGTAATTTAATCCTCTTGATCTTAAATAAAAAATTGAATTTTCATCTAAGCTTCCAGAAGCTGATCCATGAGAACATTTAACATCATCTGCATAAATTTCTAATTCTGGCTTAGCATTAAATTCTGTACTCTCATTTAAAAGAATAGCTTTACTTAATTGATAACCATCAGTTTTTTGAGCTTTGGAGTCAACATAAATTTTACCTTGGTAAACAGATTTAGACTCATTATCTAAAACGCTCTTAATAAGTTGATAACTTTTTGTATTTTCAGTCAAATGATTAATGCTTGTTCGTATTTCATGTTGCTTTTGTTTTCCTAAATAAAAAATTCCATTAACAAATGCTGAGGAAAATTCACCGTTTAAATTACAATTAATTTCATTTTTAATAAATTCAGAACCGCACGATAAAATAAAACTCTCTGATATACTGTTCCTTTCCTGTTCAATGTTATTTAATGAATATTTCACATTTTTGTTTTCAAAATTATCTATTTTAAAATTTTTCAAAATAGCATCTTGTTTTAAATCAAAATTATAAAATATATTTATAAAATTTTTTTCAGATGTATCGTTAAAAATATCTATTATTTTTAAGGAACTATTTTTTTCTAATAAAAAAC
>CABXTN010000020.1 GCA_902515185.1 uncultured Pelagibacteraceae bacterium | reverse complement strand
GAGATTTTTTCAGTTTTTAATTCAGATAACTTTTTATTTTTTGATAATGGTTTTTCATGAACATCTTTAATAAAACCTTTTAAATTAGATTTAAAAACTATACGAGGTTGATATTCTGGAAAAAGATTTGATTTTTTATATGTTATATTTTTAAATGTTGGCATCCTTTTAACAAGACAGCAGTAATTTTTTTTTTTATTTAAAATTGATCTTGATATATAGTCTATAAAACGGTTATTAAAATTTGATAATTCCTCATCTGAATCTAGCATTAATACTAAATCATACTTTGAATTATTAACAATTTGATTTCTTACACCTGAGAAATTTTTGATTTTTTTATTTTTAAATTTATAATCCTTATATTGACTTAAAATTTTACAATTAAAATTTTTAGCTATATTAAGTGTCGAGTCAATACTTCCTCCATCCAATATTATTATCTCTTTAAAATTTCTAACACTATTTAAGCATCTAAATAAATTTCTTGAACTATTAAGTGTGAGGATACCTGCAGTTGCATTTATCATTTTTAATTAAATTTTAAATTTAGATTTTTTACTGTCTATTAAAAATGTTTTTACTGTTTCAATAGTGAGTTTATAAAAAGATTTTCCAAATTTTTCAATTTTTTCTATAGTGGAAGGGGGCACTGTTATTATATGGCACTTGAGTTGCTTAGCTTGAAGATAATTATAAGGTTCTCTGACACTTGCCCAAAGAATTTGGACATTTTTAAATTTTTTTGCAAGCTTTAAGCTTTTTTTAAATTGTGGTATAGGATCTTTTCCAGTATCTCCTGCTCTACCAGCAAATATTGATATTATCACTTTAGTTTTTTTATTTATTTTTTTTAAAATTTTTTGAGTTTGAGAAGCGCTATAAACAGCTGTAATATTTAGTTTTATGTTTTCATTGTTAAGTTTTTTTATTACTGTTCCGGTAAATTTACCTTTAGAATTGCATACAGGAATTTTTACGTAAACATTTTTACCTAAAGAATTAATTTTATAAGCCTGATTAAGCATATTTTTGAAGTCATCAGCAAAAACCTCAAAAGATATCGGTTTTTTTGAACAAATTTTTAAAATTTGTTTACAATATGCTTTATAATCTTTAGCGCCCGCTTTTCTTATTAAACTCGGATTTGTAGTAAAGCCTTTAACTATTTTTTTCTTATTAAACTTTTTTATTTGGTTAATATCTGCAATGTCACAGAAAATTTTTATACTCAATTTATCCTACAAATTCTTTGTTATTTCTTCCGTCATTTTTTTTGCGTCTGCAAATAACATTAAAGTATTTTCTCTGTAAAATAAATCATTATCTATACCGGCATAACCTGGTGACAGACTTCTTTTAACAAATAGCACTGATTTTGATTTTTCAACATCAAGAATTGGCATTCCATATATAGGACTTTGTGGATCAGTTTTAGCTATGGGATTTGTTACATCATTAGCACCAATTACATAAGCTACATCACAGTTAGCAAAATCATTATTTATATGCTCTAACTCAAAAACTTCATCATATGGCACATTTGCCTCTGCTAATAAAACATTCATGTGTCCGGGCATTCTTCCAGCAACTGGATGAATAGCATAGGAAACTTTAACCCCATTTTTTTTTAAAGCATCAACCATTTCTTTTAAAGCATGTTGGGCTTGGGCGACAGCCATTCCATAACCAGGTACAATAATTACAGAAGATGCATTTTTCATTAAGAATGCTGCATCATCTGCATTTCCATTCTTAACTGGTTTTTGTTCCTTTGAAGTTGTTTTTGAAGTTTCATCTGTTGCTCCCCACCCACCTAATATTACATTAAAGAATGATCTGTTCATTCCTTTACACATTATATAAGATAATATAGCTCCTGATGATCCTACTAATGCACCGGTAATAATAAGCGCAGTATTTTCTAAAGTAAAACCAATTCCAGCTGCAGCCCAACCAGAATATGAATTTAACATTGATATTACAACTGGCATGTCCGCTCCCCCAATTGGTATTATCAACAATATACCTACTAGGAATGATACTATTATTAGTGTCCAAAATAACGTTTCTGATTGTGTTTTACATAAATAAAAAACAAGTCCAATTAAAATTAATCCAAGTAATAAATTTAAATAATGCTGTCCAACAAATGTTATTGGTGCACCAGACATTATTCCTCTCAATTTCAAAAAGGCAATTATTGAACCTGTAAAAGTAATTGCTCCAATAGATGCCCCTAGTGACATCTCAATTAAGCTTGCAATTTTTATATTACCCGGAAAACCTAAATTAAATATGTCTGGTTTTAAAAATGCAGAAATAGCTACAAAAACTGCTGCAAGTCCAACTAAACTATGAAAACCTGCAACTAATTCAGGCATCGCAGTCATAGGTATTTTAAAAGCTATAAATGCTCCGATAGATCCACCGATTAACAGAAAAATTATAAGATAAATAAATCCAATCGAAAAATTACCTACAGAAAGAATGGTTACTCCTATAGCTATTGCCATACCAATTATACCCAGTAGATTTCCTTGTCTTGAGGTTTCAGGTGATGATAAACCTCTTAACGCAAGAATAAATAAAACTCCTGAAATTAAATAAAATATTGCTAGTAGATTTGCTGACATAATACTACTTATCTTTCTTTTTCTTTTTATACATTGCGAGCATTCTTTGGGTTACTAAAAAACCTCCAAAAATGTTTACAGCAGCAAGTATAATTGCCAAATAACCAAATATATTTGCTGTATCAAAAATATTTTCTGTGTTTCCTGAGAGAGACGCAATTATAGCACCAACAATTATAACAGATGAAATAGCATTCGTTACGGACATTAAAGGGGTATGTAATGAGGGTGTTACGCTCCATACAACATAATATCCAACAAAAATTGATAAGATAAAAATGCTTAGTCTAAATATAAAAGGGTCTATTTCCATAATTTATTTCATCAAAGTTTTTTTAATTATCTCATCATCTAAATTAATTTTTATTTTTTTATTTTCTTTATCATAAAGATTAGATACAAAATTAAATAAATTCTTAGCATAAAGATTTGATGAAGAAACTGGTAGTTTATTTAGTATGTTTGCTTCTCCCATTATTTTTACACCATTTTTATCAACAATTTTATCTACTTCTGTAAATACAGTGTTTCCACCTTGAATTGCTGCTAAGTCATAAATAACTGAACCTGGTTGCATATTTTTTATCATAAAATCTTTTAAAATTAATGGGGCTTTTTTACCTGGTATAAGCGCTGTACATATAACTATATCTATTTTTTTTAAAGTATCTGATAATAAATCTTCCTGTTTTTTTTTAAAATCTTCAGACGCTTCCTTAGCGTAACCACCTTCAGTTTCTAAATTTTCAGCATCTTCAACAGTCAGAAATTTTCCACCTAAACTTTCGACTTGCTCTTTTGATGCCATTCTTACATCTGTTGCGTATACAATTGCACCCATTCTTTTGGCTGTTGCAACTGCTTGCAATCCTGCAACACCAGCTCCAACAACTAATACTCTTGCTGCAGGTATTGTGCCAGCTGCAGTCATCATCATTGGTATAGCTTTTTCAAAATATGCAAATGCTTCTAATACAGCTTTGTATCCAGCTAAGTTTGCTTGTGACGACAATATATCCATTGATTGAGCTCTAGTAATTCTTGGAAGAAGTTCTAAAGAAAAAACATTTATATTATTTGATGAAATTTTTTCTATCTTACTTTTATTTTGAGATACATTGAATGAACCTATGATTGTTGATCCTTGCTTAATAGAAGAAAATTTATTTTCATCAATTAAATCGACTTGAAGAATAATATCCGATGATTGAAATAACTCATTTTCATCGGATAAAATTTTAGCACCAACGTCGCTAAACGAATTGTCACTTATGCTAAGATGCTCTGCATAACCTTTTAAAATTTGAACTTGAAAACCTAGGCTTATATATTTTTTTATAATATCTGGAGTTAACGAAACTCTTTTTTCTTTTGCTTTATTTTCTGTAACGGATCCGACTATCATTGCTTGTTATAGTAAAAATAAAGCCATAAGAATTAAAATAGATATAACTGCAACAGAACCCCAAAGAACAAACTTAGTAAAATTATTCCATGTATTTTTATGATTGTTGTTATCCATTTATTTTTGTCTAGCTTTAAATTTTGGATTTTTTTTATTAATTATGTAAACTCTTCCTCTTCTTCTAACTAATTTAGAATTGAGGTCTCTTGATTTTAGTGATTTTAAGGAGCTTTTAATTTTCATAAATTTTTTAATCTTTTACTTATTTAAATATATTTGGTCAATAAAAGAATTGTTGCTTATACAATTAAAATACTCAATAATTTAACTAATGAAGTTTAGTATAATTATTAATTCACATAATCAAGAGAAATTTATAAGCAGATCAATTACATCTTGTCTCAATCAGACATTTAAGGATTTTGAGGTAATCATTGTTGATACTTCTCAAAAAAAATTAACTTATAAATCAAAATTAAAATATAAAAATAAATTAAAATATTACCATTTAAAAAGTAAAAATAAATATCCAGAAATGAATCAAATGGAAAAGATTTTATTTGGTTTGAAAAAGTCAAAAGGACATTATGTTTGTCTTATGGATGGTGATGATTATTTTAAAAAAGATAAATTAGCCTTATTAAATAAATTGACTATTAAAAATAATTTTATTTTAAATCAAGATAATCCTGTCCTTTTAAAAAAGAATAAAATATTTAAAAAAGGTTTAAAACTTAAGAAATATAAAAATAATTTTATATTTAAATCTATATTCAATAAATGGCCTCAAATATTTGGAACAAGCTCTATAACAGTTAAAAGAAAAACACTAATTAACTTTTTTAAAAAAGCCAAACCTTTTAATTGGTATTATTTAGCAATCGATGTTCAGTTAATTTTATTTTGTAAAATAAATTATAATATTGAAAACCGTTTAGAAAAGATAACTTATAAAAATATTCACGATAGTAACTTAGGAAGTACTTATATGAATTTATTAAAAGAAAAATTTTGGACTAGAAGATATATGCAACACAAATTTAGTAATTATTTAAATAAAAAAACTGAAATAAATTTAGATTTTATAGTGACGTCAATCTTCTATTTCTTTTTTAAATTTTTATAGTTTTTTGTGTACCAAATTATTGATCTCTCTATCCCTCTCTTAATATCTATTTTTGGTTGCCATTTAAGCTCTTTTTTTATTTTTGAATAATTTAATCTTTGAAAATTTAATTCTTGTCTAGAATTATTTTTTACAATTGGTTTTAAATTTTCTTTATTCATTTTTTTTAAAATAATCTTAACTATATCTATTACCGAATAATTAAATTTAGAACTTACATTATAAATTTTGAGATTATTTTTTGAATTTTTAAGTTTTTTATAAACTTTATAATAAGCTTCAACAACATCATCAACATAGACGTAATCTCTTAATGATTTTCCACTTGATCTAATCTTAAATTTATTATTTTCAATTGTAGAAATAATTACCTCTGGAATTAGTCTTTTTAAGTTTAAATCTCCAGGTCCATAAATATTTCCAGACCTTATAATTCCAATCTTCAAAGAGTAAGTTTTGCTGTATGATTGACAAATTATATCAGATGCTGATTTTGAAACATCGTATGGATATGTTGCTTCTAATTTATCATCCTCTTTATAATCACTTCTATTATTTAATTCACCGTAAGCCTTATCAGATGAGCTATAAATAAAAATAATTTTAGAGTTTATTTTTCTTATACTTTCTAAAAAGTTAATAGTGCCCATTATATTAGTCTCATGTGTCTCTAGCGGATTTTTTAAAGAATCTAAGACTTGGGTAATTGCACCTAAATGAAATATTACATTAATTTTATTTTTTTTTATAATTTTCTGAATAATTTTTTTATTTCTAAAATCTCCAATTATTATTTTTTTTGGTTTTTTTTTTAGAAATATTTTTCTATTAGTGCTTTTTTTTTCAAGAACATATACATTATTTTTATTTTCTATTAGTTTTAATATTAAGGGTTTGCCCAATAATCCAAAACCACCTGTAACTAGAATGTTATCTTTTTTCATAACTCTTTTTTAACTTTTCTAAATCTTTGTAATTATCTACACTATAAAAAAAACCCTTATGAAAATAACAATAAATTTTAATTTTTTTTGCTAGTTTTGGTAATAATCCATCTTCTAAATCAAGATTTTTTTTAAAATTTTTTTCTATTATTTTTTTACTTAAAACATAGAAACCAATATTGATTGGTTTATCCAGAAAAGGTTTTTCAACAAATTTTTTAAGAATATTATTCTTATTTAATTCTAAATGACCATACTGTGATTTTATCTTGAAAGCAGTTATCGTACACTCAGATTTTTTTGAAAATTTTACTAACAGTTTAATATTTACATTGGATATACCATCTCCATAAGTTGCAATAAATTTATCACTATTAATATATTTAAGAGATTTTTTTATCCTGCTAAGTTTATTTGTTTTTTCTTTAGCATCAAATATAAAAATATTTTTCTTTTTTGGTAAAAAATTTTTTTTGTTATTTGGTATATTAAAATTAAATTTTTTTTTATTAATTTTTGAATTAAAAAAATTGATAAACATTTTTTTTTTAAAGCCTAAAGGTAAAATAAAGTCATTAAACCCAGCTTTATAAAAATGATCAATAATATGCATTATTAATGGTTTGCCATTTAAAATAGAAAGTTGTTTCGGATCTTCGTAAATTTTAGAAAACCTGGAACCTTTACCACCACATAAAATTAAAACAGGAATGTTTGGAGTTTTTTTCATTTGTTAGCCTGGCAACGTCCTACTCTTCCATGTCTTAAGACAAAGTACCATCGGCGCAGAAGGGCTTGACTGCCGAGTTCGGAATGGGATCGGGTATAACACCTTCGCAATAATCACCAGGCTCAAAACTTATATAAAAAAAAATTAGAAAATCAATCTAAATTATGTATTTTTTTCAATGAATTCTCTTACATAATCTTTCAATCTAATTTTACCAAAATATTTATACACTCTATTTGACAAGTTCATGTTAGTTAAAGCTGATGCATAGCGCTCACCAGCTCGTTTTGGCAAAAATTTGATTTTTCTATTAAATAATTTGGCTACTCCTAATATTGAATAACTCTCTTTATGAGAAATACTATAATGTCTACAAAGATTTTTTTTCCATGCTAGATAACAAACTTCGACTGTATCATTTATATGTGTAAATCTTCGAGTTTGAGTACCAGGTTTTACAACTGGTAAAAGATTTTTTTTTTTGAAATTATCTTCAAATATTCCAATTACGGTTGCCATACTTCCTTTACATATTTGCATTGGACCATAAACATTATAGAAATAAATAATTTCGTATTTAAAATTAAACCACTTCTTTAAATTTTCTAGAAGTTCAAGATTTTTAGATTTTGTAAATGCATAAGGTGATAGGTTCTTATCTTTTCCACGATTTCCTAGAGAGGCTGAAGTCGCACTATAAATAAGTTTGATTTTATTAGTTAAGCAAAAATTAAACACTGCGTTAGTTCCTATGGTATTAGAATCGAGACACTGATCCATTTTAATAAAACTTTGATAGATTCTCGCAAACTCACCAAAATGAAAAATTGCATGTATTTTTTTTGGTTGTTTTAAAATTGAAAAAATATTTTTACTATGAGATTTAATATATTTTACTCTGTTATTTTTTATATGATTTTTTTTATTACCGGAACTGTAGTCATCAATTGATATAATTTTATAATTAGTTTTTTTTAATAATAAATTAATCAAATTTGATCCCACAAAACCAGCTCCTCCTGTGACAACCAACTTTTTATTCATGATTTTTTTTGTTCTTTTTGAACTCGTCATAAGTAACATTAAAACCTTGATCTAACGAAGTTTTCGCCCTCCAGCCATATTTTTTTGCAACCCCAACATCTAAAACTTTTTTATAAACTCCGTCTGGTTTGCTAGTTTCATATTTAATTTTAACATTTAAATTTAATTTCTTTATTAAAAAATTGACATAATCTTTAATTCTCATATCTTTTCCAGTGCCAATATTAATCAAGGTTTCCTTTGTTTTTTTATTCATAAAAAAAACACAAGCATCAGCAACATCATCTACAAAAACTAATTCTCTCAATGGTTTTCCACTTCCCCAAACATTAAAAAATTTTTTATTTTTAATTTTACACTCATGTGCTTTTTTAATTAATGCAGGAAAAAAATGTGAATTTAGTGAATGATAATTATCATTTGGACCATATGTATTTGCTGGCATTAAACATAAATAGTTTGTTTTATATTGTCTATTATAAGCATCGCACATTTTAACTCCTGCAATTTTAGCTATTGCATAAGGTTCATTTGTTTCTTCAAGTTTGCCTGTTAAAAGATATTTTTCTTTGATTGGTTGTTTTGACTTTTTTGGATAAATGCAACTTGATCCTAAAAATATTATTTTTTTTACATTATTTTTAAAACTACTATGAATTAAATTATTTTGTATCTGTAAGTTTTCATAAATAAAATCTGCTCCATGGGTATTATTATGATGAACTCCACCCACTTTCGCAGCTGCAATTATAACAATATTAGGTTTTTTTTTTCTAATAAAATTAAAAACTTCTTTCTGATTTAATAAATTGAGTTTTTTTTTATCTATTGTGATTATATCTGTATATTTTTTTTCAATTAATTTTCTTAAAATTGCAGACCCAACAAGACCTTTATGACCAGCTAAAAATATTTTCATTAATTATTTGGCCTATTCATCTCTAAATCAACCATTTCAGAAATTAAAGTATCTAAATTAACTTTTGGTTTCCACTTAAGAGCTTTTCTTGCTTTTCTTGAATCTCCAAGAAGGCTATTAACTTCTAAAGGTCTATAGTAAGCCTTATCACAAGCAACTATTATATTTCCATTACTATCAAAAGCTTTTTCATTAATGCCTTTTCCTTTCCAAAAAATCTTCATATTCAACTTTTTAGAAACTTTATTGACAAAATTTTTTACAGTTGATTGTTTTCCAGTTGATATCACAAGGTCAATTGGTTTTTTTTGTTGTAGCATTAACCACATTGCTTGGACATAATCTCTGGCGTGGCCCCAGTCTCTTTTCGAATAAAGATTTCCAAGATAAAGAGTTTTTTGTTTTTTTATTTTTATTCTACAAAGTGCTTGAACTATTTTTTGTGTGACAAAGGTTTCTCCTCTTCTGGGACTTTCATGATTAAATAATACACCATTACAAGCAAAAATATTGTAAGCTTCTTTGTAATTTATTGTTATCCAATGTGCGTATAATTTAGCGACCCCATAAGGACTTGCGGGATGAAAATTCGTCTTCTCATTCTGAGGAGTTTTTTCATTTCTTCCATATAATTCTGATGTACCAGCCTGGTAATATTTTGTTTTTTTTTCAAGTTTATTAAATCTTATTGCTTCAAGAATTCTTAAAGCTCCCAATGCATCTGCATTAGCGGTATATTCTGGCGATTCAAAAGATACTTGAACATGTGATTGAGCAGCTAAATTATATATTTCATCAGGTCTAATTTCGTTTATCAATCTAGTTACTAATAAAGAATCTGTTATATCTCCATAGTGCAATATAAAAGTTCTTTTTTTAATTTGTGGATCTTGGTAAATATGATCTATTCTTCCAGTATTAATTGATGATGATCTTCTTTTGACACCATGCACAGTGTATTTTTTCTTTAAAAGAAATTCAGCTAAATAAGATCCATCTTGTCCGGTTATTCCAAAAATTAAAGCAGTTTTTTTCATTAAGAAATTTTATTTTTTAACTTTAAAAAAATATTTAACAATTTCAGAGAGTATAAGCAATCCATCTTTTATTGCATTAACTTTCTTTTTTCCACCAATTCTCTCTCTTTCATAGCTAGGTAAACATTTATATTCCATTTTGTTTAATTTTGCTTTGATTGGAATTTCAACACAGATCCTAAAATCAAAATTTTGAAGATTTAAATGTTTAAAAGAAGATTTTTTGCCTAAAATATAAGTATATAGAATATCTGTTACTTTTAAATTAAATAATATGTTTCCTAATAATGTAAAAATAAAATTTCCTAATGAGGTAACAATATCATCGTCCTCACTACCTCCACCAGGTTTTTGATATCTTGATCCAAAGACTAAATCTATTGAACTACAATTGTCACGCATCTGCTGAAGATATTTTGGATCCATGGATCCATCTGCATTAATAATACAACAATAATCTGTACTCACAGCATTTATACCTTCTATCAATGCGCTGCCGTAACCATTTTTTTTTTGTTCGAGTATTTTAATATTTTTAATATACTTAATTGATTCTTTAGTTTCAAAATCATCACTTTGCAATACAATTAACTTTTCACATTTATAATTTTCTATTTCCTTCAAAAAGGTTGGTAATGATTCTGCTTCTTTTTTTGCTGGTATAATTAGAGTCAAATCATGCATTAATCTAGTTTTTAAATGATTTATTTAAATAAATATATTCGAAAGTTTTTCTAAATTTCATTTTTAATTTTAACTTTTTTTCAAAGTTATTCTTTATCATATAATTATGAACATCGCTCAAAGTATATTCTTTTACTAACATATTATGAAAGTGATGTTCAAAATATATATATTTAACTTTTTTAATTAATTCTCCTAAACCATAAATTACATTAAGGTCGTAACCTTCTGTATCAATTTTCAATATATCTATTCTTTCTAAATTTTTATGTTCTAAAATATTATCTAATCTATCTATTTTTACTTCTAATCTGGTAAATTTATTTTGTCTTATACCAAAAAAATCTAAATAACGATTTTTTCTTTTATAATAATTTGATTTTAAGTTTATCTCTGTAATAGTAGAAGATTGTGACTCAAAGTGTTGCTTAAATTCAATCATTCCACTTTCTTTTCCAATGGCAATATTGAAAATCTCAAGATTTGTAATATTTTTGGTTTTTTCAACTAAATTTTTATAATTTTTTGGGCTAGGCTCGAATGCATAAATTTCACCAACTTCAAAATTTTTTTTAAAAAGTTTTACAGTCTCACCATGATGTGCTCCAACATCAATAAATACTGAAATTTTTTTATTAGTATTTTTTTTGAAGAAATTAGTTATTTTTTTTTTATTCCGATTATCAAATAAACCAAGAATTATTTTTATTAAATTAAAATACATAAATTTTCGTTTAATATAAGTGCAATTTATAATAGAATCTTTTTATCAATTAAAATTAAATTATGCCAATAGTAAGCGTTATATTACCTTATTACAAAAAAATTAATTATATCAATAAAACAATTAATTCAGTTTTAAATCAAACATTTCAAGACTTTGAAATATTATTGATTTATGATGATATAGAATTAAACGATCTTTTAATTATAGAAAAAAATTTTAAAAACAATCCAAAAATAAAAATAATTGTTAATGGGGAAAATCTTGGAGCAGGTATTTCAAGAAATAAAGGGATTAAATTTGCCAAAGGTGAAATTATTGCATTTATAGATGCAGATGATTTATGGTTACCAGATAAATTGGCTAAACAAACAAGCTTTATGAAAGAAAATAATTTACAATTTACATTTTGTGATTATGAAAAAAAAATATCAGATAGAAGAACAATAGAGGTCAAAAGTATTAAAAAAATATTAAGTTATGAAAACTTAATATCTTCATGCGACATAGGGCTCTCTACTGTGCAAATAAATAAGAATATTATTCCAGATGAACTTTTCCCTCCTCTTAAAACAAAAGAAGATTATGTTGCATGGTTAAGGTTAACCAAAAATAAAATTTTAGCGAATAATTTCTCAGAAAATTTAGTAATATGGAACAAAACCAAAAAGTCACTTTCATCAAGTTTTTTTCAAAAAATTTCAGATGCCTTTAGAGTTTACAATAAATATGAAAAATTAAATTATATAAAATCTATATTTTGTACTTTAAGACTAGGTATCAAATCTTTAAAAAGAAAATTTTAATTATTTTTAATTGTAGTAATAAATATTATATCCAAAAAATTTTTTACACTTAACAATATAAAGTGAATTTTCTGGGTAACATTTTTCATATTCTTTAAAATCTTTTTTTTTATACCTTTGCATTGTATAAAACTTCTTTTGAACATTGTAATATGGGTTTTCAAATAAATTGTAATTATAAACTTTACTTTCATTGATCAGTCTATCGATATTTCTTGAAAAAAAAATAATGAGTATTAGGGAGACCAAAAACTTAATAGAATTAGTTTTTTTTTTATAAATAAATTTTTGATTTTCTAAAAATAAAGCAATTGGAAATGTTAAAATTAAAAAAACTAAAACATAACCTCCATATCTTAAAGCGGGATGTTGTAAAAACCATTCCAAAAATAAAATAAGTAATAATATATAAATGTAAGTGTAATTTTTAAAATTTTTAAATTTAAGCTGCCTTGGCTTAAATATAAATATAAAAATTAATATAGTTAATAAAACTCCAAAAAAGAAATCAGAAAACTTATTAAAAAAATAATTATCAATCCAATTGGGAACCCAGTTTAAACCAGTAAGATAAAGGGTTATGTTCTCAACTCTGTAATTTGGTGTAGCGCCTGCCTTGGACCATAATTCATACCAAGTCATATAGTCTGAAACTTTTTCGGATCCATAACCCCAAAAAAATTCATCATAACATAAAAATGATACTGGATAAATCAAACAACCTGTGTGAGCAATATTATAAAAAAGTAGTAATATAAAAATACTTGACGAAAATAAAATGATTGGAAAATTTTTTAAAAAAGAAACCACATTTTTATAATTAAAATATTTGAAGTAAATTACAAATAAAAGAGTTGAATAAAGTAAATAAAATGACTTAAGAGTAACAATTAAAGTAAAGATAATTATTAATTGTTCAAATATTTTATTTGAAAACTTTTTAAGTTCAAAAATATTTATTGTAAGTACAAATGCTAAAAAGAATAATATTTGAGCTGATCTATCTGTTCCATGCTCTGCTAACCTATAAAAAAAAATATTAATAAATACCAAAAAAAATAAAGATAAATAAAATGAAGAATTAATTTGAAAATTTTTTGATTTTTTAAATATATTTTCTAATAATATAGTATTTGTAAAAAGTACAATTCCAGCTTGACCTATAAAATAAAAATAATCCTTAGTAAAAATTGTTTTAAATAACGAATGGAAAAAAAATAAGGATGAATGATGGTTAAATGCTGGATCGAAATTTCCTATACCGAACTGAACTTTATTCAGCGTTAAATTTGTAATAAAACTAAGGTGATAGTATGAAAAATCATCATGACTTTTAAAAAAAAAAATTAATCCAAAACTTAATAAATAAGCAAATAAAAAAAAATTTAAATTTATATTTTTTCTATTTTGAATAAAAAAATACAAAAAGAAAATAATGCCTAGGGAGATAACTATTAAATTATGAACGTTATTATGTGG
>CABXTN010000019.1 GCA_902515185.1 uncultured Pelagibacteraceae bacterium | reverse complement strand
GAAAGAGGCAAATCAAATAAATAGATCAGTTAAATTACCACTTAATATAAGTGTAGATGCTCAAAACTTTAAAAAAAATATTGAGTTTGAAAATTTTTTAAAAAACACTGAGTTTGTTTCACATTTTTTTATTAAGGATTTAAATAATGTGAAAATTAATTATAGGATTATTTTTAATGGATCACCGAAAAAATTTTTAGATTTAAGTGCTAAACAAGGTCTCAAAATTGATACAAGTACACAGGTTTGGTATTTAAATTAAAATGAAAGAATTAGACCAATTACTTTTAAACTTTAATTTTAATAAAAGTTATAGTAAAGATGATTTTTTTGTTTCAACATGTAATTTTTTTGCGTTTAGTTTAATAGACTCTTGGCCAAAGTGGGAAAAAAATATAGTTAATATATGCGGTGAGAGATATTCAGGAAAAACACATTTATCGAAAATTTTTTTTGATAGAAGTACTAGTAAAATATTTGACTCTCAGAAATTTGATTTTGAAAAAATTGAAAATTTAAGATTTTATGAAAAAATTATTTTAGATAATTTTGATAATAATATTGATGAAAAATCGATTTTTTCACTAATTAATTTTGTTGACCAGAGTAATAAGTATCTTTTAATTAATTCAATTAAACCAATTAACGAAATAAATTTTAAAATTGAAGACTTATTATCTAGATTAAAAAACTGTCTTGTGGCAAAAATAGAAAAACCTGATGATAATATTATAAGGGTGCTTATATCAAAAAGTTTATCTGATAGACAGGTCACAATAGATAAGAAATTAATTGAATATGCCACAAAAAGAATAACAAGGTCTTATGGCAAAATATTTGAATTTATATATAAGATTGATGAAATGAGTTTAAAAAAGAAAAAATCTATAGATCTTAAAACAATTAAATATGCACTAGAGGTTTAATTTGAGCAAATATAGATCACACACCTGTGGAGAATTAACAAAAAAAGAAAAAGGTTCTCATGTAATATTATCAGGCTGGATAAATAAAAAACGTGATCATGGTAATTTATTATTCATAGATTTAAGAGATAATTACGGAATAACTCAATGTATAATTGATAAAGAAAATAATTTTTTTAAAGAGTTGGAAAAAATACAACTAGAAACAGTTATAAAAGTTGAAGGTACTGTTTCTGAAAGAACAAAAGAAACAATTAATAAGGATATCAAGACAGGTGAAATAGAAGTACAAATAAGTTCTTACGAAGTATTAGGTTATTGCAAAGAGTTGCCAATGCCAGTTTTTTCAGATCAAGAATATGCTGAGGAGATAAGATTAAAGTATAGATTTTTAGATCTTCGTAGAAAGAAGATTCATGATAATATAATTTTAAGATCAAAAGTTATTTCATTTATTAGAAAAGAAATGTTAGATGAGGGGTTTTTAGAATTTCAAACTCCAATTTTAACTTCATCAAGTCCAGAAGGTGCACGTGATTTTTTAGTACCAAGTAGACTGAATCCTGGAAAGTTTTATGCACTACCTCAAGCACCACAACAATTTAAGCAATTAATAATGGTATCAGGTTTTGATAAATATTTTCAAATTGCACCTTGTTTTAGAGATGAAGATGCTAGAGCAGATAGAAGCCCAGGAGAATTTTATCAGCTTGATTTAGAAATGTCGTTTGTTGAACAAGAGGACGTATTTAAAGTTGTTGAAAAACTTATGATTTCAGTTTTTAAAAAATTTTCAAAAAAAAAAATTTTAAAAGAAAAATTTCCAAGAATAACATTTGAAGATGCGATGCTTAATTATGGAACAGATAAGCCTGATCTTAGAAATCCATTAATAATAAAAGATCTGACTCCAATCTTTAATAGAGAGGATGTTAAATTTGATATATTTAAAAAATTAGTAAAATCTGGATCAATTGTAAGAGCAATCAAAACCGATAACACAAAAGATAAACCGAGAAGTTTTTTTGATGGAATAGATAATTGGGCAAAAAGCCAAGGGGCTTCAGGTATGGCATATTTTACTTTTGAGAAAGACAAAGAAATTAAAGCTAAAGGCCCAGTAGGAAAGTTTTTTTCAACTGACGCATTGAGTGAAATTATGAAAATAACAAATGCAAAAGTAGGGGATAGTATATTTTTTGCATGTAATAAAGAAAACGATGTCTTAAAATTAGTTTCGACAGCAAGAGATAAAATAGCTAAAGATTTGAATTTAATAGACGAAAATAGTTTAGCATTTTGTTGGATAGTAGATTACCCAATGTTTGATTTAGATGAAAAATCTAAGAAAGTTATATTTAGCCATAATCCTTTCTCAATGCCCCAGGGTGATGATAAAAAACTAAACTTTTCCAAGCCTCTAGAAATTAAAGCTTACCAATATGACATTGTTTGTAATGGTACAGAACTATCCTCTGGAGCAATAAGAAACCATAAACCAGATCTAATGTATAAATTATTCTCCATAGCAGGTTATGCAAAAACTGAAGTTGATGAAAAATTTAAAGGAATGATTAATGCGCTGAGCTATGGTGCGCCCCCACATGGTGGAATAGCCCCTGGTATTGATAGAATTGTTATGTTGTTAGCAGATGAAAAAAATATAAGAGAGGTGACAATGTTTCCAATGAATCAAAATGCTCAAGACTTAATGATGAATGCTCCCTCTGAAGTCTCAGAAAACCAGTTGAAAGAACTTAATTTACAAGTAAGAAAAAAATAGTTATTTTTTCCCCTTCAAGTTAATTCTTATATCTGATAGATCAACCAGTTTTTTTTTATAGTTATTTCTTACAAAGCCTTTACTAGTAATATCTTTCACAAGTTTTAAGAATTGATTTTGATCTTCACTTTCATAAACCTCTCCATCTTTTGTTTTTTCAGAACCAGAACCAATTGATGGTGTGTGAGCAAGATCTTCCCTGTTTAAATAAGATATTGCAAGTTCCCTGAATATATAATCTAATATAGAAGAAGCGCTTAAAATTCTGTCATTACCATAAACTTTTCCAGATGGCTCAAATTTAGTATCTACATAAGCATTAACGAACTCGTCCAGCGGCACTCCATATTGAAGGCCAAGTGAAATAGCAATGGCAAAGTTATTCATTAAAGCTTTTACTAACTCACCTTCTTTACTAGTATCTATAAATATTTCACCAATTTTACCATCTTCATATTCTCCTGTATGCAAATATACTTTGTGATCTCCAATCGTAACTTTTTGAATATAACCCTTTCTTCTGTCAGGCATACTAAATCTTCGTCCAACACTCTCATTTATTTTTTTAATGAATGATGAATTGTCATCTTTAACCACAATTTTATTTTTTATGTTTTCAGACTGAAATTCTTTTTCGTTATCATTATCTATCTTTTTCGAATTTTTATCTAAATTTTTTGTTTTTCTAGTATCTAATTTAACATCAAGTATTTCAAATTTACCATCATCTCTATTCTCTAGATCATTCAATTCTTTTTCATCTATTTTTTCCAGATAATGACTCACTTTGAAGCTACAGTTATAATAAGTTTCTACTAAGTATTTTGCCATAATTTAATATTTTTTATTTTTTTTTGAGTCTCAAGATAAATAATGTATATACAAATTATAGATTTAGTCTAATTTATTTTTTACAATTTAAAATTGAAATAAATTAAAAAATTATGTTGACATTATTAAAAAAGATTTTTGTTTGGTGGAATCAAGAAACAATTGGTACAAAATTATATACAACTTTTTTTGGAAAAATGGTTGGAAAAGATGAATTTGGTAATAAATATTATCAAAACAAAAAAAAAAATAAAAGATGGGTTATTTATAACAGTGAAATAGATGCGTCAAAAATTCCAAGTGACTGGTATTCATGGATGCACTTTATCAAAAATAAGATTGAATTTAACCAAGATTTTGAAAAATATAAATGGCAAAAACCACATCTTCCAAACTTGACTGGAACCAGCAAAGCATACCATCCAAATAAAAAGAATGATCAGATTAAAAAAAAATATAAGAGTTGGAAAAGTTAGTTTTTACTTTTTTTTAACTTTATTTTTACTAAATAACACTTTAGCAAATGGTCAAGATACCCTTTTAGAGGGAAATTATTTAGAAATTAAAGTGTTAGATAAAGTGAGCTCAAAAAATTATGAACTTAAAATTAAAATTGAGGAAGAAAAAATATTTAAAAATATATCTATAAAAGCACTTAAATGTAAAAACTCAGAGTTTGATGATAACCCCGAAATAACAGCATATTTACAGGTAAAAGATTTAATGAGCAAAAATAATGATGAAGTATTTGTTTTTAATGGATGGACATTTTCGTCAAGTCCAACACTGACACCATTTGATCATCCTGTTTACGATATTTGGATTACAAAATGTTATTAGACTATTTTTTCTTTATCTAGCCACGTTACATTAAAATCAGACTGAGTAAATTTTTTATGGTTTAGTAATTTTTTATGAAGATCTATTGTAGTTGTGATACCTTCAATAACAAATTCATCTAATGATCTTAACATTCTTTGTATAGCTTCTTCTCTGTTCCTTCCATGACATATTAATTTACAAACCATACTGTCATAGTAAGGGGTTACTTTATATCCTTGATAAATTGCACCATCTACTCTCGTCCTAAAACCCGAGGGCTGGTGACACATACCAATTACTCCAGGTGATGGTTGAAAGTTTCTACTTGCATCTTCAGCATTAATTCTGCATTCTATAGCGTGTCCTCTGGGCTGAATATCCTTTTGTTCAAGAGCAGTATCACCTGTATATGCAATCCATATTTGTTCCTTAATTATATCTATTCCAGTAACCATTTCAGTCACAGGATGTTCGACTTGTACTCTTGTATTCATTTCTAAAAAATAAAAATTTCCATTTTCATAGATAAATTCAACAGTACCTGCACCCTCATAGCCAATTTTACTGACCATATTTACTGTTTTTTCAAAAAGGTCATCTCGTAATTTATTGTTTAATACTGGGCTAGGTGTTTCCTCAATTAGTTTTTGGTGCCTTCTTTGAACTGAACAATCTCTCTCATGTAAATGTACTGTTCTATTTTTACCAGATAAGACTTGCACCTCAATATGCCTAGGATTCTGAAAAAACTTTTCAATATAAACTTCATCATTTCCAAAATATTTTTTTGCCTCTGATTTTGCTGTTAAAAATAACTCTTCAAAATTTTTATCTTCAAAGACAATTTTCATTCCTTTTCCACCACCACCTCCAGCAGCTTTTATTAAAATAGGAAAACCAATTTTATTACAAATTTTTTTAGCTGTTTGAAAGTCAGATACGCCACCGTCCGAACCTTCTATAACCGGTAGTCCATATTCTTTTGCAATTTTTTTTGCTTGAATTTTATCTCCCATCATTTTAATTAGTTTTGATGATGGACCAATAAATTTAATATTATTCTCTTCTAAAATTTTTGCAAAATTTGCATTCTCTGACAAAAAACCGTAACCAGGATGTACGGCTTCTGCATTAGTCAGTTCAATAGCAGACATAATAGCAGGTATATTTAAATAACTACTAGCTGGTTGATGTGTTCCTATACATATACTCTCATCAGCCAATCTCACGTGCATGCTTTCTTTATCAACATCAGAGTGAACAGCAACTGTAGAAATTCCCCATTCTTTACAAGCTCTTATTACTCTGACAGCTATCTCGCCTCTATTAGAGATCAAAATTTTTTTAAACATTAATTAATTATCGCAATAATTTGACCAAATTCTACTGGAGATCCGTCATCAACACAGATTTCTTTCACAATACCATCGTAAGGTGAAGGAACATGGTTCATTGTTTTCATAGCCTCTACTATCATAACTGTATCACCTTTTTTAATTTTCTTTCCAACTTCTGTAAATTTTTTACCACCAGGCTCTGGAGCCAAATATGCAGTTCCAATAATTGGTGATGCAACCTCATTCCCTTCTGGTTTACTTACTTCTACTTGTTGTTTTTTAAGTTCAGTTTGAATTTTTGGAGAAAATGAATTCGCTTTAGATACTTTTATTTTTATTTCACTATTACCGTACTCTAATTCAGATAAATTAAATTCATCTAAGTAATCAGTAAGTTCTTTAATTAATTTTTTATCAATTTTCATTATTTAAAATTTTATGTAATGCAATTATGGCCAAAATATATCCCTCAACACCTAATCCAAAGATTCCTCCACTTACTACACCGCTAATTAAAGATTTTTGTCTAAATTCCTCTCTTTTGTAAATATTTGATATATGAATTTCTATAATTGGTTTTTTAAAAATATCTAAGGCATCACGGATTGATACTGAAGTATGAGTAAAACCAGCTGCATTAATGATTATTGCATCATATTTATTTCTAGCATCTTGAATAAAATCTACAATTTCTCCTTCAATGTTTGATTGCACAAAATCAAGATTAACTCTTAATTCTTTTGATTTTTTCAAACAAGAATCTTTTAATTCGTTAAATGAAATTGAACCATATTGTGATTGTTCTCTTTCTCCTAATAGATTAAGATTAGGACCATTAATAATTAGAATTCTATCAGTCATAAAATATTTATATAATATGAAAAAAATAAACAAAGTAAAAATAAAGATTAATGGAAAAAACAGGTTAATTGACCCAAAAATGAGTTTAAAAACACTTTTATCTTTAGAAAAAGTACCTATTGAAAAGGTAGCCGTTGAATTAAATCAAAATATTATTGATAAGAAAAAAATTAATCAAATAAAGTTAAAAGCAAAAGATAAATTAGAAATAGTTCATTTTATAGGAGGTGGTTAGAGTGAAAGACCATTTAAAAATTTCAAATAAAATATTTAATTCAAGATTAATAGTTGGAACAGGTAAATATAAAAATTTCACTGAATGTGCAAAAGCAATTAAAGCATCAGGAGCTCAGATTGTTACTGTAGCAGTTAGAAGAGTTAATATTTTCGACAAAAAAAAACCTTTATTAATGGATTACATCGATCCAAAAAAAATAACTTACTTACCAAATACTGCTGGATGTTTTACATCGAATGAAGCTTTAAGAACTCTTAGATTAGCTAGGGAAATCGGGGGGTGGAGATTAGTAAAACTAGAAGTTTTGGGTGATAAAAAAACATTATTTCCGGACATGATTGAAACACTAAAATCAACCGAGGTACTAACTAAAGAAGGCTTTAAAGTAATGGTATATTGCTCTGATGATCCGTTGATGGCAAAAAGATTAGAAAATGTTGGAGCTGCTGCAATAATGCCACTAGCTGCACCGATAGGTTCTGGACTAGGTATATTAAATCAAACTAATATTAAAATAATTAGATCTAAAACCAAGTTACCCCTAATAATAGATGCTGGTTTAGGACAGGCGTCAGATGCTTCAATTGCAATGGAATTAGGATGTGATGGAGTATTGATTAACACAGCAATCGCTAAAGCTAACAACCCTATAAAAATGGCAGAGGCGATGAAATTTGCAGTCATTGCAGGTAGAAAATCTTTTTTATCTGGGAGAATAAAAAAATATATTTACGGAAAAGCTTCAAGTCCAAAAAAAGGTGTTATTTAATTTTTTTTTTATAAAATTTTTTTTTATAAAAATTTTTTCTTTTAAATTTACTTTTCATTTGAATTTTACCTTTTTTAACTTTTGTAATATTTTCTAGTTTTTCAGTTACACTTTCAAGTTTTGATATTTTTTCTAATGTATTTATTATTTTTTTACTTTTATTTTTAAATTCAATTTTATAATCAGGTATAATTAATTTATTATCTTCTTTAATTATTATTTTAACTTTATTTTTCTCCTCAATAAATTTAAGATTTTCCTTAAGATTACCTTCAATAAAAGAAGAGACTTGTTCACAAACATTTAGCTCAACAATTTTTGCTTTACATTCAATAGTTTCAATCTCAATCATTTTAAGAATTTTAAGTGCAAATGTTTCATTAGTTAAACTAATCTTCCACTTTACTGAACTTTCTCTTAATCTTTGCCTCGACATTTCAAGCAAACCGAAAGAACTTATTTTTCCGATTTGAATTCGAGCTCTATCATTTCTACATTTTTCTTTTAATCTTCTTTCGACTAATCTTCTATTGCCAAAATTCATCATATCAATAAAATCTATAATTATTAAACCTGACAAGTCTCTAATTTTAATTTGTCTTGCTATTTCTTCAGCTGCCTCTAAATTTGTATCAAGAGCAGTACTTTCAACATTTTTTTGCTTAATTGATTTTCCAGAGTTTATATCGATTGATACTAAGGCCTCGGTCGGGTTAATTTCTAAATATCCACCTGAGCTAAGTTTTACTTGCGTATCAAATATTTCATTTAACTTAACTTCAATCTTCTCTTTTATAAATAAAGGGATTTTATCTCTGTACTTCTTTATTTTTTTAACTTGTGAAGGCATTATTGATTTCATAAAATTTTTTGCTTTTTGATACCCTTCGTTACCCTCAATAATTATATTTTGGGTCGTTTCATCAAACATATCTCTTAATGTTCTTTTAATAATTTCACTCTCTTTATGAATTAAGCTTGGAGCAATTGAATTCATAGCATTTTCTTTAATTGCTTCCCAAATTTTTTTCAAATTATCTAAATCACTATCAATTTCATTTTTAGTTTTATTTGCTCCAGCAGTTCTTACAATAATTCCCATTTCTTTTGGTATAGTTATTTGATTTAGAATAGCCCTAATTTTTTTTCTATCTGCTGGGTTAAAAATTTTTCTAGAAATACCACCACCTTTCGGGGTATTTGGCATTAGCACAATATATTTTCCAGCTATAGATATAAATGTACTTAAAGCTGCACCTTTTAGACCTCTTTCATCTTTAAGAACTTGGACGAGTATAACTTGATTTGGCTTAATTACTTCTTGTATTTTATAACGTTTAGATGGATATCTTCTTTCATTGCTTGTGATTTTATAAGAATTTTGATCAGAAGATTTATCGACCGGATCATTTGAGTCAGTTATATTTTCATTTATATTTTTTTCTTCTTCTTTTTCACTTTCTTTAATTAATTCCTCTCTTGCTTTTTCCTCTTCTAGTTTTATTTTTTCTAAATCATTTTGGGGTAGTTGATAATAGTCTGATTGAATGTCATTAAAAGATAGAAATCCATGCCTTTCTCTACCAAAATCAATAAATGCAGCTTGAAGAGAAGGTTCGACACGGCTCACTTTGCCTAAATAAATATTATTTTTTATTAAAGTACTTTTTAAACTCTCGTATTCGTAATCTTCGATATTACCATTTGATTTAAGTACAACTCTTGTTTCGTTAGGATGCGAAGCATCAATATATAAATTCTTTTCCATAATGTTTTGATTAAATTGATCATTGTTATTTGTTAGTTTATACCTTTAATAAATTCTGTGCCACAACATTAACAAATTTATTAAATAAATAAACTAAAATGAACAATGCTTTTAAAAGAATATTAATACTACTTACGAGTGGTTTTTTAATAACAAGTTTATTGATAATATCAATTTTATGGGCTTTTTCTAATAATTTACCGGATTATAAATTTTTAAAAAACTATAAAGCTCCTGTCTCAAGTAAGGTATATTCAGGTAATGGTGAACTTGTAAGTGATTTTTCAACCGAAAAAAGAATTTTTGTTCCTTATAATTCAATACCTAATAAAATAATTAATTCATTTCTTTCGGCAGAAGATAAAAACTTTTTTACTCATCCAGGTGTTGATGCAAAAGGAGTATTGCGAGCAATAATAAAAAACATATCTAATATTTTTAAATCAAAAAGACTGGAGGGAGCATCTACAATAACTCAGCAAGTAGCTAAAAACTTTTTACTAACAAATGAAGTGAGTATTAATCGTAAGGTAAAAGAAGCTATTTTGGCATTTAGAATTGAAAGAGCCTTGTCAAAAGAAAGAATTTTGGAACTTTATCTTAATCAAATTTATTTAGGAGGAGGCACGTATGGTGTTGCGGCTGCTAGTCTTGAATATTTTGATAAGCCAATTACGGATCTTACTTATGTAGAAGCAGCTCTACTAGCAGCATTACCAAAAGCACCAAGTAGGTACAATCCATATAAAAATAAAAAACTTGCTAAATTTAGGAGAAATTTAGTTATCAAAAATCTCTTTGAAAATAATTTTATAAGCAAAGCACAGTATAATTCGTTTATAAAAGAAAAAATAAATTTAAAAAAAAGAAAAAAAATACTTTTAGAAAATTCATTGTATTATGTAGAGGATGTAAGAAAGGATATTCTTGATAAATTTGGATTCGATAGAGTTTATAAGGAAGGATTAAATATTAAAACACCACTTGATTTAGATCTTCAAACTAAAGCCTCAAATGCGTTGCGAACTGGATTAATTGATTTTGATAAAAGAAAAGGTTGGAGAGGTCCACTTTTTAATAAAAAATATACTAATGACTGGTTTAAAAATTTAAAAAAATTAAAGTTAGAAAAAGTATTTAATTGGGATTTAGCTATAGTCAGAAAAATAAATAAATTTTCAATTGAAATAGAAACCAATAAAAAAAAAGAAGGTATAATTAAGTATCAAGATATAGTTTGGACTAAAAAAGAAACTAATGAAATAGTTAAAGAGGGAGACATAATTTTTGTCAAAAAAATTAAAGAAGGAATTTATAGTTTAAAACAATTACCAGAGGTAAATGGCGCCATTGTAGTAATGGATCCATACACTGGAAGAGTTCTAGCAATGTCAGGTGGTTTCAGTTTTAAACAAAGTGAATTTAATAGAGCTTCCCAAGCATTAAGGCAGCCTGGATCTGCATTTAAACCCTTTATATATGCGCTAGCCTTGGAAAATAATTATACACCATCGTCACTAATTTTAGATGCACCATTAGTTTTAGAGCAAGGATCTGACTTAAAATTATGGAAACCACAAAATTATGGTAAAAAATTCTATGGACTCTCAACTTTAAGAACCGGTATTGAAAAATCGAGAAATCTTATGACAGTAAGAATATCACAAGACTTAGGACTAGATAAAATAGTAAATTTCTCAAAAAAATTAAAAATTTACGAAAATCCTAGTGAACTTTTGTCAATTTCATTGGGTTCTGCTGAAACAACACTTTTAAAATTAAGTTCTGCTTATTCATCTTTTTTAAATGGTGGAAAATTAGTAACCCCAATACTGATTGATAGAATTCAAGATAGCGAGGGAAATACTATTCTAAATACAGAAAATCGAGAATGTTACAAGTGTGAACAAATTTCTCATTTAGGTAAAGAATATCCAAAAATTATTGATAATTTTGAGCAAATATTTTCACCAGAAACAGCATATCAAATGACGTCTATCTTAGAAGGTGCAGTTCAAAGAGGAACAGGTAAAGGCTTAAAAGATCTAAAATTAGATTTAGCAGGAAAGACTGGAACAACTAATAAAAATACAGATACATGGTTTATAGGATACACTTCCAAGTTATTAGTTGGAGTTTATGTTGGACATGATAGTCCAAAATCATTAGGAAAAAGAGAAACAGGAGCAAAAACAGCAATGCCAATTTTTAAGAATTTTATTCAAAATTCTGTAAAAAAAAAAGATGCCAGACCATTTAAAGTCGCAGACAATGTTATAATGATGGTAGTAGATTCTAAAACTGGTCAAAAAGCCTCTTTTGGTACAAAAAAAACAATTATAGAGGTTTTTAAAAAACAAAATCTGAGCACAGATTTAATTGATTCTAAAATAAACAATAGATTAAAAAATAATAATGTATTAAAATTCTATTAATGGATAATGATTTTATATTAATCAAAAATGAGATAGAAAAAACTTGTCAAAGAATACAGGAGTATCTTTGAAAAGCACAATGTCATTTCAAGTTTAAAAGAAATAAATCAAAAGATACTAGATCCAGACTTTTGGAACGATAAAGGGAATGCTCAAAAATTATTTAAAAAAAAAAAATTTTTAGAGGATTTAGTCGGTATTCATAAAAAATCAATAACAGATATTAAAGATTTATCTGAACTATTTAAATTAGCTAATGAAGAAAATAATAATTCAATGATTAGTGATATAATTAAAAATTCACAAAATCTAAAAATTGCTGCAAAAAAAAATGAGATTAAATGTTTTTTGTCTAATGAGAGCGATATATTAGATTGTTATATGGAAATACATGCAGGCGCAGGTGGAACAGAAAGTCAAGATTGGGCAGAAATGTTAAAGAGAATGTATTTTAAATGGGCTCAAAACAAAGGTTATAAAATAAATTTAATTAGTGAGCATAAAGGTGATGAGGCTGGTGTAAAATCTACTGTTTTTAAAATTGAGGGTGAATATTTGTATGGATGGCTCAAATCTGAGTCTGGAATTCATAGATTGGTAAGGGTATCACCTTTTGACTCTGGAGCCAGAAGGCATACTAGCTTTGCAAGTGTATGGGTATATCCAATAGTAGACGATAGTATAGATGTAGAGTTAAAAGATAAAGATCTAAGAATAGATACTTATAGATCTAGTGGTGCGGGTGGTCAGCATGTAAATACTACTGACAGCGCAGTTAGAATTACACATATACCAACTAAAATAGTGGTTCAATGTCAAAATGAAAGGTCACAGCATAAAAATAAAGAGACATGTATGAAAATGTTAAAAGCTAGACTTTATGACTTTGAACTTAAAAAAAAACAAAAAGAAGTTGAAAATTTCGAAAGCGCTAAGACGGAAATAGGTTGGGGGCATCAAATACGCTCTTATGTACTACAACCATACAGATTGGTAAAAGATAATAGAACAAACTTTGAGAGCACAGATCCAGATAAAATTTTAAATGGAGATATAGATAGTTTTTTAGAAAGCTCATTATTCAGATAATATGATAAAAAAAATTTCATTAATACTTTCATCATTTATACTTCTAATTATTGTTATACTTATTTATTTAAGTCTTTTTGGTCTAGAGACAAATAGATTTAATAAAATAATTTCTGAAAAAATTAAGGAAAATTACC
Source organism: uncultured Pelagibacteraceae bacterium (assembly GCA_902515185.1). GTDB lineage: Bacteria > Pseudomonadota > Alphaproteobacteria > Pelagibacterales > Pelagibacteraceae > Pelagibacter. The sequence continues at coordinate 1,046 of CABXTN010000019.1, read as the reverse complement.
CAGAACTAAATGTTGAATTTAGTAACGTAAAAGTTTTACTAAAACCATCAAACTTATCAATTGACGTATTAGCAAAAGATTCAAAAATAATAATTAAAGATAAAAATTTAAAATTAAAAAAAATCTCGACAAACTACAGTATTACTTCATTTTTTAAAAAAAATTTTGGAATTAGAAATTTAATACTTGATACAGAATATAATCAATTTAAAGACGTTTTAAAGTTAGCAAGAAACTTTAAAGATGGACCAGAATTACTTATTTTAGATAAGATCTCAGAAAGTGGAAAGTTATACATAAATGCTAAAATAAATTTAGATCAACGAGGTCAAATAAAGAATAATTATATTATTTCAGGCGAGATTAAAGACTTATCTCTTAACCTTTTAAATAAAGAAAAAGTTAGTAATATAAATTTTAAATTTAATCATAAAGAAAATAAAACCAATTTGTATGAAGCTTTTTTTAAATATCAAAACTTATTAATTTCATCTGAAATATTAAAAATTAAAAATGAAAACAATAATTATTTTGTAGATGGAAATATTAAAAACTCTAAATCTAATATAAGTAGTGCGTTAATATCTAAATATTTAAATAATATTAATTTAAAAAATTTAATATTGTCTTCAAATAGTAATTTCTCGTTTAATATAAGTAAAAATTATAAATTAAAAGATTTTAAAATTAAATCTAATATTAACCTGAATAATGCAGAATTATATTATGATAATAAAACTTTAAAAAAAATTTTTCCAGATTTAAAAAAAAAAATTAAAATTAAAAATAATAAATTAACTGTAGATTATGATAAATATTTAATAATAGATGGAAAAGGCGAGTTCCATGGGTCCAAAAACCAAGAAAGCATTGATTATAATATTAAAAAAATTAAGGATAATATAAATTTAAATTTAAAACTTTCATTAAATGAGACACCAGTAAAAATAGAATTATTGGATTTTTATAAAAAAGAAAAAGTAAATGGTAAACTTAATATTAGTTTAGTTAAAAATAAGGATTTCTTATTACTAAAGAATTTATCT
>CABXTN010000018.1 GCA_902515185.1 uncultured Pelagibacteraceae bacterium | reverse complement strand
CTATGAAAAAAAATTATGGAGAGTGGGTATTATATGATCCTGAGATAAATAAAGGCACATATCTATTATGGGCGCTACCTATATTATTTTTTCTTCTAGGAGGGGCTATTATGTTAAGAAAATTAAGTATTTTAAAGAGATAGCAATGGGGTATAAATATATTTAAAATAATTAAAATGAGCATTAAAAAACTAACATTTATAATATCTACTTTTTTATTTTTAATTTCACCAGTAAAAAGTGATGAAAAAATTAAAAAAAACTTAGATCCACACCAATATAATTTTTATACTGGAATGTTTGATTTTAGTGATGATAAAAAAAGATCTGCGCTTTTTGGAATACAACACCAAAATGAAAATTTATTTAGAGAAAGTTTTATTGGCACAATATCACCAGTTACTGGTTTTATGATGACTGGAGATAATGCAACCTATCTATATACTGGAATTCAAGCTGATTATGATTTAGGTAAAATTAAATTCACTCCAAGTTTTGCTCCTGGATTATATGGACAAGGAGATGGAAAGGATTTGGGTCATTTATTGGAATTTAAAAGTGAACTTCAAATTTCTGTAGACTTATTTAAAGAATCAGAAATGGGATTTTCATATAACCATTTATCCAATGCTAGTCTTGGAGACAAAAATCCTGGAGCTAATAGTTATATGTTTAACTTCTTAAAGAAATTTTAATAAGTTTTCCAATATGAAAATTACTGATTGTTATAATTTTAATGATTTTAGAAAACTTGCCAAAAGAAAACTTCCTGCACCTATTTTTCATTATATAGATGGTGGGTCTGATGACGAAAAAACTCTTAAAAGAAATACGACATCCTTCGATGATTGTGACCTGGTTCCAAATATTTTAGCTAGCGTTGGTAAACCTGATTTATCAACCACATTATTTGGAAAAAAAATTGATATGCCAATTTTCCTCTCTCCCGCAGCAATGCAAAGACTTTATCATCCAGATGGCGACAAAGCTTCAGCAAGAGCTGCCGAAAAATTTGGAACTTTTTATAGCATGTCTTCAATGGGCAATAATACAATTGAAGAAGTTTCCAATATTTCAAGTGGTCCAAAATTATTTCAACTTTACGTTCATAAAGATAGATCGATTTCTGATGATTTGATTGAAAGATCTAGAAGATCTGGTTTTGATGCGATGTGTTTAACAGTTGATACTTTGGTTGCAGGTAACAGAGAAAAGGATCATAGAACAGGTTTCACAACACCACCAAAGTTTACATTTGAAACTCTTATGAGTTTTGCGATGAGACCTAATTGGGTTTTTAACTATTTAGTTGGAAAAAAATTTGAATTATCAAATGTTAAAAAGAAAACAGACAAAGGAACAAATATTTCAAAATCGGTTATTGAATACATTAACGAACAATATGATCCAGCTATGGGATGGAAAGATGCAGAGTATTGTGCAAAAAAATGGAACGGACCTTTTGCTTTAAAAGGAGTCATGTCAGTTGAAGATGCAAAAAGAGCTATTGATATTGGCTGTACAGCTATAATGATATCAAATCATGGCGGAAGACAATTAGATGGATCAAGATCTCCTTTTGATCAGGTAAAAGCTATTTCAGATGCTGTTGGAGATAAATTAGAAATTATTTTAGATGGTGGTGTACGAAGAGGAACTCATGTTTTAAAAGCCTTGGCAGCTGGGGCAAAAGCGTGTAGTTTTGGCAAAATGTTTCTGTTCTCTTTAGCCGCAGGAGGACAACAGGGCGTTGAACATTTACTGCAAAACATGCATGATGAGATTAATAGAAACATGGTACTTATGGGGTGTAAAAATTTAAAAGAATTGAATGCCTCTAAATTAATTTATAGAAAATAAAAACCGGGAGATAAAATGAAATTAGCACAAAATTTACAAAGATTAGGAACTGAAACTGCTTTTAGTGTTCTTGCAGAAGCAAAAAAGTTAGAAGCTCAAGGCAAACCAATGATACATTTAGGTTTAGGTCAACCTGATTTTAAAACTCCCAAACATGTAGTAGAAGCAGCAAAAAAAGCTTTGGATGATGGACATCATGGATATGTAATGTCAAATGGGATTCCAGAATGTAGACAATCCGTAACAAGATGGATCAAAAAAAGATACAACGCAGATGTAAGTTTTGAAAGAATACTAATAATGCCAGGTGGAAAACCTACAATGAGTTATGCGATCCAATGCTTTGGTGAGCCAGGGGCAGAAATAATACACCCAACTCCTGCATTTCCAATTTATGAGTCTATGATTAATTATACAGGCTCAACTCCCGTTCCATATGATTTAACAGAAGATAAGGATCTAAAATTTAAAGCTGATAAAATTTTATCATTAATAACCGACAAGACAAGATTACTAATTTTAATCAATCCAAATAATCCTACTGGAAGTTTTGTTGATAAACCGGAGATAGATAAGTTAGCAGAGGGATTAAAAAAATATCCACACGTAACTATTTTGAGTGATGAAATTTACAGTAGACAAGTTTTTGATGGCAAAGAAATGCCAACATTCTTTAATTATCCAGAATTGAGAGATAGACTAATCGTTCTTGAAGGTTGGAGTAAAGCTTATTCAATGACGGGATGGAGACTGGGATGGAGTTTTTGGCCTGAGCATCTAGTTGAGCATGTTAATAAGTTATTAATAAATAGTGTTTCATGTGTTAACGCAGCTGCGCAGTTTGCAGGTATTGCCGCTCTAGATGGTCCAGATGATTCTATTCATGAAATGATGGAAAAATTTACTCAAAGAAGAAAACTTATTCACGAAGGACTAAATAGTTTGCCAGGTGTTGAATGTAGTCTTCCAGGAGGTGCTTTCTACGCTTTTCCAAAGGTAATTGGAACTGGAATGAATGGTGCAGAATTTTGTAAAAAAGCCATGCACGAAGCTGGAGTAGCAATTGTTCCGGGTACAGCATTTGGTAAAACATGCAATGATTACGTAAGATTTAGTTTTGCAGCATCTAGAGATAATATTTCTCAAGCATTAGATAATATTAAAAAAATGCTAGGCTAAGTTTATTTTTTATTCATAGCTTGATATACTGTTTTTTGAAATGGAGAATGTATCACTCAAAAAAGAACTGACCTTAATATTAAAAGATAGAATATCTTTAGCTGAGTCTACAAGAGCTAATTTTGCAAGAGGTGAAGACACATATGATCCAGTACTTTCTCAAGCGGTTGTATTTCCTGAAACAAATGAAGAAATATCGAGGATTTTAAAACTTTGTAATGAACACAAAGTACCAGTAGTTCCGTTTGGAACTGGCACATCTTTAGAAGGTCACGTTGTTGGAAATAAAGATGGAATAACACTATCACTAGAAAAAATGAGTAAAGTTCTTAGTGTAAACGCATCCGATTTTGATTGTCGAGTTCAAGCAAATGTTACTAGAGAACAGTTAAATGAATATCTTAGAGAGGATGGAGTTTTCTTTCCAATTGACCCAGGAGCAAATGCTGCACTTGGTGGAATGGCAGCTACCTCTGCATCAGGAACTATGGCGGTAAAGTATGGTACTATGAAATCAGTCATTACTGGTCTTACGGTAGTTTTGCCAAATGGTGATATTATTAAAACAGGTGGTAGATCAAAAAAAACATCAGCAGGATATAATTTAACAAATTTATTTATTGGATCCGAGGGCACATTAGGAATAATTACAGAAGTTCAATTGAGATTATCACCAATTCCAGAAAGTATTATGAGTGCAGTTTGTCATTTTCCATCATTAGAAGATGCAGTAAAAACAGCGCAGGAGACAATTCAGTATGGCGTTCCTATTGCAAGAATTGAGATGTTAAATAAAGATCAAATGGAGATAAGTATTAATTATTCAAAATTAGAAGATGTCAGCTCATTACCTACACTGTTTTTTGAATTCCACGGATCTGAAACATCAAATAAAGAAGCAATAAATATAGTAGATGAAATATCAAAAAATAATAACGGAAGTAAATTTAAATGGGCAGATACGATTGAAAAAAGAAAAAAAATGTGGAAAGCAAGATGGGATGCATGGTATTCTGTTAGAGCATTAATTGATGATGGTAGAGTGTATACCACAGATGTTTGTGTCCCAATTTCTAAAATTACAGAGTGTGTAAACTTTGCAGAGAAAGAAGTTAAAAAACTGGGTTTAAGAGCACCTATGGTTGGACATTTAGGAGATGGAAACTTTCATATTATGATGCCTTATAACCCTAAAGTAGACGATGAATACAAAAAAATTAAATATTTTAATGATATTTTAATTGATAAGTCTTTAGAGCTTGAGGGCACTATAACTGGAGAACATGGTATAGGACTTCATAAAAAAAGCTACCTTTTAAAAGAACACCCTGATAACGTTCCCTTAATGAAATCTATTAAAAGAACAATGGATCCAAATAATATAATGAATCCGGGAAAAATTTTTGATTTAAACTAGTATATCTTTATGAAAAAAATACTTGTAACTAGAAAATTACTTCAATCTAATGAAGATAGGTTAAAAGAAATATATGATGTTAATCTAAATAAAAATGATGAGCTTTATTCTCAAAATAAACTTATAGAACTAAGCCAAGGTTGTGATGGCATACTTTCAGCATTAACAGATAAATTGGATGCAGAGACAATTAATAAATTGCCGGACAGCGTAAAAATTTTATCTAACTTTGCTGTTGGTTTTGGTAATATAGATTTAGAGGCTGCTAAAAAAAGAAATATAGCTGTAACAAATACCCCTGAAGTTTTAACTGATGCAACTGCTGAGATTGGTATTTTACTGATCTTAGGTGCTTGTCGAAGAGCAGCAGAGGGAATTAGTGGAGCAAGAGCATCTGATTGGAAATGGTCTGCTGACTATTTGATAGGTAAGCAACTTACTGGGACAAGATTGGGAATTCTAGGCATGGGAAGAATTGGACAAAAGATAGCAAAAGTTGCGAAAGCTTTAGGAATGATAATACATTATCACAATCGATCAGAATTAAGTTTTGAAAAAGCTCAAGGAGCAATTTATCACGATAATCTTAAAAGTTTGATGTCGGTTTCAGATGTATTGTCAGTTTGTTGCCCAGCATCTAATGAAACAATTAATTTGATTAATAAGGAAACACTAGAACATTTACCTCAAGGCTCAGTAGTTACTAATGTTGCTAGAGGAGATATTGTAGATGATGAAGCTTTGATTGATGCTCTTAATAGAAGAAAAGTGTATGCAGTAGGTTTAGATGTTTACAAGGGAGAACCAAATCTAAATCCTGGTTATCTAAAACATAAAAGTGCTTTTATTCTTCCTCATTTAGGTAGTGCCACAAAGGAGACACGAACAGCAATGGCAAATCTTGCTATTGATAATCTTGAAGAGTTTTACAAAACTGGAAATTGCAAAAATAAAGTAAACTAGAAAAATTATAAATTATTTACTACTTAAAGTTGTAAAAAACTCATATTTGGACCATTTAACATAGGACTCTAAAAATTTTATGTGTTTTAATTATTATAAGTTAATTAACTAAAGAGGAGAAAAACAATGGTTAAAGAAAAAAAATCATTGAAGGGAAAAATTCCTTCAAGACGTAAGTTCTTTAAAACTGCGGCAGCAGCCGGTGCAGCAGCTGTAGCAATGCCTTATGTAAATTTAGGTGCTGCTCAGACATTAAAAATGCAAGCTGCATGGCCAAGCGGAGCTAACATATTTTTTGAAATGGCAGGAGATTACTGCAAGATGGTTAGCGACATGTCAGGAGGATCTTTAAAAATCGATCTTCAACCAGTAGGAGCAATTGTTAAGACCAAAGAAATTGGTTCAGCAGTTAGTTCAGGTGCAGTTGATATGGGACACTGGGTTACAGCTTACTGGTATGGTAAGAACCCTGCTGCTTCATTATTTGGAACTGGACCATCATATGGTATGTCATCTCAAGAAGTAATGGGATGGATGGAGTACGGTGGAGGTAGAGCACTATACGAAGAAACAATTAAAAAAGTTGGTTACGACTATACTGGTTTCTTCCATATGCCTATGCCAGCTCAACCATTTGGTTGGTTTAAAAAGAATGTAACAAAAGTATCTGATGTTAAAGGTATGAAGTATAGAACTGTTGGTCTTGCGACTAACGTTTTAACTGCAATGGGAATGGTAGTAAGACAATTACCAGGTGGTGAAATTCAGCCAGCAATGAAAACTGGTTTAATTGAAGCTGCAGAGTTTAACAACCCTACTTCAGACTCTCAGTTTGGTATGCAGGATGTTTCTAAACATTATCATTTAGGAAGTTTCCACCAATCTCAAGAGATGTTTGAAATACCAGTTAACAACAAAACATTAAACAATCTGTCTCCAGCAAATCAAGCAATATTAAAAAATGCTGCATATGCTGCTAACACAGATAACTATTTCAAAGCATTGGTTAGATATTCAGCAGATTTATCTAAACTAATGAATGAACATAAAGTTAATGTTTACCAAACTTCTGATGAGATTTTAGCTCAACAATTAAAAGGTTGGGATAAAGTTATTGGAGATTTTGTTAAGAAAGATGCTTTCTTTAAAAAAATCGTAGATTCTCAAAAATCATACGCTAAGAGAGTAATGAAATACTTGCTGATGAATCAGCCAAATTACAAACTAGCTTATGAAAACGAGTTTGGACCGATCGCGAAAGTGAAAATTTAATCAAGTCTAAATCTTGAAAAAAAGGGGACCTCCGGTCCCCTTTTTTTTTATTTGATTATTAATAAGAATTTAACATAAAGTATGCTTATGAAATCTTTCATAAAATTTGCGGACACTTTAAGTACATCAATGGGAAAAGCTTTCTCATGGTGCATAGTAATTTTAATGGGTGGTACTTGTTACGAAGTAATTATGGCATACGCATTTAATAGTCCAACATTATGGAACTTTGATTTCAGTTTACAAATGTATGGTGCGATTTTCATGATGGCAGGTGCATATTGTTTATCGACAGAAGCACATGTTAGAGGAGATGTTTTATACAGACTCTTTCCAACTCGTATTCAAGGTTGGATAGATTTAATTTTATATTTTTTATTTTTTTTCCCTGGTGTAGTAGCGCTGGCCTTTTACGGATATGAGTATGCTGCCCTTGCTTGGAAAATTAAAGAGACAAGCTGGAATAGCCCAGCACAAATTCAAATTTATATGGCAAAATCAATGATACCATTAGCAGGTACTTTACTAACAATCCAAGGTATTAGCGAAGTATTCAGGTCAATAATTGCTATAAGAACAGGTCACTGGCCAAAAAGATTGTCAGCAGATGCTGAAGAAACCGAAAAAGTATTAATGAGAACTTCACAAAAGGATAGTAAAGCAGATGTTATTTGAATTAACAAATCCAGAGATTGCAATCTTCATGATGTGCCTATTTCTTTTTGCAGTCTTATTAGGTTTTCCAATTGCATTTACTTTGCTTGCGATGGGAGTTGGTTTTGGCTATTACGCCTATTTCGACCCAACGAGGATGGAACATCTACTAGATAACAGGATTTTTTCACTACTTGTATCAAATACATACACCATAATGGATAACAATGTTTTGACTGCAGTACCCTTATTTTTATTTATGGGATATTTAGTAGAGAGAGCAGGAATTGTTTCAAGATTATTTTTTTCAATAAGACTAGCCTTACATGGCTTGCCTGCATCTATGGCAGTAGCAGCTCTTGTTACATGTGCATTATTTTCAACAGCAACAGGAATAATTGGAGCAGTCGTTACATTAATGGGTCTTTTAGCATGGCCTGCAATGGTAAAAGCAGGTTATGATAAAAAATTTGCCTCTGGTGTAATTTGTTCTGGAGGATGTTTAGGAATATTAATACCTCCAAGCATTATGCTTATAGTTTATGCGGTAATTGCACAACTTTCACCATTAATATTATTTGCTGCTGCTATTTTTCCTGGTTTAATGCTAGCAGGTTTGTATATAATTTACGTTATTATTAGAGCGTATCTTAATCCTTCTATAGCACCAAAGCCGCCTGCAGAGGAAATACCACCAAGATCTGTTATACTTAAAGAAGTTTTAGTTTCATTTGTGCCACTCTTTTCATTAATAATTTTAGTACTCGGTACAATTTTAGCAGGACTTGCTACACCCGCAGAAGCAGCTGCAGTCGGAGCCTTTGGTTCTTTAGTACTTTCTTATTTTTATAAATCCTTAAAGTGGAAAAATTTTAAAGAGTCAGTTTTTTTAACAGCCAAAACTAGCGCAATGATCATGTGGCTTTTTGTTGGTTCTTGGACATTTGCATCAGTATTTTCTTATTTAGGAGGTCATGAGGTTTTTGAACACTTTTTTAAATCTATGGATTTACAGCCTTGGCAATTTTTAGTTATTACTCAGCTTATAATATTCGTATTAGGATGGCCTTTGGAATGGACTGAAATTTTAATTATATTTGTTCCTATCTTTTTACCATTGGTTGAGTTTTTTGGAGTAAATCCGTATTTTTTTGCAATGTTAATTGCATTAAACTTACAAACTTCATTTTTAACGCCACCCATGGCTATGTCCGCTTATTATCTGAAAGGTGTTCAAAGTAAAAATGTTGAACTATTAGAGATATTCAAAGGTATAATGCCATTTTTAGGTATTGTAATTTTGGGAATGGTATTGATGTATGTATTTCCTGGTATAGCTTTATGGTTACCAGAAACTCTATTTGCAGAGTAAATAAATGAGTGACTTATTTTCACTTCCAGTTCAAAAAATTGCTGAAAATATTAAAGATGGAAAATTGACTTCCGTAGATATTTGTAGGTCTTATATAGAAAGAATAAATAAATTTGAAAAAGATGTTAAAGCTTGGGTTCATTTTGATGAAAAGCTTTTGTTAGAAAAAGCGTCTGAGTCAGACAATCATAGAAGATCTGGCAAAACAACAGGTCCATTACACGGAGTTCCTGTTGCTTTAAAAGATATTATAGGAACTTATGATATGCCAACAGAGTGCGGAACAGTTTTAAGAAAAGGGAAAACGCAATCTCAAAATGCTGAAATTGTTGATTTATTAAAATCAGCTGGAGCAATTATTATGGGAAAAACTGCAACCTCAGAATTAGCTTACCTTGGACCTCCCAAAACAAGAAATCCCCATGATTATACAAGGACACCAGGTGGTTCATCAAGTGGATCTGCTGCAGTGGTTGCTGCACACATGGCACCATTAGCAATTGGATCACAAACCGGTGGCTCTATTATAAGACCAGCATCTTATTGTGGAGTTGTTGGATATAAACCATCTTATGGTTTAATATCTAGAAATGGTGTTTTAAGAACATCTTATAATTTAGACCATATAGGCGTTTTTGGAAAAACTGTTGAAGATGTGGCTTTATTAGCAAAGGTTCTAATAAAAAAAGATAAATATGATCCTGCTACTGTATATTATTCCGCAGACAATATGTTAGAGGCTTGTAAAAAAGAACCATTATTTGATCCAAGATTTATTTTTTATAAAACTGATAGTTGGAAAAAAGTCGATAAAAAATCAAGAGAAGCATTTGAATATTTTATAAAATCCTTCAAAAAAAATATCGAGATCTTCGATGTACCTTCATATTTCAAAAATATTAATAAATACCACCAAATAATTCATGAGACGGATTTAGCAAATAATTTTCAAGAGTATTATAAAAAAGCAAAGAAAAAACTTTCAAAAGAAATGCAGTCTGCTATTTCAAGAGGACTAAAATATTCTTCAAAAGAATATGCTGAGGCTTTAGATTTTATTAAGAGGAGCTACGAGTCCTATAATGAAGTGTTTGAAGATTATCATGGAGTTTTGTCCCCTTGTAGCACTGGAGTTGCAGACAAAGGTTTAAAAAGCACAGGAAGTGCAGATTTTAATAAATTTTGGTCATTCATGGGAGTGCCAGCTATTTCTCTACCTTTACTTCAAGGAGAAAATAACTTACCCTTAGGAATTCAATTAGTCGGCGATAAGTATGATGATTTAAGATTTTTAGGAGTTGCTAGATGGTTAGAAAAAAGAAGTAAGGAATTTAATGAATAAAATTACAACAATAATTGGTCTTTCTTTTGCAATTTTTTTTCTAGTTGGTCTTGCAACCACTTTAACAAGATCAATGATGATATCATTTTGGGATGTTTTACCGGTTTATATACTTATGGGTATCGCTATATTTATGATGTTGTATGAAGCTTTTTTCGATAAAAAATAAATAATTTTTTATTCATGAAAATAGGTAATATAGCACTTAATTCAATCTTTATATTACTGTTACTATATATTTTTTTGGTTATTTTTTTATTTTTTTATCAAAGGAAATTGCTTTATCATCCTAGTGAAAATAATTATTTAGATGAAACATCCTTAAATCACAAAGTAGAAAAAGTTTATATTCAATCAGACAATAAACTTATTTCTTGGTATTTTAAAAAAAATCCAAAATTTAAAACTTTATTATTCTTTCATGGTAATGCTGGTAGACTTGATAATAGAGTTTATAAACTTAATGAATTATCAAAACTTGATATAAACTATTTAATAGTTGCCTATAGAGGTTTCAGCGGAAATCATGGAAATCCAACAGAATTAGGTTTTTATAAAGATGCTGAATTTGCAAAAACTTGGCTTAACAATCAGGGTATAAAAGATACAAATATTATTTTATATGGAGAATCTCTTGGAACAGCGGTTGCAGTTGACTTAGCAAAGAAATTTGAATTTTCAGGAATTATATTAGAATCGCCATTTACTTCTATGGAAAATTTAGCAAAAAAATATTATCCAATCTTCCCGGTAAAGATAATTTTAAAAGATAAATATAAAACATTAGACAAAATAAAAAAAATTAACGTACCTATTCTTACAATGCATGGGGAGGAGGATACAATTGTCCCCTTTAGCATGGGGGTTGAAATTTATGAAAGTGCCAATAATCCTAAATCAAAATATTTTGTAAAATATGATGACCATATGATGAATTTTGATCAAAATTTAGTTAATGCCATTGAAAAATTTATTAAGAATTTAAAATAGACACATTTTAAACAAATAGCCTTCAAATTTTAATATTATTTTTTATCATATGAAAAATATTATAATTATCATTCTATCTATTTTTGTTTGTAAGAGTGCATTATCTGAGCCATCAGATGACTATTTTCATATAGGGAAAATGGTTTCATACGATAAAAAATTTACTTTATATTTTAAAACAAGAGAAAATGCTATTTTAGCTAGAGGAGAAGATTTTAATTACGTTACTGATTATCCACAAGATCTTTATATATACGACAATAGATCAAAGGAAGACTTCCCCTTAATTTCATACGAGTGGTTTCCTAAAAAGGCCAAGTTATTTCTAAATGACTATGACTATCCAGTCTTTCCAGAGGATTTTGCATACTATTTACTAGAAGATAATAATACTTTAATAATGGTCAGTGCTAATAAAAATATTTCTAAAAATCTTCAATTTAATATTCAAGAAAGAGAACTAAGATCACATGAAAATGAAGGAAAATTAAGCTTTATAATTTCTTCTTATGCTAAAAATTGTGGATATTCAGGGTTAAATAATAAGTTTAAGTGTAATTTATTTAAACCATTAATATCAATAAATTTAATTAACTAGTCTGTATAAACGCATTAGCAAATTTTTCTACTTCAAAGATTTGTAAATCATCTTCCTTCTCACCAAGACCCAAACCTATAATTGGAATTTTATATTTTTTTGTTAAGGCTAAAAGTATACCACCTTTTGCAGTTCCATCTAATTTAGTCATAATTAATCCAGTCAATGGTATAATTTTGTTAAATTCATCTACTTGGCCGATTATATTTTGTCCTGAAGTAGCATCCAACACTAGTATTACCTCATGAGGAGCTTTTTCATCTATTTTTTTAACAACATTTGCAATTTTTTTATATTCTTCCATTAAATTTTTTTTATTTTGTAATCTACCCGCGGTATCTATAATTAATTGGTTAAATTTGTTTTTATTAGCAAATTCCATTGCCTTATAAGCAACTGAGGCTGGATCAGATCCTTGTGCAGATTTAATCAAATCAACTTCAACTTTATTTGCCCAATTTTCTAGTTGTTCAATTGCAGCTGCTCTAAAAGTATCAGATGCTGATAAGATTACCTTATTATTATTTTGCTTAAATATTTTTGCAACTTTCGCTATAGTAGTTGTTTTTCCAGAACCATTAACACCGGCAACTAATATTACATTTAAATTTTCATTTTTATTAAAAAATTCCTTTTTTTCGAAAGGTCTCATAGTTGAAATAATGTAATTTTTTAAAATTTTATTTATTTCATTTAATATATCTAAATTTGGATTAATCTTTTCTTGGGCTAAAATATTTCTTATTTCCAAAGCTGAGTCAGTACCTACATCGGCGCTGATTAAAAATTCCTCAATCTTATCTAGTGAACTATCATCAATTTCTTTTTTAATTAAAATCTCTCTAAAACCAGTTGAAATATTTTCTGCACTCTTTTTAAAACCTAATTTAAATTTTTCAAATATATTCATTATAATTTTATATTAATTTTCTCAACACTAGAAACAGGGCCTTTCATATGAATAGAATTTTTTTCGTCTATGTTTATAGATAATTTACCCTTTGCAAATTCTATATCTACATTATTTTCAGTTAGCTGATTTATTTTACCTGCAACTGCCACGGCACATGCTGCAGTCCCACAAGCTTTTGTATTTCCAGCTCCTCTTTCCCATACATTCACCTTAATTAAATTTTTATTAATTACTTTTGCTAAAGTTACATTTGCTTTCTCTGGAAATAATTTATTGTTTTCAATTTCAGGACCAATTTTTTTAATATTAAAGTTATCAATATTTTTAATAAAAAAAACCACATGTGGATTTCCTACATTTACAGCTGTACCACCAGTAAATTCATTTTTTTCATTATCAAAAATTCTTATATTAAGATTTTTCGTATTTAATTCTTTAGATAATGGAATTTGTCCCCATTCTGTTTTTGCTTTTCCTATCTCAGTAGTCACAATCTTATCTTGTAAAATTTCAGATTTTAATTCGCCTGTTGCAGTAGTTAAATATATTTTTTTTTTATTATTTTCTCTTGCTATTAGATATGCAACACATCTAGTTCCATTACCACAGGCACCAGATAAACCTCCATCAGAATTAAAGAATTCAAGTGTTCCATCAGTATTTTTATTTTTATGAATAAAGATTAATTGATCACATCCTATAAAATTTCGATTACAAATTTTAATTATTTGATCCTGAGTTAATTTGATAACCTTATCTCTATTATCAATTATTACAAAATCATTACCTAAACCATCCATTTTATAAGCTTTAAATTCCATATATTTAATACTTAACTTATTTATTGACTTTTTGAACCTCTATTATAGTTTCATCAAGTTTCCGCAAAAACAGCAATTTGCGGTGTCTTTGGTAACAAAGAGATCGACATCAGTCAGCGAGGTTTCGCCCACTGGTGCGATAACTGCTGGAAAAAATTATGTTTGAAAATTTAACAAATAAATTTGAAGAGATATTTTCTTCTTTAAAAAAGGCGCCCTCACTTGATGAAAAGCAAGTTGATGAAGGTCTAAGAAATATACGTTTAGCTTTACTCGAGGCTGACGTTTCCCTTGAGGTTGCGAAAGATTTTATAAATAAAATTAAACCCAAAGCTTTAGGGCAAGAGATCATAAGATCAACATCTCCAGGGCAAATGATAGTAAAAATAGTAAACGATGAATTAATAAGTTTACTAGGAAGCGAAGGTTCTGATTTAAATTTTAATACCGTTCCACCAGCATCTATGATGATGGTTGGATTGCAAGGTTCAGGAAAGACCACTACAACAGCAAAATTGGCTAGATTTATTGAAAAAAATAATAAGAAAAAAGTGATGATTGTAAGTTTAGATATTTATAGACCTGCAGCCCAAGAACAACTAAGATTTTTAGGAGAACAAAACAACATAAGTACACTGCCAATTATAGAGGGACAACAACCAGTAGACATATGCAGAAGAGCATTGAGCGCTGCCAGCCTCAATGGGTCTGAAGTTATTTTATTTGATACTGCTGGTAGGACTCAAATTGATTTACAGATGATGGCAGAAATAAAACAAATTGAGGGAATTATAAATCCAGTAGAGACTATATTAATTGCTGACTCTCTTACGGGACAGGTTGCTGCCAACGTGGCTAAAGAATTTAAAAATACTGTCAATTTATCTGGAATTATTCTAACGAGATCTGATGGTGATGGGAGAGGTGGTGCTGCTTTAAGTATGAAATATGTTGCTGACGTACCGATTAAATTTTTAGGAGTTGGTGAAAAAATTGAAAATCTTGAAGTTTTTCATCCTGAAAGAATAGCTAAAAGAATTTTGGGAATGGGAGATATAGTAAGTCTTGTTGAAAAAGCAGCTGAAGATTTAGATGAAGAAAAATTAAAAAAAACAGAGGAAAACTTAAAAAAAGGACAGTTCTCTTTAGAAGATTACTTAGCACAATTAAAACAAATGAAAAAAATGGGAGGTATTGAAGGTATAATGTCATTCCTTCCAGGTGTTTCTAAAATTAAATCTCAAATGGATCAATCTGGTGTTGATGAAAAAGTAATTACTCAAAATGAGGCTGTCATTTTGTCTATGACAAAAAAAGAAAGACAAAGTCCAAAAATAATAGATGGATCGAGAAAAAAAAGAATTGCTAATGGCTCAGGAACAGACATAGCCACTATCAATAAATTGTTAAAACAATTTAAAATGATGTCAGAAATGATGAAAAAAATGTCAAAGGGAAATATGAAAGGGATGGCAGACAAAGGTATTCCGCCTGAGCTTTTTAATCAACTCAAATAAATAAAAAGGAGAATAATGTTAAAACTTAGATTATCAATGGGAGGGACTAAAAAAAGACCAGTATACAAAATAGTTGTTGCTGACAGTAAGTTTCCAAGAGATGGAAGATTTATTGAGAAGTTAGGATTTTTTAATCCACTTCTTCCGAAAGAGAAAAAGGAGAGAATTGGTTTGCAGACAGATAGAATAAAATACTGGTTAAGCCAAGGAGCGCAGCCCACTATGCGTGTTGCAAGAATTCTGGGAGAAAAAGAATTAATTGCTATGCCAGCTAATGGTAATAATCCAATTAAGGCTGTTCCAAAAAAAGATAGAAAAAAAGATAATAAAGAAGAAGCTCCTAA
>CABXTN010000017.1 GCA_902515185.1 uncultured Pelagibacteraceae bacterium | reverse complement strand
ATATTATCTTTATTAAATGAAATAAAAACAACTTTATTAAAACCTTTTGTTTCATTGATTAATTTACTTAGTAATCTCTTTTTAAGAAATGGTTTAATTTCAATGAATATTGGATATTTGTTTTTCGAAAGTTTAAGGACCTCAGCTAAAAGTGGAATTTTAAAACTTTTATACTTAATTTTTTTTAATTCTTGATATTTAATATCTTTTATACTTTTGTTTATTTTAAATATTCTTTTTAAAGTAAAATCATGGAAACATACAAATTTTTTATCTTTTGTTGCATGAATATCTGTCTCAATCCCATATTTTTTTTTAAAAGAAGCTTTAAAAGAGTCTAGGCAATTCTCTTTGAAGTTCTTATTTAGTATTCCTCGATGAATTAAATGCATAAAAAAAAGGCCCTTATAAAAGGGCCTTTAATTTTAGTTTTTTATAAGTGTTATTTTAGCCAAGGCTTCCATTTATCTGGATTATTGTCTAACCACTCTGCAACAACTTCTTTTACAGGTCTCTTTTTAATATCAACTTCAACCAACATTTTAGCTTGGTCAATATTTTGTAAAGACATGTTTTCGAAGAATTTTTTAGCTTCTGCATTTTCAGATTTTGCAAAAACAGCTGGGTTACCATAATTCATTGTATAGTCTTTTGCCCAACCAGTTGCAGGCCAACCTTTTGTTCCACAATCTTTCCAGTTGTTTGATTCTGTAAACGTATCAGGATCACAAACTTTATGATCTGGAAGCTGAACTCCAACCATGTCATACTGACCAAAAAACCAATGTGGTGACCATAGGTATAACATGAAAGGTTCTTTTCTCATGTAAGCTGCTTTTGCTTCTGCAATTGCTGCAGCTTCAGTTCCAAGTTCATCTGCTTGGAAATCAATCCCTAAAAGATCAAGTCTTTTTTGGTCATGACAGTTCCAACCAGCTACTGGACATGCGATAAGTCTACCTCTGTTTCCAGTTTCGATAGTAGCAAATTTATCCTTATGTTTATTTAAATCTTTCCAAGTTTTTATACCAAACTCTTCAGCAGC
Source organism: uncultured Pelagibacteraceae bacterium (assembly GCA_902515185.1). Taxonomy (GTDB): domain Bacteria; phylum Pseudomonadota; class Alphaproteobacteria; order Pelagibacterales; family Pelagibacteraceae; genus Pelagibacter. The sequence continues at coordinate 19,635 of CABXTN010000017.1, read as the reverse complement.
ATATCTTGGAATCCAGTAGTCTGATAAACCAATTATTCCTGCTGTACCTAGTAAATCTACACTTCCATCTCCACTGTAAGATCCAACCACTTTACCTTCGTAAATAAGATCTTCATTCAGCATAACAGAGTCCGCCTCAGCGTAACTTGGCCAGCTTTCGCATGCAAAATCAATTTCTCCTGCTGCAATTGCTTCCCATAAACCTGTTCCTGATGGAAATACAGTTTGTTTAACTTTGTATCCATATTCTCTTTCAAGAATTGCTACAGCGACTTCACAAGTTATAATACCACCTGTCCAGTCAGCAATAGCTGCGTGTAGTCTCTTAGCAGCATTTGCTTGCCCTAAACTACCCACTAATAGCACTAAAGATAAAAATAGTGCCGATATTGTTTTTGTTAGTTTCATTAAGTTTCCTCCCTTAAATTTTAAAAAAGCATTGTAGTGCAAAACTTATATAAATGTAAACCGGACAAAAAATGGCGTAATTTCTTAATTAATTACTTTGTTTTATAAACCTAATGCCTGTCTTTGCTTTTTTGTCCACGCGAGAGTTATTCTATCTATGATTATTGCAAGAAGCACAATTCCAATACCTGCAGCTAGGCCTCTTCCAGTGTCAGATCGAGCCAGGCCATTAAACACTTCTAATCCAAGTCCCTTTCCACCTATGAGTGGAGTAACAATTTGCATTGCAAATGCCATTATAACAGTCTGGTTAAAACCTATTACCAAACTTGGAACTGCTAATGGAAATTTTACTTTATTTAACGTCTGAATTAGGGTGCCACCAAATGATCTTGATACTTCTGAATATGTTCCAGATACTTGTGTTAAACCTAGTGATGTAAGTCTTATTATTGGGGGTATAGCATAAATTACAGTTGCCAAAACAGCAGAGACAATACCACCACCAAAGAACATGAGTACAGGAATTAAATAACAAAAATAAGGAAGTGTTTGCATTGCATCTAAGACAACATTCTGAATATTCCTAAACCTCTCATTGTAAGAAGCTATTATTCCAAGAGGTACCCCAATTACAAAACATAATGCAACAGAGACTAAAACTGATGATAAAGTTATCATTGAGTGAGACCAAATTCCACAAGCCCCTATAAAAGATAATAAAAGAGCTGTTATAATCGCAAATCTTATTCCCACAGTAATATATCCTAATGCAACAAAGACAGCCATAGTATACCACCATGGTATGTGCGTTAAGAAAACATCTAATGGACGTAGTAAGTTCAGATAAACAAATGCTCTCAAACCCTTTGTAAAAGAAATGAAACCTGGATTAACAGTTAAGCTTTCCACAGCGTTTGTAATTGGTTGTCTTATAGATAATCGCCATTCTTCGGGAAACGAACCAATCTTTATAAAATATGCGTCAACTAAGATGATTAATAAAAAAACTATAAAGGAAGGAATTATATAATATCTTTTACTTATAAAATCCCCAATATCTTCTGCAGATATTTTATTAAATATTGAGATTAAAGATTTGAATACGTAAGCGATCAAATTTGTTATAAACAAACAAATATACTTCATTATATCATGAGTAATACTTAGAGGTTTTTCTATGAGTCTAGCTATTTGGTGCTTTGCCCAACTTTGAGGCAGTAAATAGAATTTTTGAACATCTGATGGAAGTCTTTCTTTGTCTTTACTAAAAGCCATACTAAATCTATCAAACATTATTGCCATAAATAAAATACAAAGCCCACCTTCCATTGCCCAACCTACATCTAATCTTCTGATGGCTTGCCAAACTTGACCACCAATTCCTTCAGCTCCAATAAAACAAGCAAGCACTACAAGTGCAAGAGCCATCATTATGACCTGATTAATACCCATCATTATACTAGGTAAAGATAACGGAATTTTTATTTTAAACAAAAGTTGTAATTTATTTGAACCAAAAGAAGTTGCACTTTCAATTGTTTGTGCTGGAACTTGCCTTATACCAGTATTAGTTAATCTTATGATCGGCGGCATTGCATAAATCATTGTAGCTAGAATTGCTGGTGCTCCACCTATGCCGAAAAAAAATAAAGCTGGAAATAAATAAACAAAAGCTGGCATCACTTGCATAGTGTCTAAAACTGGTTTCATAAAATTTTCAAACCTATCGCTTTGTGAGCAAAAAACTCCTAAAATGAATCCAAAAAAGACACAAAGTAAAACAGAAAGTCCCATTAAGGCCACTGTCTGGAGAGAAGGTTCCCACATTCCAGTTGCACCCCAAAAATAGACAACAAATAATGAGTAGAGCCCTAACCTTAGTCCTCCTGCAATCATACATGGTAAAAAAATAATTGCTGTTATCAAAAGCCAAGGTGACTCAAGCAAAAAATCTTCTACAAAATAATAACTAGCTTTAATATATCCAGCTATAATTTTGGTTATCCATCTATAGTTTTTTTTTAAAAAATCTTCTCCCTCGTTAACCCATGCAGTAAATGTAAATTCGTCTGTAACAAACTTTGGAAATTTTGACGGCCCTTCACTTTGCGAAGAAAGCCAAAAAGCTATTAAAAAAACTATACCAATGATTGAATAGGTTATTATGTTTTTTGACTGGTTAGATTTTCCTAAGATTTCAGTACTACTAGACATATTTATAAAATTAGAATAATTAAATTTACTTTTAAAGCAAAATATTGTGTATGTTAACAATAAATTATAAGTTTAAGAATGAATAAAGACCAAAAGATTACTTGTTCAAATATTTGGAAGCTATTTGGCCCAGATGAAAAAAGAATAATAAAAAATCTAGACTCTAGCCTCTCTATTAAAGAAGTTCAGGAAAAAACTGGCCACGTTGTTGCAGTTAAGGATGTTAGTTTTTCAATTCAAAAGGGTGAAACTTTTGTGGTAATGGGTTTATCAGGAAGTGGAAAGTCTACTTTGGTAAGATGTATTTCTAGATTGATAGAACCTACTTCAGGCACGGTAAAAATGGATGATGTTGACGTAACTAAAATGAGTGCCAAAGATTTGTTAGAGTTAAGAAGAAATAAAATGAGTATGGTGTTTCAACATTTTGGACTTTTCCCTCACAGAACAGTTATAGAGAATATTGGATACGGATTAGAAGTCAGAGGAACAAAAAAAGATATTAGATTAGAAAAATCTATGGAAGTTTTAAAAATGGTTGGATTAGATGGATGGCAGAATAATTATCCAAGAGAGCTTTCAGGAGGTATGCAACAAAGAGTAGGGTTAGCAAGAGCATTAGCTGTAGATCCCGAAATTTTAATTTTTGATGAACCTTTTTCTGCATTAGATCCACTTATTAGAAGGGAAATGCAAGATGAACTTTTAAAAATTCAAGAAAAACTCCAACGAACTATGGTTTTTATTACGCATGATTTTTTAGAAGCAATCAAGATGGGTGATCACATAGCTATAATGAAAGATGGTGAAATTTCACAGATAGGAACACCGGAAGAAATAGTATCAAATCCAAAAGACCAATATGTAAAAGATTTTTGTGAAGATGTTCCAAAATATAAAGTTCTTAGCGCAGGAAAAGTAATGAGAAAAGAATGCTCAACTGAAGCAAAGAAATTATATGAAAATAAAGTAAACTGCATTGAAGATAATTTAAAGATTGAAACTTTGATTGATCAATTAAGCGAAGGAGATCAAGCTTATCCAGTAGTTTGCTCTTCATCTGGAAAGTTACTTGGTGAAATTGATAGATCGATTGTTATGCAGTCAATGAAATCAAAAGTTTAATGAACTTTTTTACTTACTTTAAAAGCTCTCTTCTTTTTTTTATCTCTCCAAATAATAATCATTCCTGCAAAAATAATTCCTAATACACCAGGAAATAGTTGATCAATTGGTGCTTCATTAAAAAAAAGCCATCCGAGGAAGAACGAGGAGGGTATTGCTAAATATTCAAATACCGCAAGTTTACTAGCTTCAATTAATCTGTAAGAAAAAATGAAAAGAATACCAGCAGCTCCACCCAAAATACCAATTGATACCAACATTAATAAATCTTTATAACTTTGGATAAATTTATTATCAAAGGTGATAGCCAAAAGAATAACTGCACCAAAAATAGAAGCTATCAAAGAGTAGAACTGAATTTTTGCCGTTGAATTATATTTAGGAATAAATTTAAGAATTATAATCGCAACCGCATATAAAAAACCAACCATCAGAGGGTAAATAGAATAATAAGAAAAAATGTCACTTGTTGGCTTCATTATCATGGCCACACCAAGAAAACCTATTATTACTGCTGACCATCTATAAATACCAACTTTATCATTTAAAAAAAATATAGATAGGATCACAATAAAAAATGTTGCAGAAAATGTTAATGTAGACGCAGTTGCAAAATCCATATTATTTATTGCAATAAAATAAAACACATTCATAAATAAAAAACAAAAACCCCTGATAAAACACAGAATAATAAATTTCTTAGTCAAATTTTTGAAAATTTTTAAGTTTTCGTTTGTATAAAAAATTAATGCTAGCAGAGGTATAATTGCAAACAAATTTCTAAATAAAACCATTTGATTAGTTGAATATGTGTCGCCTAAAAATTTGACAATTATTCCATAAATATCAATAAAAAGAACTCCAAGAAGCATTGAACCAACTGAGAGATAAACAATTCTTGAATTAGATTTTACTGATGAATTCTTCATTTACTTTTTGATATAATTGATAGTATATAATTAACTTATTGATATAAAAATGCAAAATTTTAAACTAAATGAAACTGAAATTTTATCAAATCAAGATTGGACTTTTCCTACCAATGTTGCGTATGGCCCTGGCCGGCTAAAAGAAATAGGTAAAATTTGCAATAATTTAGACATTAAAAATCCTTTAATAGTTACTGATAAAGGAAGTCCAAAATTACCATTTATTATAAATTTACAAAGTTACCTAACAGGCTCAAATGTAAAATCAGATTTATTTTTTGATATATCGCCAAATCCAAGAGAAGATGAAGTATCAGTCGGTTGTAAAAAATTTAAAGAAGGAAATCATGATGCAATCATTGCAATTGGTGGAGGTAGTGCGATGGATGGAGGTAAATTGGTCTGCCTTACTGCAAATAATGATGTACCATTGAGAGATTTTGAATTTGAATTAACTCCTCCCAAAATTAGCAAGGATAATCCTTTCCCAAAAATTATAACCATTCCCACAACAGCAGGTACTGGAGCTGAAACAGAAATTACAGCTATGGTTACATATATAAAAGAGGGAATGAAATTCTGTATGTGGCATCCGGATATCAGGCCTTCTTTAGCTTTAATTGACCCAGAGTTGACTATAGGGCTTCCATCTAATTTAACAGCATGGACGGGAGCAGATGCTCTTATTCATGGCATTGAAGGATATTGCGTTCCTGGTTTTAATCCTATGTGTGATGGCGCAGCTTTAGAGGGATTATCATTAATTTCAAAATCTCTAATTACAGCAGTGGAGGAACCAAAAAATATTGTTGCAAGAGGCGGAATGCATGTCGGATCATGTCTAGCAGGTATATCATTTTTAAAAGGTTTAGGATTGGTTCATGCAATTGCCCATATGGTTGGAGCTGAATTTAATACTCATCATGGATTAACTAACGCGATAATATTACCAGTCGTTTTAAAATATAATTTACCTGGCATGGAAGAAAAAGTTAAAAGAATGTCAGAAGCAATGCAATTTGAGGATCACTCAGTTGAATCATTTATTGTGAATATAGAAAAGATTCTTGATAGAATAAAAATTCCAAAAAGCTTAAGTGAAATTGGAGTTCCAGAAGATTGTGTGGATAGAATTGCTGAAAAAGCAATGAAAGACCAGGCATTTGCAACTAATCCAAAAATAGCAACTTTAGAAGAAGTTAAAGAAATGACACTAGCATCAATTAAAAAAGCTAGATAAGCTTTTATGCTGGAAAGCCAATCAGTAAAAGAATTACAAAATATAATAAAAAGTCGTCAAATTTCAATTAAAGAAGTTGTTGAATATTATTTGGATAGAATTGAAAAATTAAATCCTGATTTAAATGCGATTGTTCTTCAAAAAGATCGAGAATTAATAATAAAAGAGGCAATTGAAAAGGATAAAGCTAAAGAAATTGATAAATCTTTAAATGGATTACCTATTGCAATTAAGGATCTAACAGATGCAGTAGGATTTAAAACAACTTACGGTTTTCCTGGATCAAAAAATAATCAACCTAAAAAAAATTCATTATTTGTAAATCGATTAATTAACAAAGGAGCAATTGTTATCGGGAAAACAAATACAGCAGAACTTGGCGTTGGTGGCCATACAATTAATAGACTTTTTGGACCAACCTCAAATGTTTACGATTTATCAAAATCTGCTGCTGGATCGAGTGGGGGAGCCAGCTCAGCTGTTGCCGCTGGATTATTACCATTTGCTGATGGTACAGATCAGATGGGATCGTGTCGAGGACCTGCAGCATACGCAAATATTTATGGTTTTAGACCTACACCAGGTTTAATTCCAGTAGATCGCACTACCCAAAATTTAGACTTACCTATACTTACTACACCAGGATGTTTTGCAATAAATCCGAATGATATGTCGATTTTACTAGATGAAATTGTTGGAAGTGATTCATTAGATAAATTTTCATTTGATCTAAGCGGTTCGTTTAAAAACCAAAATATAAGTGATAAAGAATTTTCAGCATTTAAAATTGGATGGTTGTCAAATATGAATGGGAACTACAATATAGAAAAAGATATATTAACAATTTGTGAAAATAAACTGAAAGATTTAGAAAAAATAAATATTAAGGTAGAATTACTTAAGCCAAAAATAAATACTGATATTTTATGGAATAGTTGGACCACATTAAGAGCTAAAGGTATATATGAAGATACTTTATCCATGAATATTTCAGATATTAATACAATGACATATCAGGCAATCTGGGAATATAACAAAGGTAAAGAAATTAAATCTGAGGAAATACGGTTAGCCCTTGATCAAAAACAACAATGTTTAAGTCAAATAAATTTGATTTTTCAAAATTATGATTTTTTGGCATTACCATCAGCTCAAATTTTTCCTTTTGATAAAAATTTACAATATCCAAAAAATATTAATAATATCGAATTAGATACCTATCATCGTTGGTTAGAAGTTTTTATATTATCTAGTATTTTAGAATTACCAACCATTACAATACCAGTTGGTTTCAATAAAGATGGCATGCCAATGGGGATGCAAATCATTGGAAAGAATAAAGATGACTTGAAGGTATTTTCTTTTGCAAATATGTATGAAAAAGCTTTTAATTTTAGTAAGAATAAACCTAAATTAACATGAGACACCCACACCATTATAAGATTTCAGTTGCCTTAGCAATATCAGCAGGTTCTTGGGGAATATATTGGTTGCCACAAAGAATTCTAGATGACGGAGGTCTGACCGGAGGTTGGGGCACAATATCTCAAATGATAATAGGAGCTTTAATATTATTACCTATTGCAATTTGGAGATTGAGTAAAAAAAGAGACACTGGATTAGAACTTCCAGCTATGGGAATTTTAATTGGAGGAGGTTTTATATGTTACGCGTTAAGTTTTCTTTTAACTGATGTGGTTAGAGCATTAATAATGTTTTACATGACTCCAGTTTGGACAACTATTTTTGAAATGATTTTTTTAAAAAAAAAACATGGTTGGCAAAGAGTTGTCAGTTTAGGGTTAGCAACTGCTGGATTATGGGTTGTTTTTGGTCAAGGCGGCAACATTCCTTTACCAGAAAATGCAGGTGACTGGCTGGCTCTTATAGGTGGAATTATGTTTGCAGGTGGAATGATAAGACTTGAAGTGATTAAAACTGATGGAGTATTTCCAATAATTTTTGGTTTTTTCTTTTATGGAACTTTATTTAACATTGTAGCCGGTTTTTTACTTGTCGATTATCTTGGCCCAGTGCCATCTACTGATGCATTTGTCTCAATGACTACTTTTTTAATTCTCATCTCCATTTTTTATTTTATCCCTACCGGGATTGTAATTTTATGGGCTCCAACTCAAATAGGAGCGGGGATATGTTCAATTCTTTTTTTATCAGAGATTATAGTTGGCGCTGTAAGCTCCAGTATTCTTACAGACGAACCATTTGGCTGGCGTCAGGTTGTTGGATGTTCTTTGATAATTATAGGTGGAGTAGTTGCAGTAGTTTTATCTCCAAAAGAAAATGTAAGTAAGTAATAAAAAACTTATCCTCTAATCATTTTTGAAATATTCTCAAATTTATTTTTCCAAATTACAAAACTTAATACTTGATTTTCAATTGTTGTAATTGCGTGTGGTTGAAAACTTTTATGAAGTCTTGTTTTTGTTGATGATAATATTTCTATATTTTGATCTTTGCATTCAAATTTAGCTTTACCTGATACTATGAAATATAATTCCTCAGCCTCATGATTATGCCATGGATAATAAGCATTTTGGTCTAGAAAATTAACATATAAAGCCATTTCCGAAGTTTCATAATGTCCTGTAGGACCTATTAACTCAAAAAAACCATATTTACTTAAAAAATTTTTACCAACTTCTTTTTCCTCATATCCTTGCTCCCAATTAACATAAGGAGATAAGTCACTGATTGCTAGATGTAAGTCTTTATGATTGGTATTTAGATTTTCCTTCCAATTAAAAAGTTTATTGGTAACTGGAGCTACTTTAGATTTAATATGTTTTAAAATCAAATTATCCGGAAATTTAACAAAATTAGAAAGTTCATTGTTATTATTCCATAAATTTTGAATTTCATTTTTAGCTTTATCAAAAATTTTTTCAGTTTTGCTCATTGTTTTAATTTAGATAAAGGTTTTATTAAGTCTGGTCCTACCCCGCAACATCCTCCGATTATTTGAGATCCATTTTTGACCCAAGACTTTGCCTCATTTAAATAATTCTCAGGAGTAAAGCCTTCAATTGATTTCCAGTGTGGTTTCTCAAAATAGCCGTTATTTGGATAAGTTCCTATAAAACCTTTATGATTATTTTTAATAATTTTAATAGCATCATTTATAATTTTGATATCTGAATGTGCAATCAGTATTGGGCCATCATGTAATGAACTAAATTGTTTAATAGCTTTATCAAAATCTTCATATATTTCAGCTTTTGTATTACCAATACTTTCTTGATACCCAAGCATTACTTTATTTGTTTCTTCATCAAATGCACAAGAAACAGAAAGCCAAGTGGGTAAATTTACTTTTTTTGAACAGTTAATAAGTGTTTTTACTGTATCAACCTCTGATGTCATTGCTTCTAAAATAATTAAGTCAATACCTGTATCACCTAAAATTTTTAAATGTTCTTCAAAATTTTTTTTAAGAGTATCTTGCCCCAATCTATACCAACTACCATAAGTAGATATTGAACCTGCAACTATAACTTCGGATTTACTATTTTTAGCTGCTGCTTTTGCAATCTCAACACTTTTAATATTCCAATTAGTTATATTGTCTTGATATCCATGCTCTTTCATAGATATCGGTGCTAATGCATATGTATTTGTTGTTATTACATCTGCTCCAGCTTCAATATATTTTTCATGAACTTTTAAAACAAGATCAGGACGATCATTAGAGCATTTACCCACCCATAGATTTTTATCCATTGGAGCTCCTACTTTTTCTAATTCAGCACCCAGAGCTCCATCTAAAATTACTACTTGGCCACTCTCTAATTTTTTTTTTATATTAGAGTAAGACATTTTAGTGTTTATTTATTATTTGTGAATGCACAGATCTTATTGCCATCTAAGTCTCGAATATAAGAATAATATACCCCGGATCCCTCAGGTCTTTCACCTCCTGAACCTTCACTCTTTCCACCTATTTTTAGACCAATTTCATGAAATTTATCTACTGTCGATCTCGAATTTGTTATGAAAGAAACTTGTGTACCGTTACCTCCAGTGGCTTCTTTCTTATTAAAAGGTAGTGTAACATAGAATTCTATTGTACCCGGACCATCTTTTGCACCATATCCTGCACAAACATCATCCGTATCAATTCTCTTTAAATCTAAAACTTGAAGAATTTCATCATAAAACTTAATTGCTTTTTCTAGATTGCTTGTACCAACCATAACATAACCAATCACATTTCCTCCCTTAGTTGACTACTTCCACTCTGTAATTGTTTTGACTTCCAAATATTCGTGTAATCCCCAATTACCACCTTCTCTTCCATTACCTGATTGTCTATATCCACCAAAAGGTGTTCCAGAATCCGCAGGTTTATGATTAACATAAACAATTCCAGATCTTAGTTTTTTAGCCACTCTTTTAGCTTTTTCTTTATCTTCGGTTTGAAAATAATTTCCAAGTCCATATTCAGTATCATTAGTAATCTGAATCGCTTCCTCTTCGTTTTCGAATGGCATTATTGACAAGACGGGACCAAAAATTTCTTCTTTGGCTATTCTCATACTATTTTTAACATCTGCAAATATAGTAGGTTTTATAAAATATCCTTTTTTTAAATCTTCCGGTTTATCTGGACCTCCTGCAACTAATTTAGCTCCTTCCTCAATACCACTTTTAATTAAACTTTGTATTTTATCATACTGAGTTTTTGATATTACTGGGCCTATATGGTCACCTGACTTATTAGCTAAATCAACTTTAATTTTATTTGCTTCATCTGCAGCTTCCTCGACGGCACGTCTGTAAATAGATTTTTCTACTAACATCCTAGTTGGTGCATCACAGGATTGTCCTGAGTTACTCATTACATTTCGAATACCATCTCTGACAGCATCAGAATATGCGTCTGCAAAGACAATATTTCCTCCTTTACCACCAAGCTCTAAACAAACTCTTTTAATTGTATCAGCAGCATTTTTAGTTATTAACTTTCCAGCTCTTGTTGATCCAGTGAATGAAATCATTTCTACATCAGGATGACCTGACAAATCTGTACCAACACCAGGACCATCACCATTCACTAAGTTAAATACACCAGCAGGAAAACCTGCATCATGTATCATTTCAGCAAAAAGCATCCCAGATAATGGAGCAATTTCTGAAGGTTTTAAAATCATCGTACAGCCAGTTGCTAGAGCAGGAATAACTTTAAGTGCAATTTGATTTATAGGCCAATTCCAAGGCGTAATTAGACCACAAACTCCTATTGGTTCATAAACAATATGATTAACAGAACCTTTATCAAAACCTGGTTCAAAATTAAATTCTTTTAGTCTTTTGATAAAATCTTCTATATGCCCTGCACCTGATGCTGTTTGATTTGCTGAGCACCAATCTTTAGGACAACCTAATTCAGTAGTGATAGCATTAGTCATATCATCCCATCTTGAATTATAAATTTCTAATAACTTTTCTAATAATTTAATTCTTTGTTCTTTAGAAGTTTCTTTCCATGTCTCAAAAGATTTTTTTGCAGCCATAACAGCTATATTGGTATCGTCTGAACTTCCTAATGAGATTATAGCACTAATTTCCTCTGTAGAAGGATTTATAACTTCAAAATTATTTTCCTTTACAGGATTAACCCATTTACCATTAATATAAAACTTTTTTTTATCCATCATAAATATTTAAATCCATTATATATTTTTAATTGAATTCTTTTAATATTTTCTCTCTATGTTCGTCAAGATCTGGTATATCGCCACGAGTTTTTTCATCTTTATAAGTTGACATTTTAATAGGATTTCCAGCTAATTTAAAATCACCAATTACTTTATGATAAGCTTTTACTATCATGTTTCTTGCATCCACCTGAGGATTTTCAACAGCTTCTTTAATATTAAATATGGGCCCACATGGTATTTTTTCTTTCTCCATCTCTTTAATCCATTCATTGGTTTGTTTGCTTAATAATTTATTTTCAAGAACTTTTTTAAGTTCATCCATATTTTTTGCTCTTGATGAATTATCAGAAAATTTTTGATCTTTACTTATTTCAGGCATTTCAAGAAGCTTACAAAGTTTTTCAAATAACTTATCATTACCAGCTGCGATTATAATATGGCTATCTTTAGTTTTAAAAGCTTCAAATGGTGCAATAGAAGGATGACGTGACCCCATAGGTTTTGGTATTTCATTCTTTGCAAGATATCTTGCAATGGCATTTTCTAAAATTGCAATTTGACAATCTAACATTGAAACATCAATAAACATTCCTTTACCAGTTTTTTGCCGATCATAAAGTGCTGCGTTAATTCCTATAGCTGTAAATAATCCTGCTGTAATATCTCCAATAGATGTTCCAACTCTAGTAGGTTCAGAATTTGGTTGACCAGTTACACTCATCAAACCACCCATACCTTGCACGACCATGTCATAAGCAGGAAGTTCTTTTAATGGACCTGTTTGACCAAAACCAGACGCTGATGCATAAATAAGTTTTGGATATTTTTTATTCACATCTTTCCATCCATAACCCCATTTTTCTAACGTGCCAGGTTTAAAGTTTTCAACAAGAATATCTGCCTTTGATAAAATTTTTTCAAAAATTTTTTTGTCATCTGTATTTTTTAAATTTAATGCGATACTTTCTTTACCTCTATTTAAAGACATGAAGTATGCAGAATAGTCTTCAATAAAAGGACCAAATTTTCGAGAGTCATCTCCAATTTCAGGAGCTTCAATTTTTATAACTCTTGCTCCTAAGTCAGATAAAATCATTGTGCAGTAAGGTCCAACTAGAACTCTAGTTAAATCAACAACTAAAAGGTTTTTTAAAGGTCCATCCATAATATAAAGTGTACTTTGTAGTATTGACTCTTATCAATATCTTCATTTTAATGCATTAATTAAATAATAACAGGAGAGATAATAATGTTAAAAAAAATATCTTTATATTTTACTTCATTAGTTTTTGTTCTAACTACCATTGGTTCTGCTTATGCGGTAACGTTAAAAGCAAGTCATCAGTGGCCAGGAACTCAAAGAGCTGATGGATCATACGATCCACGTCATGAGATGGTTCAGATCATTGCAGATGAAGTTAAAAAAGCAAACGTTGGAATAGATATTAGAATTTATCCAGCTAAATCATTATATAAACCTAAAGAACAGTGGAAACCAATGACAACTGGTCAATTGGATATTTCTGCTTTTCCATTAGCTTATGCATCTAAATTCCATCCAGAATTTGACGCAACTTTAATGCCAGGAACGGTTAAAAATCATAAGCACGCATTAAGATTTAATAAAGGTCCAATGATGACTGAAATTAAAAAAATCATAAATGATGCTGGTGTAGTTGTTTTATCTGATGCTTGGTTAGGAGGTGGTTTTGCTTCAAAAACTAAATGTATAAAAAATCCTAGTGATGCAAAAGGACAAGTAATGAGAGCTGCAGGTAAAGCATTCAACCAAATGTTAGAGGAAGCAGGAGCAGGTATTCAAAGTATGCCTTCATCAGAGATATATACTGGTTTACAAACTGGTGTATTGACAGGTGCTAATACTAGTTCTGGAAGTTTTGTAAGTTACAAAATTTATGAACAAGTTTCATGCGCAACTCCTCCAGGAAAATTTGGTTTATGGTTTATGTACGAACCAATACTTATGTCACAAAAATCTTTTGATGCATTAAACTCCAAGCAACAAAAGGCTTTAATGAAAGCTGGAAAAAAAGCTGAAAAATATATGACAGCACAAGTAGAAAACTTAGATAAAAAGTTTGAAGATGCTTATAAAGCTGCAGGTGTTAAGTTAGTATATATGGATGCAAAAGATCATGCTGCGTGGGTAGAGATTGCCAAGAAATCTTCACACAAAGCATTTGCTGAAAAAGTTCCAGGTGGTGATAAGCTGATGGAAATGGCTTTATCAGTTAAATAAAAAAATATATAAAGAACCCCTATTTATTCTATAAATAGGGGTTTTTTTTATGAAAAAAAAATATTTACAAATTTGTGATTTTATAGCGAGGGCATGTGGTGCTTTTGCTGTCTTAGCATTGCTATTATCTATTTTAGTTATAGTTGAATTAGTTTTTGAAAGATATTTCTTTCAAAGAGCTATTACTTGGCAAACAGAGTTAGTTACAATGCTTTTAGTTGCTTCTACGTTTATTGGTAGTGCCTATGTCCTTAGTGAAAAGGCCCATGTTAGCATGGAATGGATATATGATTTTTTATCTAATAAAAATATAATTAGATTAAAAATTTTTACCTCATTATTAAGCTTATTATTTTTTTTAATTTTATTTTATTTTGGATTTTTAATGGTTGAAGAAGCTTTTACAAAAAACTATTCGACAGGTACAGTTTGGGACCCACCTCTTTGGATACCTTATTCCTCGATGATGATAGGGGCTATATTAATGATACTTCAATACATAGCTGAAATTATAAAATTAATTGATGCGAAGGATTACAATTAATGGATCCACTTATAATAGCCATTATAGTTGCGGTATTTACTTTAATAGTACTTTTTTCCGGAATCCCAATTGCCTTTGGACTATGCTTTGTTTCTATAGTCCTTCTTGTTTCATTTGAAGGTTTTCAAATGCTAGATGTTTTCGCAGAAACATTCTATGCAGGACTTAATTCATTTGTTTTACTTTCAATACCAATGTTTATTTTGATGGGAATGGCTGTAGCTAATTCTCCAGCAGGAAAAGATCTATATACAGGTTTAGATAGATGGTTGTGGAGAGTTCCAGGAGGTTTAGTGATTTCTAATATAGGTGCTTGTTCAATTTTTGCAGCCTTAAGTGGATCAAGTCCTGCAACATGTGCTGCAATTGGAACTATGGGAATTCCCGAAATGAGAAAAAGAGGATACTCAGATCAAATTGCAACTGGCACTATTGCAGCTGGAGGTACTTTAGGGGTCTTAATACCTCCAAGTATTGTTTTAATAGTTTATGGAATTGCAACTGGCACATCTATTGGAAGATTATTCTTATGCGGCTTAATACCAGGGTTCATGTTAGCTGGAATGTTTGCGATTTGGGCTCTTATACATAGTTATTTTATTGATAAGGATGCTGCAAAAGCTTTAAGGAACAGAAAACCTCCAACTCTAAAAGAAAAACTTGAAGTACTGCCAAGAATTTTTCCTTTTTTAGCAATTATTGCTGGCGTCTTATATGTTTTGTACGGAGGTGTGGCCACACCTTCAGAGGCTTCAGGTGTTGGAGCATTCTTAGTATTTGTATTAATTGCTTTTGTTTACAAAATTTATCAACCAAAAAAAATATGGAATATTGTTAAAGTGTCGATGAAAGAAAGTGTAATGATAATGTTTATTATCGCAGCCTCTTATCTCTTCGCATTTACTCTTTCACAACTTTACGTTACTCAATCCTTAGCACAGAGCATGGTAGAATTAAGCTCAAATAAATGGGTAGTATTTCTTTTAATAAATATATTTCTATTGATAGCAGGTTTCTTTTTACCACCAGTTGCTGTCATTGTAATGACTTCAGCAATATTATTACCAGTTATAACAACTTTAGGTTTTGATCCTTATTGGTTTGCAATTGTATTTACTATTAATATGGAAATAGGATTAATTACACCACCCGTGGGATTAAATCTTTATATAATAAAAGGGATTACTCCAGACGTGAGCTTATCTGAAATATTAAAAGGTTCTATACCATTTATGATTATAATGGCGTTAGCTATACTAATTTTATGTATTTTTCCTGAGATAGTGACATGGCTACCAGATAAAATAATGGGTAAACCTCTTGGATACTAAAAATAAAATTAATAGAAAAATTTCAGTTGCTCCCATGATGGATTGTACCGATCGTCATGATAGATATTTTTTAAGACTTATAAGCAAGAATGTAATGCTATACACAGAAATGGTTGTTACAAAAGCAGTTTTGCGTGGAGATAAACATAAACTTTTAAAATTTAACAACTTAGAAAAACCTTTAGCACTACAAGTTGGTGGATCTGATAAAAAAGAGTTAGCGGAAGTTGCAAAAATTGCCGAGGACTATGGTTATGATGAAGTAAATATTAATTTAGGATGTCCAAGTAAAAAAGTACAAAAAAATTCATTTGGAGCGTGCCTTATGAAGGAACCTGATCTTGTGTCTGAATGTTTAGCAGAAATGAAAAATTCATGTAATATTCCTGTAACTGCTAAAACTAGAATTGGTTTTGATGACACAGAGGAATTTGATTATTTAAATACATTTATTAACAAAATGAAAAATTCTGGATGTAAAACTATTATTCTTCATGCAAGGAAAGCCATATTAAAAGGATTAACCCCAAAACAAAACTTAAATATACCTAAATTAAATTATGAAATGGTTTATGAAATAAAAAAATCTAATCCAGATCTAGAAATTATTATAAATGGTGGAATTACAAGTACAGAGCAGATTAAAAAACATTTAAATTTTTGTGATGGTGTAATGATTGGTAGGGCCATATATCAAAACCCTTATTTTCTAAAGGAAATAGAAAATGATATTTTTGACAACTCAAACGTTTTATCAAGGGAGGATATTGTTAAAAAAATTCTTAAATATTTAGAGGTCGAAATTAAAACTGGTACAAAAGTAAATCAAGTGATGCGCCACACAGTTGGTTTATATTATGGTCAACCAGGGTCTAAAGAATGGAAAAAGTATTTAAGTGACAA
This sequence comes from uncultured Pelagibacteraceae bacterium, assembly GCA_902515185.1. Lineage (GTDB taxonomy): Bacteria > Pseudomonadota > Alphaproteobacteria > Pelagibacterales > Pelagibacteraceae > Pelagibacter. Next base: position 3,000 of record CABXTN010000017.1, on the reverse strand, counting down.
CATGATGGCAAGAGACTCTGATTTTCAAAAGTCTAAACATATAATGACAATTGTTCAAAATAATGAAAAAGCAAATCAAGCGAATACTTAATGGAAAATTTAAATTTAAATGAGATAATAAACTTATTATCAGTTCTAGCGGTAGCGGCTGCAGTTGCTGGTTTTATGGCTGGGCTTCTTGGAGTAGGCGGTGGAATAATTATGGTACCTGCCTTATATTATGCTTTTACAGTTCTGGACTTTGATATTATTACAAGAATGCATTTATCAGTTGGAACTTCATTAGCGATTATTATCCCAACATCAATTATATCAACTAAAACACATATGGAGTACGATGCAGTAGATTTTAAGATGGTCAAATCTTTTGGTCTTTTTATTCTAGCAGGAGTAATTGCTGGAACATTTCTAGCCGTAAATATGAAAACGCCAGCACTAGTTTTATTTTTTTCTATATTTGCTTTTATAGTTGGTCTTTTTTTTATTTTTTTAAGAGAACAGCTTGTAGAAAATCCTAAAGCAATATCTAATTTTGTTAAAAAAATATCAGGTATAATTATAGGTTTTATATCTGTTCCACTAGGAATTGGTGGTGGCTCACTAATGGTTCCATTTATGAGGACGTTTGGTTATGATATTAGAAAATCTATCGGTACAGCTGCAGCAGTTGGATTTTTGATAGCTTTGAGTGGAACAATTACCATGATAACTGGAGGTAAAATTATTAATAATGTTAGCTCACCCTTTAGTTTTGGTTATATAAATCTTTTAGGATTTATGGTTTTTGTTCCTGTGACCATGATTATGGCTCGACTTGGAGCAAAAGCTGTTTATAAGATTGATAAAAAAATGTTAAGTAAAATTTTTGGGACTTTTTTAATAATTGTTTCATTTAGATCATTTATTGAATATTTAAATATAAGTTAATTTTTAAAAAATGTTTAATTTAAAAGATATAATCTCCTCAATTGCTGATGTAGGAAAAAAAATATTTAAAAAAAAAGACAGCATTAAAAAAAACGATGTTGAGTCTATAATATCCTTATGTGATGACCTTCTTTCAAATAAAGGAGCAGCATTTGGAATAACTGTTGCTAGAGAAATTACTGATTTATATCAAACATTATCTGATGAAAATAAATTAATTTTTTTTAAAAAAATTAATGAAAAATATAAAGCAAGTCATAGCGAAGTAGACGAGGCTATTAACACTTATAAAAAAAAACAAGACGATAAAAATTTATTTAATTTATTTAGAGTTGCTGAAGGCAAAAGAAGAGAATTATTTACCAGAATGAACATGTCACCTAATGGTACACCAGTAATTTTAAGTTTAAGAGAAGATTTGATAAAACAACTAAAAAATAATCAAGATCTTACATCTTTAGATAATGATTTGAGATATTTATTTAGATCTTGGTTTAATCCTGGATTTTTAAAATTAGAGAAAATTACATGGGAGACAAAAGCAGCCATTCTAGAAAAAATTATTAAATACGAGAGAGTGCACCACATTAAAGACATGAATGACTTAAAAATAAGGTTAGGAGAAGATAGAAGGTTTTTCTCATACTTTCACCCAGCACTTGACGATGAACCTATAATATTTGTACAAGTAGCTTTAGGCAAAGGTTTGGGTAAATCTATACAGGAGCTCTTAAAGCCAACAACTGAGGGTAATACAAAAAATGATACTGCAACATTTTATTCTATAAGCAATTGTCAAGAAGGCTTATCAAGAGTTACTTTAGGTAATTTCTTAATTAAAAGAGTTGTTTACGAAATCCAAGAAGAGCTACCTCATATTAAAAATTTTGGAACTTTATCACCTATACCAGGTTTTAGAGATTGGTTTTCTTACCTAGATAGCGAAAAAATCAAAACAATTATTGGTTCTTCTGCAGAAAATATAAACTTTTTAAAATCATCTGATCTTAAAATTGGAGATACAAGAATTGTGGAAAACAAAGAACTAATGATTAAACTAGTAATGCATTACCTAATGAACGAAAAAAACAAAAAAGGTTTCCCAATCAATAATGTTAGTAGATTTCATCTAGGGAATGGTGCATTAATTGATGATATTAATGTTAATGCAAATGTATCAGAGGTGGGTTTTAAAAGATCATTCGGTATTATGGTTAATTATCTTTATGAACTAAAAAATATTGAACAGAACCATGAAAATTACGTTAATAGTAAAAAAATAAATGTTTCAGATAAACTTAAGAAATATTTATAATTTGAATAAGACCACAATGCTAGTGGGTCACTTTGTTTAATTTTTTTATTGAAAATAACTATATTTTTTTAGTCATCCTTATGATTTGTGCAGCTATACCCGTAGGCTTTTGTGCAGGATTATTTGGCATCGGCGGAGGTTTGATTTCAGTACCATTCTTATTTTTTATATTTGAAACATTAAATATAGAAAAACAATATTTAATGCACTTAACCGTTGGTACAGCTTTCTCTATAACAATTATGACTTCATTTGTTTCAGTTTTAACTCATAACAAGCATGGAGTAGTGGATTTTAACTTATTAAAATCTTTTGGTGTTTTTGTTGTTGCCGGGGTAATTTGTGGGACTTTATTAGCAGCTTTTTTGGAAACAAAATCTTTAGTTTTGATGTTTTCTATTATTGTTTATTTTTTTGGAGCTTATTTATTGTTAGCTCAAGAAAATAAAAAAAGGAATAAAATTAAATTTAAAACTATGTTCAAACTAATATCTGGTTTTTTATCTGGATTTGTATCTGCTCCAATGGGAATAACAGGAGCCATGATAAATGTGCCAATACTTAAATATTTTGGCTATCCAATAAAAAAAGCAATAGGAACTGCAGCCGCTGTTGGTTTTATAATTTCATTATTTGGTGCTATTGGATTTTTTTTATCAGGCCTTATTTTAAATGCAAAACTCCCATTAAGTATTGGATTTATAAATATTCCTGCTTTTATTATATTTGTTCCAATTACAATGTTTATGGCAAGAGTG
>CABXTN010000016.1 GCA_902515185.1 uncultured Pelagibacteraceae bacterium | reverse complement strand
TGTAACTATATGTTCTTTATCAACCTCAAAAAACTTTCTTAAATTTTTTCTTGTATCGCTTCTTCCAAAACCATCAGTACCTAAAGAATAAAAACTATTTTTAACAAATGGTCTAATTTGTTCTGAATGACTTCTCATATAATCTGAGGCTGCTAATATAGGCACATTTGATCGACCTAAACATTCTTCTACATAGGAAATTTTATTTTTCTCATCAGGATTTAATAGATTATACCTTTCGGTTTCCATTCCATTTCTTGCAAGTTCATTAAAACTCGTAACACTCCAAATTTCACTGTCTATTGCGTACTCATTTTGAAGTATCTCAGCACCACTTATTATTTCTCTTAATATTGCACCAGATCCAATCAACTGAATTTTTGTTTTTTTATTTTTGTTAAATTCCTTAAACTTATACATACCCTTGAGAATACCATCTTCACAACCTTTGTCCTTTGGTATAGCTGGATGAGGGTAATTTTCATTCATAGTTGTTATATAGTAGAAAATATTTTCTTTTTTTTCATGCATACGTTTAAGACCTTCTCTAAATATAACTGCAAGTTCATAAGCAAAAGTGGGATCGTAAGATATACAGTTTGGTATGGTGGATGCAAGAATATGACTATGCCCATCTTGATGTTGTAAGCCTTCTCCAGCTAAAGTGGTCCTTCCTGATGTTGCACCAATTAAAAAACCTCTTGCTTGACTGTCTCCCGCAGCCCAAGCAAAGTCTCCCACTCTTTGAAATCCAAACATTGAGTAGAATAAATAAATAGGAATCATTTCAATGTCATGGTTTGTGTATGATGTACCTGCAGCTATCCATGAGGACATGGACCCAGCCTCATTAATTCCTTCCTCTAAAACTTGACCTTTTTTATCTTCTCTATAAGAACTTAGTTGCTCAGCATCTTCTGGTTCATACTTTTGTCCTTCGTGAGCATAAATTCCAATTTTTTGAAAAAAACCTTCCATCCCAAATGTTCTAGCTTCATCAGGTATTATTGGTACAAGTCTTGGAGCAACATTTTTATCTCTTAAAAGATTGGTTAATAATCTTACCAGTGCCATTGTTGTGGACATTTCTTTTTTACCTGTTGACTCTTTAAGAAAATTAAAAATATCCTTTTGTGGTGCTTTTACTTGTTTTGCATAGGTCGTTCTCTCAGGAATAAATCCACCTAACTTTATTCTTCTATCTTTTAAGTACTTTATTTCATCAGAATTTTCATCAGGTCTAAAATATTGTACATCTTGAACCTGCTTATCAGTTAAGGGAACATCAAATCGATCTCTATAATACATGAGATCATCGACTCCCATTTTTTTTTGTTGATGGGTGGTATTTACACTCTCTCCAGTTTTTCCCATACCATACCCTTTAATCGTTTTTGCAATAATGACTGTTGGTTTGCCCTCATTTTTAGATGCTAAGTCGTACGCAGCATAAACTTTATGAGGATCATGTCCTCCTCTATTAAGTCTCCAAATATCTTTATCTGACAGTGAGGATACTAATTCTTTTGTTTCTGGATATTTTCCAAAAAAATTCTCCCTTACATACAAACCGTTCCTTGCTTTAAAAGCTTGATATTCTCCGTCAACAGTCTCATTCATAATTTTAACTAAATGACCAGTCTTATCTTTTGCTAGAAGTTGATCCCAATAAGATCCCCATATAACTTTAATTACATCCCAACCCGAACCCCTAAAAATACCTTCCAGTTCTTGAATAATTTTTCCATTACCTCTTACAGGGCCATCTAATCTTTGAAGATTACAATTAACAACAAAAATTAAGTTATCCAAATTTTCTCTTGCTGCTAAACCAATAGCTCCCATGGATTCTGGTTCATCCATTTCGCCATCACCAAGAAAAGCCCAAACTTTTCTACCTTCATCTTTTATAAGCCCTCGATTAATTAAATATTTCATAAATCGAGCTTGATAAATTGCAAGCATAGGACCTAACCCCATTGAGACAGTTGGAAACTGCCAAAAATTTGGCATTAACCACGGATGAGGATAAGAAGATAACCCTCCTGGGTTAACTTCTTGTCTAAAATTATCTAATTGTTTTTCATTTAATCTTCCTTCCAAAAATGCTCTCGCATACATTCCTGGAGCACTATGGCCCTGAAAATAAATTAAATCACCTCCAAATTTATTGTTCTTTGCTCTCCAAAAATGATTCATTCCAACGTCGTATAAAGTAGCAGCTGAGGCAAATGTTCCAATATGTCCACCAAGCTCAGGAAATTTTTTATTTGCTCTTACCACCATTGCTGCTGCATTCCATCTAATTAAAGATCTTATCCTTCGCTCAATATTTTGGTCGCCTGGAGATTTGATCTCCTTTTCTGGAGATATAGTATTTATATAAGGTGTATTTCTTGAAAGAACTAAATCTGAACCCTGTCTATAAGAATGTTCGATTAATTGCTTAATTAAAAATTGGGCTCTTGCTCCACCATCAGTTTCTAGAACAGATGACAAAGAATCTATCCACTCCTTTGTTTCGATTGGATCAATATCGCCATCTTTTATAGTTTTTACAATTTGGTCTTCTGCAACTTTAATTTTTTCTTTTTCAACTACTATCTCTTGATCTTTTCTAACTTCATTAAAAGATTTAGGAATTTTTTTTTCAATATTTTTTTCAGCTTCTTCAATTAAATTTTTTGTACTTTTTGGAATAGCGCTATCAGATTTTTTAACTTGTTCAGCTGATACTTTGCCATTTCCTTCAACTTCAAGAATTAAATCTCCCTTTGAAACTTTGTCACCGACCTTTACACTTATATTCGATATTTTACCTTCAACAGTAGATGGAACTTCTACACTAGATTTATCACTTTCTAAAGTAACTACAGGATCATTTTTTTTTATATTTTCTCCGGCCTTTACTATAACCTCAACTATCTCAACCTGCTCAAAATCACCAATATCTGGAACTTTTAATTGAATAGACATATTTAATTTTAACACATTTTAATCTTTTTTTGGACAACCTTAAACTGGATAAAGTGCTCATGTTTAAGTTATTAATTAAAAAATTTAAAAGAATTAAAGACAAGGAGAGTCTAGATGCAAAATATTGGATACAAATGGCAATATTGAGCAAATACAATATTTCTACAAAAAACTAGTCTCTTTCTAAACACATAGCAATACCCATACCACCACCAATACATAAAGTTGCTAGGCCTTTTTTCGAATTTCTTCTTTTCATTTCATGCAGCAAAGTAACAACTATTCTACAACCGGATGCGCCAATTGGATGTCCAAGTGCAATGGCACCACCATTTACATTAACAATTTCTTCCGGAATTTTAAGTTCTTTAATAACTGCTAAACTTTGAGCTGCAAATGCTTCATTCGATTCTACCAAATCTAAATCATTTATATTCCAATTTGCTATTTTAAGGGCTTTATTAGAAGAAGGAATTGGTCCAGATCCCATTAGCGCTGGATCTACTCCACATGATGCCCATGATACAATTTTACCTAATGGTTCTAAATTCCTTTTTTCAGACTCCTCTCTGTTCATAATCAAAACACATGCTGCTCCATCGTTTATCCCAGATGAATTACCCGGTGTTACAGTTCCGTTTTCTTTAAATGCTGGTTTAAGTTTAGATAGATCTTGTAAACCAATGTTTTGCCTTGGATGTTCATCTTTATAAGATTTATATTTTTCATCTTTAACAATTTCATCTTTAAATTTACCTTGTTTAATAGAAACTTGCGCTTTTTTTTGAGAATTTAAAGAGAAGTTATCTTGATCCTCTCTAGAAATGTTCCATTTTTCAGCGACATTTTCTGCTGTTACTCCCATATGATAATTATTAAAAGCATCTATTAAACCATCTTTCATCATCAATTCTTTATTAGAGCATGACATACTCTCTTGTCCACCAGCAACTATAATTTTGGATTCTTTAAGTAATATTGATTGGTACGCTGATACTATTGCGCGTAAACCAGATCCACAAACTTGATTTACTATATATGATACTTTTTCATTAGGAATATTTGCACCAACTGCTGCCTGCCTAGCAGGATTTTGACCTACATTATTTGTCAAAACTTGACCTAGTATAACTTCATCAATTTGATCAGGTTCAATAGCTGTTTGTTTTAATATATCTTTAATTACTAATTGTCCTAAAGCATGAGCTTGGACTTTATCCCACATTCCATTAAATTTTCCTATTCCAGTCCTTGAAGCGTATGTAATAACAATATCTTGAGAAGTTTTCGACATAATAACAATTATTATTAATATAAAAATTACATTAATAAAATAAAAATATATACTAAAAATTTAAATTTGCGCCTGTAGCTCAACTGGATAGAGCGCTTGGCTACGGACCAGGAGGTTCTGGGTTCGACTCCTAGCAGGCGCACCAAATATAAAGGAGATTATGAAAATATCATTAGAAAAATCTGTAGTTTTTTTCTTTTTAGTTGTGTTTGTCGTGTTAATAATATTAACAATAGCTTTGTAAATTATGACAAATAAATTTGAACAAATCAGTTCTAACTCTGGATTTATGAAGCACAATGGAGGTCTATTATTTAGGACAATTTCAGAGAAAGAATATGAATTCAAAACAAATATAAATGAGAAACATCTTAATAGAGTAAAAATAACTCATGGAGGTTATATCGCTTCTATAATAGATGCAGGTTCAGGCACAGCTGCTAGCAGATCTGCAGGAAATATCCCATGTGTAACAATCTCTTTAGATATAAAATATATTGCTCCCTCAAAGGAAGGTGATGAAATTTTAGGTTTAACAAAAATTTTAAAAAAAACTAAGACAATGATTTTTCTTACATGCCACTTGACTTGTAATGAAAAAATAATTGCAAATGCTTCAGGAGTTTGGAAAATTTATAAAAATTAATAAAATGAGAACTTTTAAACTAATGATTCGGACTAGTTTTAGCCTATTTTTGTTCTCCATGTATAACAAGATGTGGTGCTCGAATTTTTAAAGGCACAAATACTAGAAATGAAAAAAAATAAAATTGTTGCAGTTCTGGGTCCTACAAATACTGGAAAAACCTATCTTGCTATTGAGACTATGCTTTCTTTCGACTCTGGAATGATTGGTTTTCCTTTAAGACTTCTAGCTAGAGAAGTTTACGACAAAGTAATTAAAAAGATTGATCCAAGTAAAGTTGCTTTAATTACAGGTGAAGAAAAAATAATACCAATAAATGCAAAATATTACCTTTGTACAGTAGAATCTATGCCTATTGATAAAAATTTAGAATTTGTAGGTATTGATGAGATACAAATGTGTACAGACCATGAAAGAGGTCATATTTTTACTGAAAGATTGCTTAATTTAAGAGGAGAAAAAACAACTATGTTCATGGGATCCTATTCCATGAAAAGTATTATTAAAAAATTAGATGAAGACATTGAGTTTATAGATAGAAAAAGACTTTCTAAGCTAACATTTTCAGGACATAAAAAAATTTCAAGAATTGAGAGGAAAAGTGCAATAATCGCTTTTTCTGCAGAGGAAGTTTATGCAATTGCAGAACTTATTAGAAGACAAAAAGGTGGAGCTGCAATTGTAATGGGTTCATTAAGTCCTAAAACAAGAAATTCCCAAGTTGAACTTTACCAATCAGGGGATGTAGATTTTTTAGTTGCTACTGATGCAATAGGAATGGGAATTAACATGGATTTAGATAACGTTTACTTTTCTAATATAAAAAAATTTGATGGTAGAAAAATGAGAAGACTAAACGTAGCAGAAATAGGTCAGATTGCAGGAAGAGCAGGGCGCTATCTAAATGATGGTTCATTTGGTATCACTGGAGATTGTGGAGAAATAAGTGCCGAAGAAGTTGAACTTTTAGAAAATCATAAATTTAATGAAATTCATACCTTGTACTGGCGTAATGCTAATTTAAATTTTGATAATGGTAATTTATTAATCAAATCATTAGAAGAAAGACCAAATAAAAGCTGGCTTAAAAGGATTTATGAGTGCGAAGACGAAAAAGTTCTTAAGACTATATTAAAAGATACCCAAAGCCTTAGTATTTTTAATGATAAAAAAGAACTAAAACTACTTTGGGAATGTTGTCAAATACCAGATTTTTCTAAGAAAACATATGGCAACCATTTAGAAATTGTGGGTAAAGTGTTTAATTTTTTAAGAGAAAAGCCAGGTAAAATTTCAAATATTTTTATGAAAGAACAATTATCTCATTTAGATAAACTTGATGGAAATGTTGATTCAATATCTAATCGAATTGCCAATGTAAGAACATGGTCTTATATATCAAATAAAATAAATTGGGTTGATAATCAAGATTATTGGATTGAAAGGACAAAGAATTTAGAAGATAGATTATCTGACAGACTTCACGAAGAATTAACAAAAAGCTTTATAGATAAACGAGCTAGTGTTCTCGCAAAAGGGTTAAAACAGGATATATCATTTAATACTAAAATATTAAGTGATGAAAAAGTTATGATAAATAATCAATATATAGGACAGCTAAAAGGATTAAAGCTCGAGTTAGATTACAAAATTGGGGCATTAGACACTGATATTAAATCTCTAAAGAAGGCAGCAAGACAAAATGTGGGTCCCGAAATTTTAAAAAGAATAGATCAGATAAAGAAAACTGGGTTGCTAGATTTAAGAGACGATTTTAAAGTATATTGGAATAATTTTCCTATAGCACAACTATTGCCTGGTAAAGATTATTTAAACCCAGAAATTAGTTTGATAATCGATGATATGATCGAAAATGATGATCAAACTAAATTACTTGAATATATTAATTTGTGGATAGATAAAAAAATTAATAATGATTTAAAAAATCTATTGGATCTAAAAAACATTCAACAATCAAACACTTCAGTTAGAGCACTAGCTTATCAAATATATGAGAATAATGGAGTTATTAAAAGAGATGATGTAAAAAAATTTGTGATATCTTTAAAACAAGATGAAAGAAAAATTTTGAGAAATCTTGGTGTAAAATTTGGGAGGTACCACATTTTTCTTCCTAAACTATTCAAACCAAATGTTGTAACTTTGCGGATACTGTTGTGGAAAAACTTTTTACAAAAAAATTTATACTTGAATCCTCCTAAATTTGGATTAAATTTTTTCGAAAGTGAAAAAAATATTGATAGAAATTTTATGTTAATATGTGGATTTGAAAAATTTGACAATTTTTATTTAAGGATTGATATATTGGAAAGGCTTTTTTTAAAAATTATAGATAAAGACAAAGAAATCAAATTAATTCCAGAAATGCTTAATCTTCTTGGTTGTAATAAAGAAAATTTTATTAAATTAATAAATAAAATGAATTATAAAACGTTTGAAAAAAATAATAATACTTATTTTATATATTCTCCAAAAAAGGTCAAAAATGCACCTATACCTTCGAAAAAAAATAGAGATAATCCATTTAATATACTTAAAGAAATGAATTTTAAATAATGTTCGATATTTTTAAAAAAAAAGAAACTGTGTCAAGCAATGATGATAAATTTATTAAATCAGCAGCATTGATGATCCACGCTGCTAAGATTGATGAAAATTATTCAGAAAAAGAAAAAACTATTATTAAAAGAACACTCATAGAATTAGGTTTAAAAGAAGATAAATTAGAAAAAATATATAATGAGGCTGAGACTATTGAACAAAATTCAAATCAATTACTAGATTTTACTAAAGAAATAAAAAACTCAAATGAAGAATTTAAAATTAAAATTATAGAAACTTTATGGAACATTATTTATTCAGATGGATCTTCAGATATTTATGAGTCCAATTTTATGAGAAGATTAACAGGATTACTTTATCTTGATAAAAGAATAGTTGGTGATATCAAAGAGAGAATTAAAAACAAAATTAAATGACCTACTTAGTTAATGACAAATGTATTAAATGTAAATTAATGGATTGTGTAGAAGTATGTCCAGTTGATTGTTTTTATGAAGGAAAAAATATGCTTGTAATTAAGCCTGATGAGTGTATAGATTGTGGCGTTTGTGAACCAGAGTGCCCGGTTAATGCTATTGTTCCAGATACTGAGGAAGGAAGTGAAAAGTGGCTGGAAGTAAATACCAAATATTCGGAAATATGGCCAAACATTAGTGAAAAAAAAGAACCACCTGAGGATCATAAAAAGTACGAAAATGAAGAAAATAAATTTGAAAAGTATTTTAAAGAAAACCTTTAAAAAAAAAGCTAAGAAGATTGTTAAGAAAAAAAGTTCAAAAAAAGTTAACAAAATCTCAAAAAAAGATATCAAGCAAAAAAATAAGAAAAATATAAAATCTAAAATAGTTAAAAATGAAAAATTTAAAACAAAAGAGGCTGAAAAAAATAAAAATCTAAGGATTTCTAAGCAAAATGAGATAAAACCTGAAATTAAAAAGATTAAAAAACAGGAGACAGAAAAAAAAGAGTTTAAACCAAAAGATTATGTGGTTTACCCAAAACATGGTGTGGGTCAAATTTTATCCATAAGCTCAAAAACAATTGGAGGAATTGATGTCCAATGTTATGATATTAAATTCGAAAAAGATAAAGCTGTAGGACTTCTTCCTATAAATAAACAATCATTTTTAAGACCTTTATCTACAATAAATCAAGTTAATAAATGTATATCTATATTAAAAAGTAAACCTAAAATAAAAAGATCAATGTGGAGTAGGAGAGCTCAAGAATATGAGCAAAAAATTACTTCTGGAAAAGTTTATGAATTAGCTGAAGTTGTAAGAGATTTAAATAAAGGCGACGATATAATGGTTGATCAATCGTATAGCGAAAGACAACTTTTCGAAAAAGCTTATGAAAGAATGATCTCTGAATTTCAAATAATTTTAGATATTTCCCATGAAGATACGCAAAAAAAACTTAATAAAGCACTTAAAAGAAATTTAGATAATCAATTACCTAAAACTGAACCTAAACAAATAACTAGCAATGAAAGTACTGATAATAATGACGAAGTTGCAGTTGTTGAAGAAACTCCAGAATAAAAAAAAACGCTTCTCACACAAAAGTTATGAGAAGCGTTTTTATATAAGAAAACTATCTTCTTCTTCTTTTTTTAGCTTTCTTTTTAGCTTTTTTCTTAGCTTTTTTTCTTCTTTTAGCCATCTTTAGCTCCCTTTTTTTGTTTTACGAACCAATTGATTCGTTATTACTTTATTTTTATTTTTTTTATCAACATATGTCAAACATATAATTAATTACAAAATTGTATTTGAATTTAAAAAAAATTATTTTAATTTTTTTTTTACTATAGTTAAATTAATAAGAGTTTATGCGATTAATAAACGATTTTAAAATTACTGTTTAATATAAATTTTCAAATTCTTTTTTATACATTTTAACTATTTTATATCTTTTTAGTTTTAAAGTTGGAGTTAACATTCCATTTTCAATTGAAAATTTTTCATTAATTACAAAATATTTTTTTATTTTTTCTATTTTTGTTAAGTTTTTATTTATTTTTTCTAATTCTTTCTGGAATTCTTTGTCAAAATTTAATTTTTTCTCCTCGGATGGTACAATTAATGCAACTAAAAATGGTTTATTGTCTCCATAAACAATAGTTTGATCTACAAATGATGAATTAGTAATTTCACTTTCAACTTTAGATGGAGAAATATTATCTCCTCCAGGTGTTATAAGAATATCCTTCTTTCTATCTGTTATAATTAAATAATTATTTTCATATTTTCCTATATCTCCAGTATGCAGCCAGCCATCTGTTAAAATTTTTTTAGTTTCAATTTCATTGTTCCAATAACCTAACATTACATTTTCCCCTTTTACTAAAATTTCACCATCTTCTGCAATTTTTACCTGATTTTCATTAAATGGGGGTCCAACTGTTTCAATTCTTATATCGTTTATAGGATTGCAACTAACTACAGGAGAGGTTTCAGTTAACCCGTAGCCTTGCAATGTTGGCAGTCCTATTGAATTCAAGAATAATCCAACCTCTACATTCAAAGCCCCTCCCCCAGAAACAAAAGTTTTTAAACAGCCTCCAAATTGCCTTTTAATTTTTTTTCTAACTAAAATATTTAAAATTTTATTTAAAATTTTTTCTAAAAACCCAAGCTTTTTTTTATTCATAACTTTTATACCTAAATCTATAGTTTTATTTATTAAAATTTTTTTTAAACCTTTTGTTCTGCTGAAATTGGAATTAATTTTTTGGAATAGATTTTGGTAAAATCTAGGAACAGCAGTCATTATATGAGGCTTACAATCATTCATATTTTTTATTAGTTTGTCTATTCCCTCAGCATAATAAATTTCAGCTCCAACAGTTAATTGAACAAATTGAACTGTATGTTCGTAAGAATGAGATAATGGAAGCCAAGTTAGAAAACGAGTTTTTTTTTCAATGAGCGTAGAAAGAAGATTAAGACCCCCTTCACAATTACTTAGTATGCCCCCATGACTCAAAATAACACCTTTGGGATTTCCTTGTGTGCCAGAAGTGTAGATAATACAAGCAGGGTCTGTTCTCAATATTTTACATTTTGGCAAATCTTCATAATCTAAATTAGAATTTTCTAAGATATTATTTAAATGGATATAGTTATCTTCTTTAATTTCTTTAGATTTATCAAAATAAAAAACCTTTTTAATAAAATCTTTTTTATTAAGTATGTTTTTTATTTTTAAATATTGTTCAAAATTTGAAAACAAAACAATTGAAGGTTTACAATCATCAATAATATATTCATAATCTTTTTCAATATAAGTTGTATAAGCTGGCACAGTTATTCCATTTGACAACATTATAGACAAGTCTGATATAAACCATTCAGGTCTATTCTCTGAAATCAACAAACATCTATCTCCTTTTTTAATATATTTAGAAATTTCTGATGAAAGATTTATTATTGATTTGATTGTTTTTTCCCAGGAATAAGGCTCATCAATATTTTTTAAGTTAGTTAAAAAAATACTTTCTTTTTTTTGAGATTTGTATTTTTCAAAAAGTAATTCTACAAGGTTATTAATTTTTTTTAGTTCCATTTATTTGGTGGGCGAAGAGAGAATCGAACTCTCACTTCTTGCGAAACACGATTTTGAGTCGTGCGCGTCTACCAGTTCCGCCATTCGCCCTTTAATTTTCATAATTAATTATATTAAAATTCAATAGTATAAAAACTTAAATTGTAATAAAACAAAAAAATGTATAAGAAACTCTACTTAAAATCTTTAGAACTCGCAGCCCATAAAAGTTCTGAGTCTTATTTAGCAATAGTATCATTTATAGAAAGTTCTTTTTTTCCAATACCACCAGACGTAATGATTGTACCTATGGTTTTGGCAAAAAAAGAAAGATTTATTAGAATATTTTTAAATGCAACTATTTTTTCAGTTTTAGGTGGTATTGCTGGATATTTTATTGGATTTATTTTTTCAGATATAGCAATGTCCGTCGTTGATTTTTATGACTATGAAAATAAAGTTACTAATCTAAAGATAAAATTAACAGAAGGTAGTGGTATTTATATTTGGTTAGTAACACTATTTCTTGCAGGCTTTACCCCTTTGCCATTTAAAGTTTTTACAATAACCAGTGGACTGATTGGTTTTAACTTATTAATTTTTATAATTATTTGCATAATCTCAAGAGGATTAAGATTTTTTTTAGTTTCATTTCTTACATTTAAATTTGGCGAAAGTTTTGTTGAATTTATAGAAAAAAAAGGTGCATTATGGTCAACTATCGTAGGTCTATTATTGGTACCTGTTTTTTTATTAATTTATTTTATAATAAAATGAATAATTTAATTTATAAAACAATACTAAATTTTATTTTATTATTTAGTATTTTCTCAATTGCCTTTGCTTATTACGTCGAGTTTATTTTAGGCCATCAACCTTGCAATCTTTGTTTGTTAGAAAGAATTCCATACTTACTTACTATTGTAATAATAGTTATATTATTAATTTTCAAAAATTTTGAAAGATATACATTTTTAGTTATTGCTGTAATATTCTTTTCTGCAACTCTATTATCTGTTTATCATGTTGGAATTGAAAAAGAGTTTTTTGAAGAATCAGCAGTATGTAGTTCTGATCTTAAGATTCTAGATAAAGAAAAGTTACTTAAAGAATTAACAAAAAAAGTGGTTAGTTGTAAAAATGTTACTTTTTCTATATTTGGCCTTTCTCTTGCTACAATTAATACATTTGTCTCTTTTATCATTTCCGCTATAACTTTTAGAATATTTTTAAATTATGAAAATAAGTAATAAAAAAAAAATTGAACAATTTATCAGAGTAGACCATGCTGGAGAACGTGGAGCTATTAAGATATATGAAGGACAATTACTTGCCTTAAATACTTTAATAAAAGACGATGAAATGAAAAAAACCATTGAAGAAATGCGAGAGCATGAGAAAGAGCATGCAGAATACTTTGAAAATGAAATAAAAAAAAGAGGTATTCGCCCTACAAAGTTTTTACCTCTTTGGGATCTGCTAGGAGTTGGTCTTGGTTTTGGATCAACAATTTTAGGTAAAAAAGCTGCAATGCTTTGTACTGCCTCAGTTGAAGAGGTGATAGACAAGCATTATCAAAATCAAATTGATCAAATAGAGAATGATGAAAAAGAATTAAAAAAAAAGATTATTAAATTTAGAGAAGATGAGTTACATCACAAAGATATTGCATATGAGAAAGGTGCCACAAAAGAAGGTTTATATTCTTTATTTGATAAAATTATTAAAACTGGCTCAAAGATTGCTATTAATATTTCAGAAAAAGTATAATTAAGGTTCAAGTTCGACATCCCAATATAAATAATCAACCCATGTTTTATGGAGAAAATTTGGTGGAAAATTTCTTCCATTTTTATGTAAATCCTCTGTACTTGGCTGATATGGTTTTTGGTTAAGTGTCATTCCTGATTTATGTAATAATCTTCCACCTTTTTTGACATTACATCCAGAACAAGCTGTAACGACATTATCCCAATCAGTTTTTCCACCTTTTGATCTTGGTAATAAATGGTCAAATGTTAATTCTTTTTTATTTCCACAGTATTGACAACTAAATTTATCTCTAAGAAAAACATTAAATCTAGTAAAGTTTGGATTTGATAATGGTTTAATGTAGCTTTTTAAAGCAATAACACTAGGTAATTTCATACTATATGAAGGACTATGAATTATGCGATCATAATAATTTACTATTGAAACTCTATCTAAAAAAACAGATTTTATTGAATCTTGCCAGCTCCATAATGACAAAGGATAATAGCTTAAAGGTCTATAGTCTGCGTTCAAAACTAACGCTGGACAGTTATCAAGTGAGGTTCTTTGATTAATTAATGTCATAACTTAGACTAACTTAAAAAAAAAAAATAATCAACGTTTTCAAAAAAAAATAAATTATAATTTAATTATAAAGATAAATTTTTTTTTATGTAATTTAGTGCTAAGCTTGATGCTTCTGCTGGAATATTATGACCACAATTTTTTATTATTTTTGTGTTGACATCTATATTATTCCTGATCAAAAAATCTTTTGCTTCAAGTATATTTGAAACTGGGACAATTTCATCTGCGTCACCATGGATCAATAATACATTGGAATTATTTTTAATTCTTAGTTGTAAATCATTTTTGTTAATTATCTTTCCGGAGAAACCAACAATACAATTGAATTTTTCATGGCTTGTTAAACCTAAATTAATAGCCATCATGCAACCCTGACTAAACCCGCATAGAGCTATTTTAGAATTAGATATGTTATATTTTTCCTTTACCTCTGAGATATATCTATTGAGAATAACTTCAGCATCTTTTGACTCATTAAGGATATATTTCTCATCATCTTTGCTTAAATCAAACCATTGATATCCCATTGGATTGACTAGACATTTCTGGTGGCCATTTGGGCTTAAAAATATTGTGTTACGTAAAAATCTTTTCCAATTCAAAGTTAACATGCTTATATCTGCTCCATCACCTCCATAACCATGAAGTAGAACCACTACTCTATCAATCTTTTCAGTATTATTAGGTTCGATAATTTTCGTATCCAGACAAAATGTCATAATTTTATTTATTATGATTGTTTAATAAAAAAATATATATATATCAAATTATGGTTTCAGAAATATTAGTAAAAATCCTTGCAGTGATACTTTTAGTAGCAGTAGCGGTTGTATTGATACTAGGAATTGGAACTTTGTTTAAAGGTGGCTCTACAAGTAAAAAATATTCAAATAAGCTTATGCAAATGAGAGTTCTTTTACAATTTATTGCTATCATTGTTCTAGTCGGACTTGCTTATTTTTTTAAAGATTAATTAAAATTAGAGAGCCATTTAATAAAAACCTCATCAGCAAAATCTATTGAACCTACGATTCTTGCAAACTCTTCTCCTTTTTGATTTATTATAATGGTAGTAGGCAAGCCTCTTAAAGAAAAAATTTTTGCAAGACTGATTGAATTATCAAAGTATAGTTCTAAATTTTTAATTTTTAACTCTTCAAAAAAATTTACAGATTTTTCAACTTTTTCCTGCCCAACATTGATGGGTATAACTTTCAAATTTTCAAGATCATTTATGCCTTGAAGTTTATCAAGAGATGGCATCTCTTCTCGACATGGAGCGCACCAAGTAGCCCAAAAATTTAAAATGATAAGTTTGCCTTCAAAATATTCTAAATTAATTACTTTGTTGTTAACATCAGTAAAATTTACATTTTTAATTTTCTTATTTTGCTTATGTATTACTAAGTTTTTAATATTTGGTTCCTCTGCAAATGAAATAACAGTTGATATTAAATAAATAACCAATAAAAAAAATTTATAGCTTAATAATTTCATTCTAAAATGTATAGTTACATATCATGAGTAAAAATAAAAACAATAAACCAGTTTGGACTAGTAGAATAAACCAAAAAAATACGTCAACTTTCCAAAAACTAGGCTCATCATTAAATATTGATAAACGACTTTTCAGAGAAGATATTTTAGCATCTATTGCTCATGTAGAAATGTTAGAAAAACAAAAAATAATAAGTTTATCTGTGAAAAATAAAATTATTTGGGGCCTTAAAAAAATATTAAATGAAATAGTAAAAAAAAAATTTATTTTTGATTTAAAAAATGAAGATATTCATATGAGTATTGAAAAAAGACTTTTTGAAATTTTAGGGGATGATGCTGGATTTATTCATACTGCCAGATCTAGAAATGATCAAGTTTTAGCAGATTTAAAAATTTGGTTAAAAAATTCTACATACGATATTATTGGCGAGTTAAATAAGACTATGAAAATCTTTTTAAAATCTGCTGAAAAAAATGTAGATACAATAATGCCAGGTTTTACTCATTTAAAAAATGCTCAACCAATTTCATTTGCTCATTATTTAACAGCATATATAGAGATGTTTTTAAGAGACAAAAAAAGATTTCAAAATAATTTGGAAAATCTAAATGAGAACCCTTTAGGTTCTGCTGCTTTATCTGGGACCTCTTTTAATATTGATAGATTTTATACTACAAAAAAACTTAATTTTAAAAAGCCAACAGGAAATTCTATTGATACTGTTGCTGATAGAGATTTTGTTTGTGATTTTCTTTATTCAGTTTCCTTATGCTCAATTCATATATCCAGATTTTCTGAAGAGTTTATAATTTGGAACTCTGATGTTTTTAATTTAATAAATTTAAATGATAAAATAGTTACTGGATCTTCTATAATGCCTCAAAAAAAAAATCCAGACCCACTTGAATATTTAAGAGGAAAATCTGGCACAGTACTTGGAAACTTAATTTCCATGATAACTATATTAAAAGGTTTACCTCTATCTTATTTCAAAGATTTACAGGATGATAAAGAATTAGTTTTTAGCTCCTTTGACCATATTAAAAATTGCCTAAGAATTTTAAGAGAAGTATTAAGCAACTTCACTCCAAATAAAAAAAGAATGTTAGAGCTATCAAAAATAGGTCACACAACATCTACTGATCTAGCAGATTTTATTGTTAGAGATTTAAATTACCCCTTTAGAAAAGCATACTCAATTACGGCTAAAATTGTAAATTTGGCAGAAAAAAAAGATAAAACAATTACAGAATTATCTTTAGATGAAATAAGATCTATTGATAAAAAAATAGGCTCAGATGTTTTAAAAGTTATAAATATTAAAAACTCTGTAAATTCAAAAAAATCATATGGAGGAACTTCTTTTGACAACATTAAGAAAATGATAAAGAAATATAAAAAAGAAATAAATGATTAAAAAAATAATAATATTATTATTCTGCAGTATAATTCTTTTTTCTTGTGGAAAAAAAGATGATCCAGAATATAAAGAGTCAAATATAATCACTTCAAATTCAATAATATCTTGATGCAATATAAGAATAAAAATCTTTACATTGAAAACATAAACGCTCATTCTTTAGCTAAAAAGATTGATACGCCCTTTTATTGTTATTCTTTTGATAAATTAAAAAGAAATATTGATGAATTTAAGAAGAATTTTAGCACCATCAACCCTCTGATTTGTTTTTCGGTTAAATCAAATAATAACTTAAATATTCTAAGAATAATTAAAAATTTTGGACTGGGTGCTGATATAGTTTCAAGAGGTGAGCTACTAAGAGCACTTAAAGCTGGTATTAAACCAGAAAAAATTGTTTTCTCTGGAGTGGGAAAGACAGCCGATGAAATCAGTTTTGCAATCAAAAAGAAAATTTTACTGATCAATGCAGAATCAGAAAATGAAGTTAAAGCTATTCAAAAAATTGCCAAAAGAAAAAGGGAAAAGGTAAATATTGGTTTACGACTCAATCCAAATATTGATGCAAGAACTTTAGGTAAAATTTCGACTGGAAGAAATGAAGACAAATTTGGCATTACTGGTAAAAATTTAATTAAAATTTTAAACAAATTTAAAAACTCATCAAATATTAATATTAAATGTTTAAGTGTACATATAGGCAGTCAGATTTTGGACCATCGACCATACTTAAAAATGATCAAGGTCATAGATAATATAATCGAAAAAACAAAATATAAATTTGATTATGTTGATTTAGGTGGTGGAATGGGTATCGATTATAATTTAAATTCAAAAAAGTTAAATTATAAGAAATACAATTTGATAATAAAAAAATTTTTAAAAAAGAACAAGGTAAAAATAATTTTTGAACCGGGCAGATCAATTGTTGGCAATGTTGCAGTTTTAATTTCAAAAGTTATTTATGTTAAATCATCTTCAAGAAAAAATTTTATAATATTAGACTCAGCTATGAATGATTTTATGAGACCTGCATTATACGGTTCATCTCATAGAATTGTGCCAGCAAAAAAAAATCAAAGTATTGTGAAAAAAGTACATGATTTTGTAGGTCCTATATGTGAAACAACAGATAGTTTTTTAAGCTTAAAAAAATATCAAAAATTAAATGAGAATGATATTTTAGCAATCTGTGATGTTGGTGCATATGGAATTGTACTCGCTTCTAATTATAACTTAAGGACTAAACCAGCGGAGGTTATGGTTAGCAAATCTAGTTTTAAAATAATTTCAAAAAGAGAAAATATTAACAAATTAGTTTAGATCAGTATACAATGATTAGAAATTTTCTTTTCTCATTTTTTTTCTATTTTGGAATAGTTTTTATTTGTATTATTTATTTACCATCCTTAATTTTACCTTATAAAGTTACCTTAACTGGTGGAAAATTAATGGGACACTGGGCTAAATTTTGTCTCGTATTTTTTTTATCAACTAAAATTGTAGTTAAAGGTAATGAAAATATTTTAAATGGTGAAAAATTCTTTATCGCTTGTTCTCATCAATCTATGTTTGAAACTTTTTTCTTACAAACTATATTTAATTCACCTGTCTTTATTCTAAAGAAAGAGTTATTAAAAATACCTATATTTGGTTGGTATCTTAAAAAAATTAAATCTATTTCAATCGATAGAAATAAAATTAAAAGAGAAAACTTAAGTTTTTACGAAAAAATAAAACGTTCTTATGAATATTCTAATCGTCCTGTTATTATTTTTCCACAGGCAACAAGGCTCAGTCCAGAAGATAGAAGTGACTTTAAAAAAGGAGCCTCAAAAATTTATGAAATACTTAAAATTAAATGTCAACCAATAGCGATAAACTCTGGCAACGTATGGCCAAAAAAAGGGCCTTTATCACCAAAAAAAACTTTAACTATATCTATTTTAGAACCTATAAACGAAAATTTAGAACAGAAGCACTTTCTTCAATTACTTCAAAAAAATATTTATAGAGAGTTAGATAATTTAAATTAACCTTTCATCGGCATAACAACATAAATACTATCAAAATCTGAAGGATCTTTTATTAGAGCAGGTGAACCAGAGTCATTCAAAAATATTTCTATCTTATCTCCATCGAGTTGAGAAGCAATATCTATTAAATATCTTGAGTTAAAACTTATATCTAAATCATGATCAAATTTAACGCTTAAAGTCTCTTGTCCATCACCACTGCTAGCATTATTTACAGAAAGATTTAGTTTATCTTTCTCTAAATTAAATTTTACTCCATCTTTTTTATCTAAAGAAACAGATGCTACTCTATCAACTGAATTTAAAAAAAGTTGAAGATCTATATCTAATTTTTTTTTATTATTTTTTGGTATTACCTGTATATAATTTGGAAATTTACCATCAATTAATTTAGAAATTAAAATACTATTTTCTAGTTCAACTTTAATTTTTGATTTTTTATTACAAATTTTTACATTTCCCTCATAATTTTCTAGTAATGTGCTAATTTGAAAAATCGTTTTCTTTGGTATTATAATTGGTTCAAAATTTATATTTTCTTTTAATAAAAGCTTTGAGATAGACATTCTATGACTATCAGTTGCTGCAGCTGTTAGAAAAATTTTATCATCTAATTGTGTCTGATGAAAATATATACCACTCAAATAATGCCTGGTTTCATCATTTGATACTGAAAATTTACATTTATTCATCAATTTAAGGAATTGTTTAGAATTAATTTCAAACTCATTTTCATTAAAATTTTCCTCGGTGATAGGAAATTCAGTTGCATCAATGCAATTTAGGTTAAAAATAGATTTTTCAGATTCTAATTGAATTTTGTTTTCTGATGTTAAATTGAAATTTATCTTTTTCCCAGATGAAAACTTTCTTATTATATCATACATAATTGATGATGAAGTGGTTGTTTTTCCTTCCTCTATAACTTCTACGTTATCTATCTCATTAATAAATATCAAATCAAGATCAGTAGCTGTAATTTTAAGTTTGGATCCTTGTGCTTCTAATAATATATTCGATAATATTGGAAGTGTACTTCTTTTTTCAATTACACCCTGACAGTAACTTAATGATTGTTGTAAATCTTTTTGGTTAACACTAAATTTCATTTGAATTATTGTATAATATCTGATTTTTTAAATTGTCAATATTACTGCTAAGTTCTGGATCATTTTTCTTTAAATTTTCTATAGTTTTTATAGAGTGAATCACCGTTGTATGATCTCTATTTGAGAACTCTCTACCTATTTCTGGTAAGGATTTAGAAGTTAGTAACTTAGTTAAGTAAATTGCTGTTTGTCTAGGTCTTACAAGATACCTTGACCTTCTTGAAGAAAGCATTTCATTTTTTGATATTTTAAAAAACTTACAAACTAATGACTGAATTGTGTCTATGGTAACTTTATTTTCAGACAAATTAAGAAGGTCTTTTAAAACTACCTTTGTTTCTGATAAATTTGGTGTTTTATTATAAATTCTAGAAAACGAGACTATTCTATTCAGGGCACCAACTAGCTCTCTAATACTGTTTTTTACTTCACTACTTATAAATTTTTGTATTTCATCTGAAATATTAAGGTTGTTTGAATAATATTTTTTTAATTCTTCAGTTTTGATTTTTATTATCTTATACCTAAGATCATAATCTGGTTGCTGTATATCAATTACTAGTCCCCCAGAAAATCTAGATTTAATCCTTTCTTGAATCTTATTTAATTTATTTGGTGGTCTATCTGCTGAGATTATTACTTGTGACCCTTTATCTATTAACGCATTAAAAGTGTGAAAAAACTCTTCCTGCATTGCCTCTTTTCCATTCATAAATTGAACATCATCAATTAAAAAAACATCTGCATTTCTAAAATATTCTTTAAATTTGACCATATCATTTGATTTAATTGATTTTACAAATTGATACATAAATCTCTCCGCCGAAATAAACATCACTTTATTTGTATCTTTCAACTTTAAACCTATTGAATTTAGTAAATGAGTTTTCCCCATACCAACTCCACCGTAAATATAAAGTGGGTTATAGTGTGTGCCATTTTCTGCAACTTTTTTTGAAGCCTCAAAAGCAATTTTATTACTTGAACCTAATACAAAATTATCGAAATTTTTATTTGGATCTATTCTATTATATTGAAAAACAAAATCTTTAATAAAAGAGACATTATTTTTAAATGAATTTTTTTCGATATTATTTTTATCAAGATGAGGATTAGTAATACTACTATTTTCTACTATTAGAATCTCAATCCTATTAATTTCTTGTTTAAATGTTTTGACCAGCTGGAGTATTTGATCTAAATATCTTGAAGTAATCCAATCTCTTAAGAAGCGTGTTGAGACCGATAATAAAATATAATCATTAAATTCCTCAGAAAAATCTATTTTTTTTAACCAGCTTTCGTATATATCTTTGCCAAACTTGTTCTTCATTTCAAATTGAATTTTTTCCCAATCAATTTTAGAATTTTCGCTTTTATTAAGTAAATTTTTATTTTTCATGGATTAATTAAATGAATTTCAGATAAGACCTTTAAAAAATTTAATCAACAAGTATTT
>CABXTN010000015.1 GCA_902515185.1 uncultured Pelagibacteraceae bacterium | reverse complement strand
AACAGTATAAAAAGGAAACCAATAATCCACTTGCTACAAGAACAAGATTTAAAGACAGCGTTGACTTTATTGGTTGGTACACTTCAAAATCTTCTAAATTACTTAAAATTTCCAAAACTGATCCATTCAAGCAGTATATTGCTTATCATGAGGGCTGGGGTAATTATAAAAATTATAAAAAAAATACTAAAGTAATATTATTGGCAAAAAAAGTTAAAACTCATTCTGATAGATACAAAGTTCAGTTAAATAAATGTAGAAATAAATTAAACAAAAAAAAATATATAATTTTTTAACTTAATTGTTTATCTAATTCTTTTTCAATATGATTAATACTTTTAGTATTTTTACCAATTGCTAAGTAAATTGTAGGTATTACATAAAGTGTAAAAAAAGTAGAAAATATCATCCCAAATAAGATTGTGACTCCAACAGTTAGCCTACTTGCCTCTCCAGGACCGCTACTAAATACTAGTGGCAACACACCTATAATGGTAGATATTGAAGTCATTAATATAGGTCTAAGTCTAATATTTGCTGATTCTATTATTGATTTTTCAATATCTCTTCCCTCATCTCTTAGTTGATTGGCGAACTCCACAATTAAAATTCCATTTTTTGTAGCAAGACCTATTAAAATTATTAAGGCAATTTGACTAAAAATATTAATTGAACTCCCAACTACAAGAAGGCCTAGTATTCCACCAAAAATTGCAAGGGGAACTGTTAACATTATAGTAAACGGATGTTTAAAACTTTCAAATTGTGCTGCCATAACAAGGTAAGCAGTTAGTAACGCTAAAGCAAAAATTAAATATATTTGATAACTAGTCTCTTTTAATTCTTCACTCTCCCCTTTGTAAGCAATTCTTGCGCTAGGGAAATTATCTTTGGTAGTTTTTTCTAAAAAGTTCAGGGCATCTGATAATGAGTAGTCCCCAACAATATTGGCAGATATTGTAATTGCCTTTTGCCTATTATATCTCGATAGTACTGGAGCAATGCCCTCTTCTTCAATAGTAACTAGATTGGAAAGAGAAACTAGTTTACCAGAATTTTTAGACCTAACATAGACTTTTGCTAAGTTTGATGGTTCTTTTCTATTTTTTATGTCACCTTGTAAAATTATATCATACTCTCTACCATCTTTTGTAAACTTAGTTACATTTCGTGAACCAAATATTGTTTCAATTGATTTTCCAATTTCTAAAGTAGAGACACCTAAATCTGAGGATTTTTCTTGGTCAATTTTCACATTTAAAATTGCTTTTGTTTGATTAAAATCATCCTCTATATTAGTTAAATTTTTATTTTTTCTCGCTTCTTTTTTAATTATTTCTTTCCATTTAATTAAATCTTCATATGTATTTCCTAATAAAACAAACTGTACTGGTTTTTGTATACCACCTGTTCTAATCCCCTGGGGCATAACAGGAAATGCCAGCACACCTGGGACTTTTGAAATTTTTCTAAAAGATTCCATCATAATTCTCTGACCATCTCTTTTTCTTTTATCCCAATGTTCTAATAAAACAATTATGAAGCCGGAATTTACTTGTGTTGAACTTTTTCCAAATCCAGGAACCCTTAAAAGTAATCTTCTATATTCTCCCTTTCCTACTTCGGGTAATAAAAAACTTTCAATTTCTTCAGATTTACTTGATGTAAATTCAAATCCAGCACTTTCTGGAGCTTTAATTATAACGAAAAAAGCTCCACGGTCTTCTTTTGGCATTAATTCCTTTGGGGCATATAAAAATACAGATGAAGTTAAAACTAAAACAATTGCTAAAAAAATTATAATAGCTTTTCTTTTTTTTAACCAAAATAATAAAGTTCTTTTATAAAATTCTCTAAATTTATTTAAACCTATTTCAAATTTTTGAGAAATTTTCGACTTTGTATTTTTTTTAATTAAAATTTTACTAGCTATCATCGGACTCAAAGATAAAGCAACAAAGCTTGAGATAATAACTGCAAAAGATAATGTTACTGCTGTTTGGGTATATAAAGTTCCACTTAATCCTTTAATAAAGATAAGTGGAATAAATACAGCAACTAAAACTAAAGTTGTTGCAATAATTGCAAATGATACTTGTTTCGAACCTTTATATGCTGCTACAAGTGCTGACTCTCCTTTTTCAATTCTCCTCACAATATTTTCTAGCATTACAATTGCGTCATCAACCACTATACCTATCGCAAGGACTAAGGCCATAAGGGTAAATAAATTGATGGAAAAATCAAAAAAGTAAATCGCTAAAAAAGTTGAAATTAATGATACTGGAAGTGCAATTATAGGAACAACTAAAGCTCTAATATTTCCTAAGAACAAATATATAATTATTGTAACTAAAATTAGGGCAATAATTAATGTTTTGTAAACTTCATAAATTGCTCTTGAAATGTAGTTGCTCCTATCAAAGGACACTTCTAAAGAGGTGCCTTCAGGCAAAGTTGGTTGTATTTCCCTTATTTTTTTTTTTAATCTAGTGGCAACTTTTATTGTGTTGGCATCTGATTGTTGGTAGACACCAATTCCCACTACCTGTTTTCCGTTTCCTTTGAAAAGAGTTCTGGTTGTTACAGGTCCAAATTCAACTCTCGCCACATCTGATAATTTAGTTATTGATCCATCAAAAGATTTTTTTAGTGGTAAATTTTTATAAGTTTTAATTTCATTATAAGCATTTTCTAATTTAATAGTTAAATCAATATCTTTTGACTCTATTCTTCCAGCTGGAAATTCTAAGTTCTCAGATCTTAATGTATCCTCAACCTCTTGAGTTGTTAGATCTCTAGCAGCTAATGCTATTGGATCTAACCATATTCTTAGTGAAATTTCTCTTTCTCCTCCTAATCTTACTCTTCCAACCCCCTCTACAGTCGCAAAGTAATCTGTCAAATATCTATCTGCATAATCTGTTAATTCCATATCAGACATAAAATCTGAACTAAAGCTCATCCACATTGTCGTTCTAAATCCAGCCGATTGTTTGTACACTTCTGGTGCACTAGCTTCTTCAGGCAGTTCATCTACCACTCTAGCTATAAAACTTCTAACATCATTTGCAACATTATCTAAATCTAAATCTGATTGGAAAGTCATTTCAATTCTAGAGGAACCATCTTCACTTAAAGATTCGATATTTATAAGTCCAGGTGTACCACCAACTCTATCCTCAATTTTTTGTGTTATTTGAGTATCAACAATATTTGCAGATGCCCCTTGATATTTAGTTTGGATAGTAACAATTGGTCTTTCGACATCTGGAAGTTCATCTGTCGGTATCTCATTAAATACTACTAGACCAAATATAACTAGTATCATACTCATTACTGAGGCAACAACGGGTCTTTTTATAGATAAGTCTGTAAGAAACATTAACTTTTATTAGTTTACAATTTTTACTTTCATTTTATTTCTAACTTTAGAAATACCTTCTTTAATTATTTTTTCATCAATATTTAGTCCATTTAAAATCATGACTTTACCAAAACTTCTTTTCCCTACTTCAACTTCGATTTTTTCAATTGAGTTGTCATCTAAAACTTTATAAACAAAATTTGTTTTCCCTTGAACTAAAATTGATGACTCAGAAACACCAATAGCCTGGACCTTATTATAAATTACTTCAGCATTTAATAACATTCCTGGAATTATTTCTAAGTCCGGATTTGAAACTTTTATATTACATAGCACAGATCTTGTATTTGGATCAACTCTAGAACTAACTGACTCAATCACTCCTTTAAACATTTTTTGGTATGATTCTGATTTAATATTAACGTTTAAGCCTGTCTTTAAAATTGATATATAGCTTTCTGGCACTTTGATATCTAACATCACCGACGATATATCATCTAGAGTTAAAATAAATGAGTCTGTACCCAAAACACCTTGAGCAATTTCTCTTTTACCTAGAACACCCTTGAATGGTGCTATTATTTTTTCACCATCAACCACTACTATTATTTCGTCCTTGTTTATCAATTCGCCAAATTTTATTTTTTGATCTTCAATCTGATTTTTTTTAATTCTATAATTTTTTGTTTTAAGCGCAACGGCGGTACCGAAAGTTTCAATTTTTTCAAAAAATTCAGAATTATCAACTGTTTCTACAATAACTCCAGGGGGAGGACGTTGAGAAAATTTTTTTTCAAAATGTTTACCAACAAAATATCTTCCTGAAATAATCGAGAATATAATTATAAAAATAATAGATATTAGTATTGTTATTTTTTTTGATAATTTCATGATGGATATTTACCATATTCACTCCAGGATCCATCATAAATAATTGGTAAATAACTCTCATTTACTAACGATAATGCAAATGCCAATACAGCAGCGGTTACCCCAGAGCCACACGAGAATACAATATTTGTATCTTTAGTATCATTTATAATTTTTTCGAATTTTTCTTTTAGTTTTGATCGATCCAAAAATTCATAAGTTTCTTTATTTATACATTCTTTAAACGGTAAACAAAATGAATTTTTTATTGAGCCAGACCTTAAACCTAGTCTTGGCTCTTTCTCCAAGCCTTTAAACCTATTAACACTTCTTGCATCAATTAATTTAAACTTTGAGGTTAAAATATTTTCATCAATTTCTTTTTTACTTTTTACTAATTTCTTAATTTCGTTTGATTTATAATCAGTCTGATTAAAATTTTTAATATCATTTGTTGTTTTTTTTTTCTCTTTAACCCATTTTCTAAAACCTCCATTTAAAACTTTTACTAGTTCAGGATTATGTCCAAAATAAATAAAGTTATACCAACATCTGCATGAGCTTATAAGATCAGAGTTATCATAAATAACAATTATATCTTCATTTTTAATTCCCATTTTAGATACAATTCTTTCCCATTCTTTTGTATCAACTAACATATGAGGCAAATCTATATTTTTTTTAGAATATTTATCTAAATCAAAAAAAATTGAATTATTAATATGATCTTTTAAATATTCATCGTAACCGTTTCGTTTTGTTTTTGGCATATGCCAAGAACTATCAATAACTCTTACATTATTTAAGTTTTCTTGAAGCCAATCAGTTGAAACTAAATTCATTTTAATTTTTCTCTAAATATTTTTGATGATATTCTTCAGCTGTGCAATAGTTGCTCAACAAAGATATTTTTGTCACCACTTTACCAGAAAGTTTAATATTTTTTTTTTCTAAAATATTTTTTGCAATCTCTTTTTGACTATTATTCAAATAAAAAATTTCACTTCTATATTGAGTCCCAAAATCTGGACCTTGTGAATTTAAAGTCGTAGGATCATGTATTTCAAAAAAAAACTCGAGTATCTTCTCATAGGATATTTTTTCTGGATTAAATTCTAATTTTACTACCTCAGCATGATTTGTGTTACCTGTGCAGACTTCTCTATAAGTCGTTTTTGGAGTATTGCCACCACAGTATCCAACCTCAGTTTTGTAAACTCCTTCAAGTTTACCAAATTTAATTTCTGGTCCCCAAAAACATCCACAAGCTAAAACTGCTATTTCCATTGATTATTATCTTTATTAATTTAAGTTAAACTTATGCTCTCAAAAAATCAATTAGGCTTTTTATACATGTTTTTATCTGTCTGTGCTTTCTCTATAATGGATATAATAGTAAAATGGTCAGATAATTACCCCTTAGGACAAGTAATATTTTTTAGAGGTTTTTTTGGAATAGTTTTTTACTACTTTGTTATCCCAAGAAAAAGGATTAAAGACTTTTATTTGACTAAAAGACCTTTATTACATTTATCAAGATGTTTTTTTGGATTAGCGGCGCTACTTTCTATTTTTACTGCTCTTAGAAACCTTCCACTAGCAACTGTAGTAAGTATTTCATTTGCTGCACCAATTTTTACTACAATTTTTTCTATATTTTTCTTAAATGAAAAAGTTGGATATTTTCGTTGGTTAGCAGTTCTGATTGGATTTATTGGAGTAATAATTATATCTGAACCTGGATTAAGCTCATTAAATGTTTATTATATTTTCCCAGTTATATTTGTTTTAGGAATGTCTTATGTTGCAATTAGTATAAGACAACTATCATCAACAGAACCAGTGTGGCTTATTTCACTATTTTTTTCTGTAACGATCACAATTGCAGGAATATTATCAATACCTTTTGGATGGTTAATGCCTAGTCTAATGGATCTAATTTTTTTATCAATGATCGGTTTATTTGGAGGAGTTGCAAATTTATGGTTAAGCCAATCTTATAAATTTTCTGAAGTGTCTTTAGTTACACCTCTAAAATATTTAGCATTAGTTTTTGCAATTTGTTTTGGATATTTTATATGGGAAGAAATACCTTCAACTAAAACTTTAATTGGAGCAGCATTAGTTATAGCTTCCTCAATTATAATCTTTAGGAGAGAGGTAGTTCTTAAAAAAGAACTTGTAGCATCAAGACATGACTAAAAAACCTTATTATTGGAACAGTGCAATAAAATATCTATCAGCAAAAGATGCGATAATGAAAAAACTAATTAAAAAATACAATGATAAAACACTTACAACACGAAAGGATGTTTTTTTTTCCTTATGTAGAAGCATTATAGGGCAACAAATTAGCGTGGCTGCAGCAGATTCAGTTTTTTTTAAATTTGAAAAAATATGTAAAGGAAAAATTAATCCTACCATGGTAAATAAAAAAAAATCTAGTGAACTTAAAAGGTGTGGTTTGAGTAGGTTGAAAGTAAAAGGAATAAAAGAGCTTTCAAAAAAATTTTTAAATAAAGAATTTAATCCAAAATTAATTAAAAATATGAACGATGAAGAAGCAATAATTTATTTGTCCAGTCTTAGGCAGATTGGACGTTGGTCTGCAGAAATGATTTTACTATTTACTTTTAATAGAAAAAATATTTGGCCTATTCAGGATATTGGACTTCTAAGATCAATATCAAATAATTATAAAAAAAAATATTTCCCACCAAAAAGTTTTGTTAAAAAATTAAATAAAAAGTTCTCCCCTTACTGTTCTGTTGCGACCTGGTATCTCTGGAGATCAATTG
This sequence comes from uncultured Pelagibacteraceae bacterium, assembly GCA_902515185.1. Lineage (GTDB taxonomy): Bacteria > Pseudomonadota > Alphaproteobacteria > Pelagibacterales > Pelagibacteraceae > Pelagibacter. The sequence goes on along the minus strand of CABXTN010000015.1, from coordinate 14,540 downwards.
ATGATCAGCCAATACAATATTAAAAATTTTTATTTTTCTTTGATTTGAAAAATTAAATTATTTAAATTTTTTCTTATATTTCCTTTTGTAAGTGATCTACCAATTACTAACCAGTCACTTTTATATTTGTTGAAAGCATGATAAGGGGATGTAATTCTTTTTTGATCATTTTTTTTATTATTTAAAGTTATCCCAGGTGTAATAATTTCCTTCTTAAAAAATTTTTTAACATGTTTTACCTCATGAGCGCTACAAACTAAGGCATCTAAACTTGCCTTTTTTGCTAATTTTGCCTGATGAATAACTAAATTTTTAGTAGATTTATTATATCCAATCTCTCTTAAATTTTTATTATCCATTGAGGTTAATGTTGTGACACCAATAATCTTAATTTTTTTTGAAACTTTTTTTACAGCTTTTAATCCATCTAAACCAGAACTAATATGTACACTTAGATAATTAGGGCGTAAATCTTTTAGTGCATTTATTGCAGATTTCATTGTATTAGGAATATCATTAAGTTTAGTGTCTAAAAAAATAATTTTATTTTTTAAATTCTTAATAAAATTTCTACCATTTTTAGAATTTAAAAATTCCAAACCAAATTTATACCCAATAGTTAATTTTTGATTTTTTGAGTTTTTAATAATTTTTTTAACTTTGACTACACTTGTTGTATCACAAGCAATAAATATTTTTTTTTTATTTGCTTTCATTGTTAATTCTTTCAAATAAATCTTTACCCATTTTAAAATGAATTGTCTTTTTTTCAGGGGTATTTACTTTCTCACCTGTCTTTGGATTTCGAGATACTCTAGCTTTTTGAATATGAGTAGACCATGTTCCAAATCCTCTTAATTCAACTCTTTCACCCTTTTTAAGAGAAGATTTAACTTCTTCTAAAATAATGTTTAAAAATTTTTCAAGGTCTTTTTTATAAAAATTAGGGTAGTTAGAGTAAATCTTTTTTAGTAATTTTGATTTTACTATTGCCAATTTATATTAGTCTTTCTTTTTCTTTTTTTCTTTCTTTTCTAATTTATCCGAAAGTGATGAAAATGGAAGTTGTCTTCCAGATAAAGGATCAGATCCCATCTCTAATGCTTTTTTATTTTGCAATTCTTCAAGTAATTTTATACTTAAAGTGACTTTTCTTTTTTTTATGTCCAAATCTTGGATAGCAGCATCTATTCTATCACCACTTATAAATCTAGATGGCCTAGCGTCAGCTGTGTTAATTGCAATTTGCGATTTTTTTATCTGAAGATTAATCTTACTTCCCTCTGGTTGAACCGTTAAACCTTTATTGTCTGTACCCATGATTTTGACAGTGATTGTCTCATTTACTTTCTTGTCATTAAACCAATCGAAAGGATCAGGTTCATTTTGTTTTAATCCTATTCTAAGTTTTTGCTGATCTGATTTAATTTCTAAAATTTTAACTTTAAGTTTTTCACCTTTTTTATATTTTTTAATTTCCTCTTCAGGGTTTCTGTCATAAGTTAAATCATTAGCATGTAAAAAACCATCTATCTCGTACCCCTCAATTTTTAAATAAATAGCATAATCATTAATACTACTAATAGTTCCTTCTACTGTTGAGCCAACTGGATACTTTTTTTCCAATGATACAAATGGATTTTCTTGCGTAAGGCGATGTGATATTGAAACTCTTCTTTTTTCCTTATCTATTTCTGTAATAACACATGAAATTTCATCGCCAACTTTAAATATTTTTTTTGCAGAAGAATTTTTCTTTGTCCAGCTTAGTTCGCTGGAATGAAGTAATGTTGTTAAACCTGGCTCTAACTCACAAAACGCTCCGAAATCCATTAATTTGACAACTTTTACTTTGTACTCTTTATTGAGTTCATAATTTGATATATGCTCGAAAGGATCAGGTGATAATTGCTTTATAGAACATCCTACTTGTTGTTTGTCTTTATCTACAGTAATTATTAAAAGATCGTGTTTTGCACCAATGCTTAAAAGTTCCTCTGGATGATTTACTCTTGAATATGATAATTCAGATGTATGTACTAAAACGTCTAATTCAGAATTAACATCAAAAAAACATCCAAAACTACTATATCCTTTAACAACTGCATTTTTAATTATTTCACCTACTTTATATTTTTCAATAATTTTTGCACGATCTTCTTTTTTATGCGATGATATGATTTGCCTTCTAGATACACAGGCATTTCCACGAACCTTATCTAATTTTATTAGAGCAAATTTTTGTGGCTCATTCATTAAATGTGAAATATCTTTTAAAGGCTTGTCTGAAATTTGAGACCCTGGACAAAACATTAAAGAGCCAGTGTCAATATGTTCTACTATTACTCCTCCTTTGCATTTACTAGTAATCTTTCCCATAATTGGTTCACTTTTCTCAAAAGCATTTACTAATTTATCCCAACCTTTTATTTTCAGAGCTTTGCTAGCAGAAACAATTACATCACCATTTTTATCCTCAATTCTTTCCAAAAGAACAGATATCTTGCTTCCAACTTTTAATTCATTAGATAGTCCCAAGGTTTTTAGTTCATTTGCATCTAAAACGGGTTCAGATTTTAAACCTTCAATAAATAAAAAAACAAACTTTTCAGTAATTTTGGTTACTTTTCCCTCAATTATTTTTCCTTCAGATAGATTTTTTGTTTTTGAAAGCTGACCGTTTAAAAGCTCTTGAAATTCTTTTGAGGCCTTTGTCTCTAAAGAGTTATATATTTCCATTAATTTTTATTTTCTTCTCTATTATTTTTTTTATTTTTAAAAAACATGCACTTTTAGTTAAATTTGTCGTATTAATCAAGATAGAATCCTTAGTTTTTTTAAGAGGTGAAATTCGTCTATTATAGTCATTTTTGTCCCGTTTTTTAATACTATTTAAAATCTCCTGGTAAGATATTTTTTTTCCTAACTTAATTAATTCTTTATATCTTCTTAATGCTCGAGTTTTAACGTTAGCTGTTATAAAAAATTTGAAGTTTGCATCAGGTACAATTTTATATGTTATATCTCTACCATCTAAGCAAGAGCCATTATACTTTCTTGGAAACTTATAAGCACATTTAATCTGAAAGTTATGTACTAATTTTCTAATTTTATTGTCTTTTGCAACGTAAGATGCCAAAATTCCAATATCATCGTTGGATAATACTTTCTTATTAAGATCTTTTAATTTAATATTATTAATCTTTTTCGTTATAAACGTATATCCAAACTTTTTTGGATAATTCATTTTTAAAAATGCCAGATATCTATAAATTTTACCTGTATCGAGATAAAATAAATTAAAATACTTTGATATTTTTTTAGCAACAGTACCTGCTCCCGCTGCAGCTGGTGAGTCAATAGCAATTTTAATTCTTTTTTCAAATTTCTTCATTTAATTTGACCACCTAATTTTTTAATTATTTTGAAAAAAGATGGAAAAGATGTTTTTACTGAATCAGGATCATAAATTTTCCAACTTCCCCCAAGTGATAATGCAGAAATGACTGACATCATTAATATTCTATGATCTTTTAAATAATTTTTTATTATAAAATTTTTATTAAGTTTTAAATTTGGATTTCCATAGATTTTTATAGAATCTTTTGTAGATTCAACTTTAATGCCAATCATTTTTAAGATTTTTGTAGCAATTTTTAATCTAGGACTTTCTTTTTGATTTAATTCTGAGAGATTTTTAAAATATGACATGCCTTTTGCTTTTGCAGCCACAAGAAATATAATCAAAAATTCATCAATTGCACTTGAGTTGAGGCTAGTAGGGCAATTAATACTTTTTAATTTTTTTATACTTTTAACATAAATATCTGAACATTTTTCACCATTAATTGTCCTAATTTTTTTTAATTTAATTTGTGCACCCATTCTATTAAGAATCTTTATTATACCTATCCTTGAAGGATTAATATTTATATTTCTTAAAATAATATTTGATTTCTCTGACAAAAGAGTAAGAACAATAAAAAATGCAGCCGAACTTATATCTCCTGGAATATTAAAATTAATATTTTTAATTAAATTTGGTTTTGATAATTTTATTAAATCAAAATCATTAAAATTTTTAAGTACAATAGGTAAATTCAAACTTTTAAACATTCTCTCAGTATGATCTCGAGATTTTTTTGCTTTTATTACCACTTCCCCTGGAACATTAAGAGAAGCTAGCATAACACAACTTTTACATTGAGCTGAACCTCTATTTTCATAATATTTTATAGGTCTAAGATAATCACTACCTTTAATATAAATTGGTAGAGTTTTTTTATTATTTGGATAAAAATTAACTCCAATTTCTTTTAATGGATCAATCACTCTTGAAAAATCTCTCTTTGATAAGCTTTTATCCCCTACTATTTTTATTTTATATGGAGATTTAATAAGTAGAGGAAGAATTAATCTGCCAAGAGTTCCTGAATTTCCAGCATTTAAAGTAATATTTTTTTTATAATTAAAACCATTAATTCCCCTTCCTTCTATAAAAATTTCTTTATTTTTTTCTTTTATTTTTACACCTAAAGTTTTCAAGCAGTTTAAAGCGTTTATTACATCTTCTGATTTTAAAAGATTATTAGCTTTTGATACCCCAAGAGCTTGAGAAGCAATTAGGGCCCATCGAATAGATAAACTCTTATCTCCATCAACGCTAATTTTTTTATTAAAATTAACAATCTTTTCACTTATTTTTATGAATTTATTATACATTTTGGACTAATTAATTTTAAATGTATCACCAAAATATGCATTTCTTGCTGCAGCATTACTAAGAAGTTCTTTAGGAGTTCCATGCGCAATTATTTTACAATTTGAAAGTATCATAGCCACATCAACACATGTTAATAAATCCCTAGCTTGATGATCACAAATTATTATACCAATTCTTTCTTCCATTTGAAGATTGACTATTATTTTTTGCAACATTTGAATAGTCAATACATCGAGCGCAGCAAAGCACTCATCTAAAAGAAGAATTTTTGGATCACCTAACAAAGCAATTGCTATTACTAATTTTTTCTTTTGTCCGCCGGATAAAAAAGAAGCTTTAATATTTCTTATATAATCTAATTCAAATTTTGATATTAAATATTCTATTTTAGTGTTTTGTTCTCTTACATCTTTTATCAAAATTTGACCCACAGCTTTAAGATTTTCGTAGGTTGTCAAATCTGAAAAATAACCACCATATTGTGGTACATAGCCAATTTTAAATTCTTTAGTACGCATATATATTGGAAAGTCTGTTGCATCTTTAGATCCAAAAATAATTTTTCCAAAATCGGGTTTTAGTAAACCCGTTATAAGATTAAAGATTGTTGATTTTCCAGCACCATTTGGACCCAGCAAACCTAATATCTCCCCTCGATTGATTTTTATCGATACATTATCCAAAATTTTTCTTTCACCAAAGGTTTTTGAAATATTTTTAAGCTCCAATAAAGGTTCATTCTTTTTAAAGGATTTAATTCTAAATTTTTTAATTATTGCCATTAGATAATATTTTTACTTTTACATTATTTTGATCTTCTATCATATAAATTTTAGAGATTTTAGTTACAAGATCAATATCAATAATATCAGCATTAAGTTGATTATTATTACCTTGATAAATTACATTATTTTCAACTTTTATATTTTTACTAATGTAGTTAAGAAATATTTTATCACTTGTTATCAAGTGTTCTTCATGAAGCATTCTAACATTATCGTAAAAATATGTATCTAAAGTGACTTTATTGTATTGAGCAAAATCAGAATAAATATTTATTGAACTAGAGTCACTTAAACTGATAATAGCTTTCACATTTATTAAATTTAAAATATTTTCATTTTCATCTGAAACTTTTCCAAAGTCAGATGTAATTGTATAATTATTATTTTTATCATCCACAGCAATATACTTGAGATCAACTATTTTGTTTTCAATTTGCTTGCCAGATTTTTCATTACTAATTTTGATATCATTTTTTTCATAAAAAAACATGAAATAAGATAATAAAATTATTAATATTATGAAAATAATAATACTTATTTGTATAAGTAATTTTTTACTCATTAATTAATATTTGAGTTAAGAATATTATGTATATGAATAATTCCTATAGTAACGTTTTTTTTATTATTTTTATAAACACATAAGCTAGTAATTTTTTTTTTTGAAGTCATAAGATTCAAAGCTTTTGCCGCAAGTTCATTTTGATCAATGCAGATAGGGTTTTTAGTCATTATTTTTTTTAAGGAAATAGTCTTAAAATCTTTATTTTTTTCTATAGCTCTTTTTAGATCACCATCTGTAATTATCCCTAAAGTGATTTTTTTTCTATTTCTAACAATCAGCATTCCCAAATTTTTCTTATTCATTATTTTTAGAGCATTTTTCATATCTGAACTTTCTTCTATAAAAGGAATATTCTTTCCTGAAATCATCAAATCTTCAACAGTTTTTAATTTTGTAGCTAGTGAACCAGCTGGATGAAATTTTTTAAAATCTAATTTACCAAAATTTTTATAATTCATAGAAGCAATTGCTAGGGCATCTCCCAGAGCTAACTGGCATGTTGTAGATGAAGTTGGCACAATTCCAAATCCTGACTCTTTAGACTCAGGTATAAAAATTTTTACATCTGCAGCTTTATAAAGTGATGAATTTTTTTTAGAAACAATACCTATAAGTGTAATCTTATTTCTTTTAGAATATTGTATTACTGGTTTTAATTCATCAGTTTCTCCAGAATTGCTAATTAAAATTAATAAATCTTTTTTGGAAATACTTCCTAGATCACCATGAGAACATTCACTAGCTGAAATTGCAAATGAAGGACTACCAACAGATGATAGCGTGCTACTAATTTTTGATGCAATAATAAAACTTTTCCCCACACCACATAGTATTACTTTTGATTGACAATTTGAGATAAGATTAACTGCTTGATTAAAAGAGTTATTAAGAGAATTTTTAAGAAGCTTTAATCCTTGTATCTCTAAATCAATTACATTTTTTCCAATTTTTTTATAATTATTTTTTTTCATTTAATGTTCAAATGTAGAAATTTTATATCCCGCTATCTCCATATCCACAAGAGTTGGTATAACTTTTATACTTTGTTCAAAAAGTTTCATCCTATTTTCTCTTAACAACATATTTGTTAGTTTTTTTTTAATTTCAAATAAAAATTCGGTATCTTGAGCAGCATAACTGATTTGCTTATCTGTGAGATTTGGATCTCCCCAATCACTTTGTTGTTCTTTTTTTGAAATATCTTTTCCACATAATTCTTTAACCAAATCTTTATAGCCATGATTACTTGATGCTGTCCTAGCAATTTTAGATGCTAATTTTGTACAAAATATATTATTTATTTTTATATCAAGGTGATATTTCAACCACATCAAATCTTGTCTTGCATAATGCATTATGAATTGTGAATTATTATTTGATAATACTTTTTTTAAATTTGGAGCGTGATAATTATCTCTATTTAGTTTCACAAGATAATATTTACCAGACTCTAATCCTAATTGAACTAGAGTAAGTGGATCTCTACCAATTACGAGACCTAGGGCCTCACAGTCTAAACCTATTAATTTTTCACTAGATAAATCAATATCAGCAGGTAAATCTTGATCAAAAATTTTGATGTTATTCATATTTTATTTTATATATATAAACACTAAACAATATTGTCTATTTTTTGATAAATGATAAGAAAAAAAGTATTAATCTTCGGAGCAAGCGGCCAAATAGGCAGATATTGCATAAGACGTTTAGTTAAAGATAACTATAAGGTTATAGCTGTAACAAGAAATAAACATCGAAAAGGCTATATATTAAAAACGCAGGCACCTATAGGCTACATAGATATAGAGCAAACCGATATATTTGATTATCCAAAATTGGAAAAACTTATTTCTGAATGTGATATTTGTTTAAATTTGGTTGGGATTTTATTTGAAAAGGGTAAAAAAAATACTTTTGAAAATATTCATGTCAAATTTCCACAATTATTATCAAGTATTTGTAATAAAAAAAATAAAAATTTTATACATCTGTCAGCTTTAGGTTTAAATGGAATTAAAGACTCATCATACGCAATTAGTAAAATTTCTGGAGAAGTTAAAATAAGACAGAACCTTCCATCAGCTACTATCTTAAAGCCGTCAGTTGTTTTTAGTGTTGATGATAAATTTACAACTAAGTTTATGGGTATTTTAAATTTATTACCAGCTTTCCCCCTTTATTATAATGGATTGACCAAATTTTCTCCAATACATGCTTCTGATGTATCTGAGGTTATTTATCAAGTTATATCTAAAGAAATTTATTCAAAAGATATTGAAGTTATTGGCCCTGAAGTAATTAACTTTAAACAAATCTTGGAAATAATACTAAGGGCAATAAATAAAAAAAGACTTTTAATTCCATTACCGATATTTTTGGCTAGATTTACCGCCTCCTTTCTTCAATTATTACCCAATCCATTAATTACAATTGATCAATTAAATTTATTGAAATATAATAATATTAAGTCGGAAAATGGTCTCACAAACTTTGACATTGAATGTCCAAGCAAAGTTTTTTTTGAGAAAGGAATAAAAGAGTATGCATATAATTGGAGAGAAGGTGGTAAATTTTCTTTAGAAAAGAATTAAAAAGATAGCTTATGCTTATAAATATTGTTTACATATTAATAGGACTCATATTACTTTATGTAATTTATATAGCAATTAAAGCTATTAATGTGGGTATGGAAGCAAAAAATAGTCATAAGTTTATGCAAAAAAATAAAAACGATAAAAAAGATTTTTTAGAGGACAATGATCTTGTCGAAAAACTATCAAGACTAAATGAATTACACAAATCTGGTTCAATTAATAATGAAGAATTTGAAAAAGCTAAGAAAAAAATTCTAAAAGATTAGCACTAAGCAGATTTAATTTTCTTTTCAATAAATTTTGGCATTTCATCATTTTTATCAAGAACATCTTCTTTTTTACCTTTTGGTTGAAATGCATAAAGTAAGTGTAGTTTACAGTAAGAAAAATCTTTTAAAGAAGATCTACCACAAAAATAAAATGATTTTTCATTAGGGTGTCCAATAGGCCACTTGCATGTGCTATCATCCAAATCCTCTAATTGTTTTGGATTTTCAGGCTCAAAATCTTTTTCTATAAGCAATGATTTAAATCTTGATCTAGAAATTTTTTTGCCTCTAGTATCATTGCTATCCACGGTATTTTTTATACTATTATCTCTTTGACCAGGTAGATTTTTAGGTTTTATTTTTGATGATAAATTCAACCTATGAGCTTTTCCGATTACAGCATTTCTACTTATTCCACCTATAATTTCTGCTATTTGACTAGCAGTTTTGCCTCTACCCCAAAGTTCTTTTAATTTATTAACTTTTTCTTCTGTCCAGCTCATTTATACACAATATATAGTGGTTTAAATTATTCAATATACTATATAAATACACACAAAAATAATTAAAAGACAAGCATTATTTTTGTTTTTTTAACAAAAATTAAAAAAAAAAGATAAATATAATTATCAATGGTTGAATTACAAAAAAGATACAAATTAGGTGTCCGACAATTTGGAAGAATTAATTATGTAGGATTGGTTGCATTGTGGCATAGAGAATGCAGCAGATTTTTTGTTGTTTGGGCGCAGACATTACTATCTCCTTTAGTTTCAAGTTTGTTATTTTTATCAGTACTTACTCTTGCTTTAGGAAATGATAGAGGAGATGTATTAGGTTATTCATTCATTACTTTTTTAGCACCAGGATTAATCATACAATCCATGATACTTCAAAGTTTTTCTCATTCAGTGAGTTCATTTATGATATCAAAAATGCAAGGAAATATCGTTGATATACTATATGCACCTTTATCATCATTTGAAGTATCTTTTGCAGTTATAATGGCCGCTGTAACAAGAAGTATTTTAATAGGTTTTATATCAGTAGTTGTATTTATATTTATAGTTGAACTACCTTTAAAAAATATTTTTTATATTTTTTATGCTGGTATTTTTGGATCATTTTTTATTGGCAGTTTAGGTTTTATAACTGGTTTATGGGCAACTAAATTTGATCACACAGCAACTGTAACAAATTTTATATTACAACCCTTAAGTTTTTTATCAGGTGTTTTTTATACTATCGATAGATTACCATCCTTTTTTCAGACAATAAGTTCAGTAAATCCATTTTTTCATATAATAAATATTTTTAGATATGGTTTTCTAGGGGAGTCTGATGGCCCTTTATTTTTTGGAATTATTTACCTACCTATTCTCGCCCTTTTAGGATGGTTTGTTGCATTCTATCTTTATAGAAAAGGTTATAAAATTAAATCATAAATGTCTTCATTAGTAAAAAATTATAATAGAAGAAAAATTTCTTTTGCAAGAGGAAATGGAAGCTATCTATATACAAAAAATGGAAAAAAATATCTGGATTTTGTTCAAGGTATTGCGGTTAATTCATTAGGCCATGCAAATAATTATTTGATAAAAGAAATGACAAAACAAGCAAGAAAAGTTTGGCATGTTTCTAATGCATTTACGATTCCAGAGGGAGAAAAGTTAGCAAAAAAATTAACCCAAAAAACTTTTGCAGATGCAGTCATATTTCAAAATAGTGGAGCTGAAGCTACAGAAGTAGCAATTAAAATTGCAAGAAGATATTTTTATTCAATTGGTCAAAGAAAAAAAAATAGAATTCTTTGTATAAAAAATTCATTTCATGGCAGAACTCTTGCAGCAATATTTGCCAGTGGATCAAAAAAAATGACTGAAGGATTTGGCCCTAAAATTGATGGATTTGATCATTTTGATTTTGGGGACCATAATTCGTTAAAAAAATCAATAACTAGTCGAACAGCTGCAATTATGATTGAGCCAATTATGGGTGAAGGGGGAATTAAAGTAGTACCCGAATGGTGTCTTAAAGAGTTAAGAAAAATTTGTAATAAAAAGAAAATATTATTAATTTTAGATGAGGTACAATCTGGTATTGGGAGATCAGGAAAGTTTCTATCTTTTGAGTATGCCAATATTAAACCTGATATTGTTCCTATTGCCAAAGGTATTGGTGGGGGATTTCCTATTGGCGCTGTATTAATGAGTAAAAAAGTTGCATTAGGTATGACTCCAGGATCACACGGTAGCACATTTGGAGGCAACCCTTTAGCAATGAGTGTAGGCAATGCTGTTATGGATCAAATATTTAAAAGAAATTTTTTAAAAAATGTTCAATTATTATCAAAATTATTTTTTTATGAACTTGGTAAAATTAAAAACGAGTTTCCAGATATTATTGAAGAAGTTAGAGGTAAAGGTTTATTAATAGGTTTAAAAATGAGAGTCAGTAATATGAGATTCATTCAGAAGTTATTTGAAAATAATTTATTGACTATAAAAGCGGCAGATAATGTAATTAGAATTTTACCACCACTTAATGTTAAAAAAAAAGAAATTGCTATAGCAATAAAAATTATAAGAAATGCATGTAAGGAATATAAATAATTATGAAACATTTTATTAATATTAAAGATATTCCTTATAAAATGCTTAGGAAAATTCTTTCTGATGCTAAAAAAAGAAAAAAAAAAAGAAATAAACTTAGCACTTTAGAAATTGATAAGGACCAACCCCTTAAAGGCAGTTTATTAATTCAGATGTTTGAAAAATCTTCATTAAGAACGAGACTTAGTTTTTATTTAGCAATAAGACAATTAGGCGGATCTGCTTTAACTTTAAGACCAGATGAATTACATTTATCAAAAGGAGGAGAATCTTTAGCCGATACAGCAAAAATACTTTCAACATACGGTAATATATTTATGCTAAGAACAGACGATGAAAATAAACTTGCTCAGTTTAAGAAACATTTGTCTATTCCTCTTATAAATGGTCTTAGTCCATTATCACACCCAGCACAAATTTTATCAGATGTATTTACAATAGAGGAAATTTCTAAAAAAAATATATCTAAATTAAATATTTGCTGGATTGGAGATTCTAATAATGTTCTTAATTCATTAATAGAAGCTTCTATAAAATTTTCATTTAATTTAAATATCGGAAGCCCTAAAAAATATAAACCATCAAAAACTATTATAGATTGGATTAAAAAAAATAAAGGAAAAGTAAAAATTTTTGATAATCCAAAAATAGCAATTAAAAATGCTGATATATTATTAACTGATAAAGTAATATCTATGAATGATAAAGTTAATAGAAAAAATAAAATTAAAGATTTTTCTAATTTTAAAATTAATTCAAAATTAATGTCGTTATCTAAGAATGCTTTTATATTACACTGTTTACCAAGAGGTAATGAAATTTCTGATGACGTTTTTTACAGCAAGAAATCTGTAGTTTGGCAACAAGCTCTAAATAGAATATATGTACAAAAATCTATTTTATTATATTGCTTAGAAAAATTAAGGTAGCGGAAGAGGGCTATCAGAATTTTGATTTAAAAATAATATTACTGAAGCTCGATCTTTTTCTTTCCTTAATCCAGCATAAGCCATTTTAGTTCCCTTGATCCAGCTTTTAGGTTTTAAAAGAAATCCATTGAGCTCCTCAAAATTCCATTCTTTTTTATACTCAACTAATGCAGTAGAATATTTATAATCATTTAAAGCACCAACCTTTCTCCCAACAACATTGTATAAAGCAGGACCAATTTTGTTACCTCCTCCACTTTTTATTGAGTGACACGCAGAACATTTTTTAAAGACTTTCTCACCATGAGATAAATCCCCCATAGCAAGAAGAGCAGTTATATCGACCTCTACTTTTGGTTCTTCAGCTGGTGATTTAGTATCAGTTGAATTGGTTTCTGTCTCTACTTTAACCATATAACCAGCTTTTTCTGGTTTATTTACATTAAAAACTAAGTCTGAAATTTTTCCTATTCCAATAACTAACAAAGCAACAAGTAAAATTGCACCAATAATTTTATTTATTTCAAAAGAATCCATTGATTTATATAAGTATTTCTACGTATAACATGATATTTTTAAAAATACTTAACTTTAATTAAAAAAAAATTTGCGTCCGTTGGACGCATAAAGATCTGAATGTCAAATACTGTAATTTTAATACCATCAAGAATGTCAGCAGAACGTTTACCAGGCAAACCTTTGCTGAAAGTGAATGGTTTGGCATTAATTTCTCATGTAGTTAAGAAGGCTCAAGAAACTCAAATTGGAGATGTAATTGTAGCCACAGAAGATGAGGAAATTGTTACAGAAGTAAAAAAAAATAAAGGACAAGCGATTTTAACATCAAAAAAACCTAAGACTGGCACAGATAGAATTTGGGAAGCTTTAGTTCAACTAGACTTAAAAAATATAGAATATGTCATAAATCTTCAAGGAGACGAGCCTTTAATTGATATTAATGACATTAAAAACTTAGATATTTTATCAAAAAAAAATAATTCTGATTTAAGCACATTAGCATCAAATTTAGAAAAAAAATCTTTTTTAGTAGACCAAAACATAGTTAAAGTTCAAACTAATGAAAAATTAGAAAAAAATAAATTATCAAAGGCAATTAATTTTTTAAGAAATGCAAATAATCTAAAGGATAATATTTATCATCATATAGGAATATATGAATTTAAAGTTTCTACTTTAAAAAATTATACAAGCTTAAATCAAACAAAAAATGAGAGAAAATATAAGTTAGAACAACTTAGGGCTATGGAAAATAATATAAAAGTTGACGTAGCTTATGCTTCTAGCAAATCAATTGGAATTGATACCAAAGAAGATTTTATGGAATTAAAAAAAATAATGGAATATAACAGCTAATATGAAAGTTTTATATCAAGGTAGTGAAGGAGCATATTCTCAATCTGCAGCATTAGAAGTTTACCCAAAAGCAGTAACTATTTCATGTAAAACTTTTGAGGAATGCTTTTCAAATTGCTCAAATGACGAAAATTTAAAAACAATAATTCCTGTTGAGAATTCAATAGCTGGAAGGGTGGCAGATATACAGTATTTGATGAATAAATATAAATTACAAATTTACGCAGAACACTTTCACAAAGTATCTCATAATCTTATGGCAATGCCAGGTGTTAAAATTGAAGATATAAAAAGTGTAAGATCTCACTCACAAGCCATCTCACAATGCCAAAAAATTATTAATAATAATAAATTAGAACCAATTATTGCGGCAGATACAGCTGGTAGTGCAAAGTTTATAAGTGATCAAAAAAAAAAAGATGAAGCCGCAATCGCATCAAAATTAGCTGCAGATATTTATAATTTGAATATTCTAAAAAGTAATATTGAGGATGAAAAAAAAAATGTAACAAGATTTTTAATTATGGGCAAAAAAGCCGAGCATCCAGAATTTAAAAAAGATAAATATATCACAAGTTGTATTTTTAAAGTGAAGGATAAACCAGCTGCATTATATAAATGCTTAGGTGGTTTTGCCACAAATAATATTAGTTTAAGCAAGTTAGAAAGTTTCTCAGAGCATAGTAGTT
>CABXTN010000014.1 GCA_902515185.1 uncultured Pelagibacteraceae bacterium | reverse complement strand
TTGGACCTGATAATTTATCTGCAATTGCCGCACCTATTCTAGTAGCTCCACCTGTAATAATTATTTTTTTTGCTTCCACTTTTTATCTCTCTTTTTTGTTACTTTAGTTCCTGGCATCCCTAGAGTTGATCTACCTTTGGGATAAAGTTTATTTTTCGTATCGTACTGTCTTATTTTTGGATTTAAAGTGATTTCTAATTCTGTACTTTCTAGTTTTCTTATTTCATCCCTTATTTTTGCAGCTTCTTCAAATTCTAAGTTAGATGCCGCTTCTTTCATCTTTTTATCTAAAGCTTTTAAATGTTTCTTTAAATTTCCACCTATATTGGATCCTTCACTTATTTTTACATAATCTTTTTCATATACACTCTCTAGAATATCATTAATTTCTTTTTTTATGGACTTGGCATCTATATTGTATTTTTTATTGTAAGCTAATTGTATTTTTCTTCGTCTATCCGTTTCCTGAATTGCTTTCTTTATACTTTTTGTTTCTTTGTCTGCATATAAAATTACTTTTCCCTCAACATTTCTTGCCGCTCTTCCAATTGTTTGAATTAATGAAGTTTCTGATCTTAAAAATCCTTCTTTATCTGCATCTAATATGGCAACTAGCGCACACTCAGGTATGTCCAAACCTTCTCTTAAAAGATTTATTCCAACAAGAACATCAAATACACCTAATCTTAAATCTCTCATGATTTCAATTCTTTCTAAAGTATCAATATCCGAGTGCAGATATCTAACCTTAACACCATTTTCATGAAGATATTCAGTAAGATCTTCAGCCATTTTTTTTGTTAACGTTGTAACTAAAACTCTGTGATTTTTTTCAATAACTTTTTTGCATTCGTGCATTAAGTCATCAACTTGATTTTTTGCAGGTCTTATATCAACTGGAGGGTCTATTAGTCCAGTGGGTCTGATTACTTGATCAATATATTTACCCTTTGTTTGCCCCAACTCCCACGGCCCAGGAGTTGCTGAGACAAAAACAGTCTGAGTTCTCATCAAGTCCCATTCTTCAAATTTTAATGGTCTATTATCCATACAAGATGGAAGTCTAAAACCATATTCAGCTAAAGTACTTTTCCTAGATCTATCGCCTTTATACATTCCATTAAGCTGAGGAACAGTGACATGAGATTCATCAACAAAAACTAAAGTATTATCTGGAAAATATTCAAATAGAGTAGGAGGTGGTTCGCCGGGTTTTCTGCCAGATAAAAATCTCGAATAATTCTCAATACCAGCGCAAGATCCTGTCGCCTCAATCATTTCTAAATCAAATTTAGTTCTTTCTTCTAACCTTTGTGCTTCTAATAACTTATTTTCTATTTTATGTTTTTTTAAAGTTATATCTAATTCTTTTCTTATATTAATTATTGCTTGTTCTATGGTAGGTTTAGGAGTTATGTAATGACTATTGGCATAAACTTTTATCAAGTTAAGCTCTCTTACTTGATCTCCAGTTAATGGATCAAACTCTTCTATTTTTTCTAATTTATCTCCAAATAAATTCAATCTCCATGCCCTATCTTCCAAGTGTGAAGGAAATATTTCAAGATACTCTCCTCTAGCTCTAAATGTTCCTCTATAAAAATTCTGATCATTTCTTTTATATTGAAGTGCGACTAAAGATTTAATTATTTGTTCTCTATTATAATTATAGTTTTTTTGAAGAGTTAATGTCATTTTACTATATGCTTCAACTGAACCTAGTCCATAAATACAAGAAACACTTGCAACAATTAAAACATCATCTCTCTCAAGAAGAGATCGAGTTGCTGAGTGTCTCATTCTATCTATTTGTTCGTTAATTGATGCTTCTTTTTCTATGTAAGTATCTGATCTTGGAACATATGCTTCTGGAGTGTAATAATCATAATACGAAACAAAATACTCAACAGCATTATTTGGGAAGAAACCTTTCATCTCTCCGTAAAGTTGTGCTGCGAGAGTTTTGTTTGGAGCTAAAATTAACGCCGGTCTATTAGTGGCTTCAATGATTTTTGCCATTGTGAATGTTTTACCAGAACCTGTGACACCTAACAAAACTTGATTAAATTGTTGTTTATTCGCTCCATCCACTAATTTTTTTATAGCAGCTGGCTGATCCCCGGCTGGTTTAAAATCAGAAATAATTTTAAATTTTTTACCACCTTCAAGTTTTCCACTAATTTCTGGCTTTTTTCCCTCTAAATCGGTAATTAAATCTTGATATGTATTTTGCATATATTAAACAAAGTATTAAAATAAAATTATATTTCAATGAGCATTATATCTGACAGTTTAAAAAGGATAAAACCTTCTCCCACTATCGCAGTATCCCAAAAAGCTAAAGAATTGAAAGCCGCGGGAAAGGATGTGATTGGATTAGGTGCTGGGGAGCCTGATTTTGATACCCCAGATAATATCAAAGATGCAGCAATTAAGGCAATTAAAGATGGTGACACTAAATATACAACTGTTGACGGCACTAAAGCCTTAAAGGAGGCGATAGTTAAAAAATTTAAAAGAGAAAATAACTTAAGTTACTCCTTAGATCAGATAACGGTTGGTGTTGGCGGTAAACATGTAATATACAATTTGATGATGGCAACCCTTAATAAAGGTGATGAGGTAATTATTCCTGCTCCTTATTGGGTATCATATCCCGACATTGTCTTGCTGGCAGGGGCGAGCCCTGTTGTAATTGAATGCCACGAAGAACAGGGGTTTAAACTTAGTGCAAAAGATTTGGAGTCAAAAATAAATAATAATACTAAGTGGCTCATATTAAATTCACCCTCAAATCCAACAGGCGCATGTTATTCAGAACAGGAAATAAAAAATCTAGCCCATGTTTTAAAAAGAAATCCTCATGTCAATATATTAAGTGATGATATATACGAACATATTACTTATGATGGATTTAAATTTTTTACAATTGCACAAATCCCAGAAATAAAAAATAAAGTAGTAACAATGAACGGTGTGAGTAAATCTTATTCTATGACAGGTTGGAGAATAGGATATGCAGCAGGTGACAAAGAGGTCATAAAAGCAATATCTAAAATTCAATCACAATCGACAACAAACCCATCTTCAATTAGTCAAGCAGCTGCTGTTGAAGCTTTAAATGGTAAACAAGATTTTATTTCAATAAGAGCTAAAGCTTTTCAAGAAAGAAGAGATTTTGTAGTAAATTCTCTTAATGCAATTGAAGGAATTAACTGTGTTAAACCTGATGGAGCTTTTTATGTATTTCCAAGTTGCAAAGGTTTAATTGGAAAAAAAGATAAAAATGGAAATAAAATTAATAGTGATAGTGAATTTGTAGAATCTTTATTAGAAAGCAATGGTGTTGCTGTTGTACAAGGCTCAGCATTCGGATTAGAAGGTTTTTTTAGAATTTCGTATGCAACTTCAATGGACAAACTTAAAGATGCGATGGAAAGAATAAAAAACTTTTGTGAAAGTTTAAACTAAACCAAGTCTTACAACAGATCTAGCTGCATCCGTTATAGCGCCTTGTGCTGATTTAAATTTCATATCAAGTAACTCCTCGGCGTAAGAACTTTGCGGCTGCATAACAATTTCTAAATCTGGGATCATAGTTTTAGCACTTGAGTCCAAATAACTAATTAATTTAACCATAAAATTCGGCAATTCTTTTTTTGGAAGTTTTTTTGCATACTCTGGCAATGCTTCAGACATTATTTGAGATAACTCAATTAGCTTCTTTACTTCTTTTCCAACAATTAATCTTCTACCACCAACTTTTTTATTTCCTATGCAAGCAACATGCGATTTTGCTACATCTGTGACATCGGAAATCAAAACACCCCATTTAGGAGCTGCTGGAAATTTGCCTTTTAAAAATTGCCTTACATATTCTATTGATGTACTACCTTTTTTATCTAACGCATCACCAAATACTCCACCAGGATTAATGGTAGTCATCTTATTTTTTAGTCCTTTGCTTTCCATAAACTCCCAAGCAATTCTCTCAGCCTTTGTCTTTGATAAAAAATAGTCACTTACTCCCTTAATCCAATTTTCATCAGTCCAATCATTTTCACCAAATGAATATGGATTAGTTCTATTTGGTTTTCTAAACATGGCTACAATTGAAGAAGTAATTATAAATTGTTCTACATTTGCGCTTAAACCAGATTTTAAAACTCTTAGAGTTCCATCTACAGCAACAGGTAATAAACTTTCTCTGTTATTAGAAACTTTGAATGGAAATGGAGAAGCAATGTGCATTATATATTTACAGCCTAATGCAGCTTTATTCCATCCATCATCTTTTAAAAGATCTAGTTCAACAAATGATAATTTTTCAATTGGAGCATATTTTCTTATTGTTTCTTTAGTTTGACTAATTAAATCTTTATTTCTAATGGTACCCAAAACTTCAAAGCCTGAATTTAATAATTCTATTGCAGTATGTTTAGCTATCCATCCACTTATTCCAGTTAATAACACTTTTTTGTTTGAAATTGACTGAGTACTCATTATTTGTGTGACAGATGTTTTTCAGCCTCTAGAGCAGCCATACATCCCATACCAGCCGCAGTTACCGCCTGTCTAAAAATTTTATCTTTAACATCTCCAGCCGCAAATACTCCTGGAATATTTGTTTCAGTTGAATCAGATTTTGTAACTAGATATCCTTCATTGTCCATATTTAGCTGATCTTTAAAAAGTTGGGTTGCTGGATCGTGACCAATTGCAATGAACAGTCCGTCAACTTTTAATTCTTCAATTTTATTTGACTTAACATTTTTAATTTTTATCCCTGTGACATTTTTAGGCTCTTTATCTCCAATTACATCCTCAATCACACTATCCCAAATAATCTCAATTTTTTTGTTTTCCATAAGTTTTTTTTGAAGCATTTTTTCTGCCCTAAGTTCGTTTCTTCTATGTATTAATTTTACCTTTGATGCAAATTTTGTAAGAAACATTGCTTCTTCAACTGCTGCATTACCGCCACCTACAACAGCTACAGTTTTTTCTTTGAAAAAAAATCCATCACATGTTGCGCATGCTGATACACCAAAACCTCTAAATTCTTGTTCTGATTTTAAATTAAGCCATCTTGCTTGTGCGCCTGTCGAAATTATTAGTGAGTCAGCTGTATATTTTTGACCACTTTCACCTGTGGCCTCAAAGGGCTTAGATTTAAGATTTACTGAGGAAATATGATCCTCAATCATTTCTGTTCCAACTGCTTTTGCTTGTCCTTTCATCTGATCCATTAACCAAGGACCTTGAATTACTTCTGCAAACCCAGGATAATTCTCTACATCAGTTGTCGTAGTTAATTGGCCACCAGGCTCCATGCCATGGACCAATACAGGATTAAGCATTGCTCTAGCTGCATAAACTGCAGCAGTGTATCCAGCAGGGCCAGATCCAATTATTAACACTTTTGTGTGTTTAGTTGGCTTTTGATTCATATCAAAGCTATATAGTAATTTATGTCTAAATTAAAAGGGTTATTATTAACAGAAGGTATGCATGGCATGATTAGTCAAGTTGAGGGTTTGGCAAAAGCTTTAGATATAGATTATATACACCAGAAAGTTGAGCTAAATAAATTTACTAAATTTTTACCACCAAAAATAACTCCTGTTTCTAACTTATTTTTCAAAAATTTTAAAATACCAGATTTTGATTTAATAATTTCATGTGGCAGAAAGAGTGTCATACCCTCAATATATTTAAAAAAAAAATCAAAAAAAAAAATAATTAACATTCATATTCAGGATCCAAAAGTATCTTTAAAAAACTTTGACTACATAGTTGTGCCAGAACATGATGGTATTAAAGGAGAAAATGTAATTACTTCCAAGGGAGCTATCCATTACTTAACAATAGATGAAATTAAAAAAAATTCGAGTTATTTAACAGAGATGTTAAATAAAGAAAAAGAATACTTATTACTTATTTTAGGAGGTCCAAATAAATATTACGATTATAATGAAAAAAATTTATTAGATATTTTTGAAAAAATACAAAAATTAATACGTAAAAATAGTCTTCAAGCAATCATAATACCATCAATGAGGACACCTCAAAATATAATTGATTTAGCTGATAAATTTTTTGGCAAACAAAATTTGACTATAAAAAGTGTAGACAAAAAAGCTTATTTGTCAGGTCTAGCTTTAGCAAAGTTTATAATAGTGACATGTGATTCAACATCTATGATTTCTGAATCTGCACTAACTGGTAAACCAATATATGTAGCAGAAATTCCATCAAAAAAGGATGACTATAGATTTAGACAATTTAGAGACTTGTTTAAAAATTTAAATATAATAAAAATCTTAGAAAATAGTCTTGAAACTTGGAAATATGAAATACTTGATGAAACCAATAAAATTGCAAAATTATTAAAAAATAAATTATAATGTCTTTTTTAAACTCAATTGAAAATAAATCTCAAGAATTTAAAGAACCTTTTTTACATTGGGAATTAGATCAACCATTAACAGCCGAACAGATAAATGAAATAGTCAAGGCAGATATTGATAATCCCATAGAACATAATTTAAATTACGATGGAACAAGAGCGATAGATGGAGGAGCACCTGAATTTAGAGAAGGCTTATCTTATGGTGGTAAGGCTCTTAAATTTAGATGTTTTATAACAAAAGAAAATTCTAAAGAATTTCCTCATTTAACTTATTTAATAAAAGAATTACAAAGTAAAAAAACTCAAGAAAAGATTTCAAAGCTTGTAGGTAAGAATTTATCCAACTCTTATGTTAGGGTAGAGGTTATATGTGATAGACAAGGTTTTTGGCTTAAGCCACATTGTGACATTAAAGAGAAATTAATGTCTTGTTTACTTTTTGTAAACAAAACAAATGAAAGTGAAGATTTGGGTACGGATTTTTATGATAAAAATTTAAAAAAAGTTAAAACAATGCCTTACAAAGATAATTATGGTTATTTCTTTACAAGTGGACCTGGTACTTGGCATGGTATGGAAAAAAAAGAAATTCTAAAAGAAAGAAGATGTCTTCAAGTAAATTATGTAACTTTTAAAACTGATTGGAAAGTTGATTAATTGTCTTGTAGAGATTTTACCACTAATTTCTTAGTCTTAAGTGATTTTATAGCTTCTAGAAAAGAATAAGCAGTTGACATATTTGTACAATAAGGAATTTTATTTGCCAAAGTTCCTCTTCTTAAAGCTCTTGCATCATCAATTCTATGCTCACTGTTGCCACCCCCTGTATTAATTACTAACGATATCTTTTTTGCGTTTAAAACATCAACAATATGAGGTCGACCACTACTAACTTTATTTATGGTTTTACATTTAATACCATTTTCTTTTAAAATTTTAGCAGTTCCCTCTGTTCCTGAAATAGTAAAGCCAAGCTTTTTTAGTCTTTGCGCAATTCCAACAATTTCTTGTTTGTGTGAATCTTTAACAGATAAAAATGCCATCCCGTTAATAGGAAGAGAATTAGATGCTGCAATTTGGCTTTTAGCAACTGCCATTCCAAAGTCATCATCAAAACCCATAACTTCTCCAGTTGATTTCATTTCTGGCCCAAGAAGGAGATCGCTATCTGGGAATTTATTAAAAGGAAACACAGCCTCCTTAACTGCAAATTTTTTATTTTTTTTGTATTTTAATTTATATTTTGAGAGCATTTCGCCAGCCATTATTCTTGATGCAATTTTTGCAAGAGATATCCCGTTTGCTTTTGATACAAAAGGAACAGTTCTGCTTGCACGAGGATTAACTTCAATGACATAAATTTCATCTTTTTTAATTGCAAATTGAATATTTAGTAAACCCTTAACTTTTAATGCTAAAGCCAACTTTCTTGTTTGAATTTTTATTTCTTTAAGTATGGCATCTTTAATAGATACTGGGGGCAAACAACAAGCAGAGTCACCTGAATGTATTCCCGCCTCTTCAATATGTTGCATTATACCAGCAACATATACATCTCTACCATCACATATTGCATCAACATCAACCTCCATCGCATTATCAATAAATTTATCTATTAAAATAGGATTATTATCTGAAGCTTTAAATGCTTGATTTATAAATTTTTTTAACTGACTTTCGTCATGTACAATTTCCATTGCCCTACCACCCAAAACATATGATGGACGAACAACTACAGGAAGGCCAATTTTTTTAGCTATAATTATTGCCTTTTTATATTTGTCAGCTATTCCACTTTCAGCTTGTTTTAAATCAAGTTTAATTAGTAAATCTCTAAATCTATCCCTATCCTCTGCAAGATCTATCGAAGAATATTGTGTACCAAGTATTGGTAAGCTATTTTCATGTAAAAATTTTGCAAGTTTAATCGGAGTTTGTCCACCAAACTGTACTATTATTCCAATTAGATTACCTTTGGATTTTTCCTTTAAAACTATATTCTGCACATATTCCTCAATCAAAGGTTCAAAATAAAGTCTGTCGCTCGTATCATAATCTGTTGAAACTGTCTCAGGATTACAATTTATCATTATTGTTTCGTATCCTGCCTCTTTCAAAGAAAAGCTTGCTTGACAGCAACAATAGTCAAATTCAATACCCTGACCTATTCTATTTGGCCCTCCGCCGAGTATTATAATTTTTTTTTTATTACTAGGATCTGCTTCACATTCAGTATTAATGGAAAAATTACGTTGATAAGTTGAATACATATAAGGAGTAAATGACTTAAATTCAGCTGCACAAGTATCTACTTTCTTAAAAACAGGCACTACTTTTAGTGCTATTCTTTTTCTTTTTATAATTTCTTCTTTAATTTTAGTTAGTTTAGATAATTTTTTATCTGAGAAACCATATGATTTAATTCTATTAAATTCTATAAAATTTTTTGGCAAACCTCTTTTTATTATTCTATTTTCTTCATCTACTATTTCTTTTATCTGATTTAAAAACCAAGGATCTATTTTTGATAATTTGAATATTTTATTAAGAGGAATTTTTTTTCTAAAAGCTTCAGCTACTAGAAGTAATTTATTAGGTATATTTACTTTAAGTTGATTTAAGATTTCTTTTTTTGAATAACTAAAAACATTATCTAATCCTGACAATCCTGTTTCAAGAGATACCAATGCCTTTTGAAAGGATTCCTTAAAATTTCTTCCTATAGCCATTGCTTCACCAACTGATCTCATCGAGGTACCCAATATTGCTTTTGTGTCTTGGAATTTTTCAAAAGTAAATCTTGGTATTTTTGTAACAACATAATCTATAGTTGGCTCGAAAGAGGCAGGTGTTACTTTTGTAATTTCATTTTGAAGTTCATCCAATGTATATCCAACAGCTAACTTTGCAGCTACTTTTGCTATTGGAAAACCTGTAGCCTTCGAGGCTAAAGCTGATGAACGAGACACTCTTGGGTTCATCTCTATAATAACCATTCTTCCATTTTTTGGATTTATCGCAAATTGAACATTTGAACCACCTGTTTCAACCCCAATTTTTCTTAAACATGCAATAGAGGCATTTCTCATTACTTGATATTCTTTATCAGTTAATGTTAATGCGGGAGCTATAGTAACAGAATCTCCAGTATGTGTTCCCATTGGATCTACATTTTCTATTGAACAAATTATTATACAATTATCATTTTTATCCCTAACAACTTCCATCTCGAATTCTTTCCATCCATCTAAACATTCCTCAACAAGAACTTGATTTTGTGGAGACTCGTGCAATCCACCTTTAATAATTTTAAAAAATTCTTTTTTATTTCTAGCGATACCTCCGCCCAGTCCACCTAAAGTAAATGAAGGTCTTATAATTGCAGGAAGTCCAATTTTTTTTAAACATTTAGCTGCATATTTAAATTTATTAATTACTTCAGATTTTGGTAAATCAAGACCAATTTCAGACATATTAGTTCTGAACTTTTTTCTATCTTCCGCATTTGCTATTGCTTTAGAGTTAGCTCCAATTAATTCTATTTTATATTTTTTTAGCAAACCTTTTTTTTCCGCTTTTAGTGCAAGATTTAAGGCAGTTTGTCCCCCCATTGTTGGTAGAATTGCATGAGGTTTTTCTTTCCTTATAATTTCTTCAAGAACTTCAATAGATATAGGTTCAATATATGTTTGATGAGCAACACCAGGATCAGTCATTATTGTTGCTGGATTTGAATTTACAAGAATAACTTTATATCCCTCATCCTTTAAAGCTTTACAAGCTTGAGTACCTGAGTAATCAAATTCACAAGCTTGACCAATTATAATTGGCCCAGCACCTATCACCAAAATTTTTTTAATATCTTTTCTTTTTGGCATAATTTGTCACCTCTTTAATAAAATTGTTAAATAAATAATAACTATCTTGTGGACCTGGATTAGACTCAGGATGATACTGAACTGAAAAAACAGGTTTATTCTTTAATTTTATACCCTCTATACTATTATCAAACAAAGATTTGTGAGTAATCTCTATGTTTTTTGGTAAGTTGTTATATGTAACTTCAAACCCATGATTCTGACTTGTAATTTCAACTTTATTATTAATAAGATTTTTAACTGGATGATTTGCACCTCTATGTCCTAACTTCATTTTTTTTGTTTTACCACCCAGGGCCAGTGCTAATAGTTGATGACCTAAGCAAATTCCAAAAATTGGAAGATTCATATTTATAAGATCTTTTATTATTTTTATTGCATACTTTCCAGTAGCAGCGGGATCGCCTGGTCCGTTTGATAAAAAAATTCCACTTGGCTTCAAAGCTAAAATTTCATCTGCGTTCGATTTACACGGCACAACCGTAACATCACAATAAAAATTTGAAAAATATCTCAAAATATTTGTTTTAATTCCATAATCAATTGCAACGATTTTAAGTTTTTTTTTTTTTATTTTTTTATACCCTTCTTCTTTTGTCCATGTTTTTAAACCTTTCCATTTAAACTTATTTTTAGTAGAAACAGTTCCTGCTAAATCTAAACCATTAAGACCAGGCCATTTCAAAGTAGTATTTATAAGTTTTTTAATATTAAAATTACCTTTTTTATTGTGTGAAATTGTACCTTTGGGAGCTCCTTTATCTCTAATTAAATTTGTTAAACTTCTGGTATCTAGACCTGTAAGGCCAACAATTTTATTTTTTTTAAGCCAAAGATCTAATTCCATTAATGATCGGTAATTTGAGGGATTTGTTATTTCTGAGTTAAAAATTACTCCTTTTGTCCAAACTTTATCAGATTCATTATCTTGTATATTCGTACCTACATTCCCAATGTGGGGAAAGGTAAAATTAATAATTTGTCCAGCGTAAGAGGGGTCAGAAATTATTTCCTGGTATCCAGTAATTGAAGTATTAAAACATACCTCTCCCGTTGCAGTTCCCTCATATCCAATACCAATTCCATTAAATATTGATTTATTTTCGAGAACTAAAATACCTGGGCTAAAATTTGATATATTTGTTGAGTTTACTTTTCGTTTTTTGTTCAATTACAACTCATGAGTTAAAGGTTAATACAATAAAAGCATAGCTAACGCAACTGATCTAATGCAAAATTTAAAAAAAAAAACAATTTTTCTTTTAAGAAAATATTCTTTGAGTTAAATTGTTTTTATGTCACTTAGAGAAAAAATCGAAGATGAGTACAAAAATGCGTTAAAATCTAAAGATAAAAATAAGATATCAACTTATAGGTTAATTTTATCTGGACTTAAGGATCTTGATATACAGAACAGGTCAGGGCAAAATAAAAAAGACACAGACGATGAAGATATAAAAAAATTATTAAAAAAAATGATTAAACAAAGGACCGAATCAATAGATATCTACAAAAAAAATAACAGGCAGGACCTACTTGAAATTGAGGAAAATGAGGTAAGTATTATGTCTAAATATTTACCTAAACAATTGAATGAAGAAGATACAAAAAAACTATGCGATCAAGTTATAAATAAAATTAACGCCAAATCTATAAAAGATATGGGGAAAGTAATGGGTGATTTAAAAAAAAATAATTCAGATAGTATAGATTTTTCTTTAGCTGGTAAAATTATTAAAGAAATTTTAAATAAAAAATGAAATATCCCAAAGAATATTTAGATGAAATTAAAACAAGACTAAAAGTTTCAACAGTAGTATCAAAGTCTGTAATCCTAAAGAAAAGAGGCAAAGAATTCGTTGGTTTATCACCTTTTAAAAATGAAAAAACCCCATCATTTACCGTAAACGATGAGAAAGGTTTCTATCATTGTTTTAGCACTAGCGAACACGGAAATATTTTTGATTTTATAATGAAGACACAGAATCTTAAGTTTGGTGAAGCTGTAAAAACGCTAGCTAACTTAGCAGGTATGAGACCGTATACATTTTCAAAAGCAGACGAGGAAAGAGAAAATGATTGGCAAAGTTATTCACAAATTTATAAAGAATATATAAACTATCACAATGAAGAATTATTAAAAAATTCTGACTTAACTGAAGCAAGAGATTATCTTAAAAATAGAAATTTATCCTCAACAGATGTGAAAAATTTTAGCTTAGGTTATGTGAGAAATAAAAAAAATTATTATCAAATATTATCAAAAAAATTTAAAGAAAAAGATATTAAAGAAAGTGGCCTTTTTTATTTTGATGAAAAAAAAAAAGAATATGTTGAGAGATTTAGAGGAAGAATAATTTTTCCAATAAAATCTGTAACTGGACAACCCATTGCTGCTGGAGGGAGAGTAATCTCAAAAGAAAGTTATTTAGCAAAATATATAAACTCACCTGAAACTAAATTTTTTAAAAAAGGAAATAATTTATATAATTTAGACAAAGCTAGAAAATTTTCTAATTCATATGATGAAATTTTTCTAGTCGAGGGATATATGGACGTAATTGGGTTAAGTAAAAATAAAATCGAAAATTGTGTAGCTAATTTAGGTACTGCATTAACTGATAGACAAATAATAATTTTAAATCAATTTTTTAATGAAATTGTCATTTGTTTTGATTCAGATGAGAGTGGGTATAAAGCAGCTGTAAGAGCAGCTGAAAATTCAATTAAAGAATTAAAACCCGAAAAACAAATTTCTTTCCTTTTTTTACCTAGTGGAGAAGATCCTGATAGTTTTGTTAATAGTAAAGGAAAAGATAATTTTTTAAACTATTATAAAGAAAATAAAGTTCCAATTCATATCTTTTTATTTGAACATTACAAAAAACAATCAACAAACTCCCCATCATCTTTGGCAATTTTTGAAAAACGATTAAGAGAAATCACAAAACAAATAAAAGATGAACTGATCAGAAAGTATATATTAGATTTTTTTATTGGAAAAATTAAAGAACTTGCCCCAAATTTAGCTAGAGGAAAACAATATGCAATCAAACATGTTGCCTCCTTAAGTTCGACAAAAAAAATATTTAACGAAAGTAAATCATTAAGCAAAGCAGAGATTAAAGAATTTTCTTTATTATATTTGGTAATTAATAATTTAATTTTTTTTAAAGATAATAAAGATCTTTTTGAAAAATTAGAATTTATAACTGCTTCAGGTATAAAGACATTTGAATATTTAAAAGACTTTATAAATTCCTCTGATGATCTAAATAAAGAAAGTTTAAATATTGACAGTGAATTTTTTAATAAAATAAATAAATTTGCATCAATAAAGCATATCTCTGAAAATGTTAAAAAAGATGAGAATAAATTACAAGGAATATTTGAGGAAATGAAAAAGGATCTAAAGGACATTGCTTTGGAATTGAAAATTAGTAATTTAGAATCAAAATTCTCTAAAGATTTAAGCGAAAATACATTTAATGAGATAATTGAATTAAAAAAATTACAAAATAACACCTAAATTTGATGAATTTAAACATAGATTTTTTTAAAATTAATATTATATAGGTCTATCCAAACTTTATTATTGTGGAAAAAATTATTACAAAATCTTTTGCTAGATTAATGGGCCGTGGTGTCCATAGAGGATTTATAACTCACGAAGAGTTAAGCAAATCCTTAGGGAAAAGAAATTTATCGGATCAGAACCTTGCCCAAGCATTTTTACATATTCTTGATGATAAAATAGCATTGGTAGAGAAAAAATCGGATTTCAAAGTATTAAAAAAAAGAGATAGTCAGAATAAAGAGGAGGGAAAGTCATCTGAAAAAAGTGATGATCCAATAAGAATGTATTTGCGAGAGATGGGTGGTGTTGAACTTTTATCTCGAGAGGGTGAAATTGCGATAGCTAAAAGAATTGAAGCAGGTAAAGATGTAATGCTTAATGCACTTTCACAAAGTCCTATTACGGCACAACAGTTTTTTGAATGGAATGAAAAACTCCAACAAGACCAAATTTTAGTAAGAGAGATAATAGATATTGATACAAATTATATGGAGGATGAAAACACCTCTGTTTCTAATAAACAAAAAAATGATGATGGTCAAAATAAAGATAATCAAACAGGAGAGTCAAACACAGATGATGATGAGTTTAATCCCACTCTTGCAGCAATGGAAAGTGAAATTAAACCAAAGATCCTAAAAACAATAAACGACCTTACAAAAGAATATAATAAATTAATAAAATATCAGAAGGAAAGGTTAGAAAATGTTTTAGATGGAAAAACTCTCAGTACATCAAAAGAAAAAAATTATAATAAGATTGTTTTAGACATTTTAGAGAATATAAAATCTTTACAACTATCACCATCAGTTTTAGAGGAATTAGTCCAAAAACACTATAGTGAGAATAAAAAAATTATTTCATTAGAAGGTAATTTATTAAGACTTGCTTTAAATCACAAAATACAACGAAATGAATTTTTGAAGTTTTATGTTGGAAATGAAATTAATCCTAATTTAAAATCTTTTTTAGATACCAATCCTACCTGGAAACAATTTTTTCAAAAAAACAAAGATGAATTTAAAAATATAAGAGAAAGATTAATTGAAATAAGTAATAAGCTTGGAATCTCTGTGACAGAGTTTAAGAAAATGTTAAGCAGGATTCAAAAAGGTGAAAGAGAGTCTAGAATAGCTAAAAAAGAGATGGTTGAAGCAAATCTTAGATTAGTAATATCAATAGCAAAAAAGTATACAAATCGAGGTTTGCAGTTTTTAGATTTAATTCAGGAGGGAAATATTGGCTTAATGAAAGCTGTTGATAAGTTTGAGTATAGAAGAGGATATAAATTTTCAACTTACGCAACTTGGTGGATCAGGCAAGCTATTACACGTTCTATTGCTGATCAAGCTAGGACGATCAGAATACCAGTGCATATGATTGAAACAATTAATAAAATTGTAAGAACTCAAAGATTAATTTTAAGTGAGTTTGGAAGAGAAGCAACTCCTGAAGAGTTAGCGAAAAAACTTAGAATGCCGCTTGAGAAGGTAAGAAAGGTTCTTAAAATCTCAAAAGAACCTGTATCATTAGAAAAACCCGTTGGAGATGAGGAGGATAGTAGTTTGGGAGACTTTATTGAGGATACAAAAGCCTTAGCTCCATTAGAGCAGGCTATTAAATCAAATTTAAGTGAGGCAACAACTAAAATTTTATCTACCTTAACTCCTAGAGAAGAGAGAGTTCTTAGAATGAGATTTGGAGTCGGTATGAATACAGATCATACCCTAGAGGAGGTTGGATTACAATTTTCAGTTACTAGAGAGAGAATTAGACAAATAGAGGCTAAAGCTTTAAGAAAATTAAAGCACCCAAGTAGATCAAAGCAATTAAAAAGTTTCTTAGAGAGTTGATTTAAACTCGTCCTTAGATTATTTAATTGTCTAGTTTTTTATATAAAGATTTTTTATGAAAAAATTGTCCTTAGAGAATATATATTTTGTTCTCTTATCTACTATTCCATTAACAATAGTTATTGGCCCATCTGTTTCTCTAATAAATATATTATTAATATTTTTTATTTTTGTTTTTTCATTCGGTCTTAAGAATATTAGTAACTTAAAAAAAAATTCTACTTTTTTAATTTTGATAATTCTTTATTTGTATTTGATCTTTAATTCCATTATTTCTGTCGACTATAAAGAAGGTTTTCTAAGAAATTTTGGATTTTTAAGATATATTGCTCTATTTTTAGCAATTAATTATTTTTTTTATACTTATAAAAAAAAGGATCATTTACTTACTATTTGGGCAATAATAATTTTTATCGTTGTTTTTGATTCTTATTTTGAAAATTTTTTTGGAAAAAATTTATTAGGTTATGGTGAAAAATATAGGACTGCTAATGCAAGAATTGTAAGTTTTTTCAAAGACGAGGCAATTGTAGGTGGTTACTTACTAGGTTTTATATTTATTATAATTGGTTTTTATTTTGATAAATTTAAATCCAAATCTACAAATTTTAAAATATTATTATTTTTTATAATTATTTCCCTTATTATATGTATAGTAATATCAGGTGAAAGATCTAACACTATTAAATCTGTTGTGGCATTATTTATATTTATTTACTTAAATAAAAATTTAAATTTTAAAATTAAAGGATTTATCACCCTAACAACAGTTATTTCAGTATTTTTAATCATCACAAATTCCTTTTATTTAAAAGTCAGATACTACGACCAATTTCTGTCGCAGTTTAGTGGTAGTGAACAGGGTCAATTATATCTTAAGCAAAATATGTATTTTAAAATATATAAATCTTCATACGAGGTATTTAAAAATTATCCAATTTTTGGAGTAGGTAACAAAAATTATAGAGTTGTTACGACCCAGTATTTTGAAAAAAAAAATTTTCAAAGTGATGAAAATGACGTTTATTTCATAACAACGCATCCTCATCAAATATATTTAGAGTTTTTATCCGAACATGGAATTATTGGAACATTAATTTTACTCTCTATATTTTTCTTTTTAATTTTTAAAAATCTAAAAGTTATAATTTTATCAAGAAACTCATTACAATTAGGATGTTTTGCGTTTTTAATTGTAAATTTTTTACCAGTAATACCTAGTGGTTCTTTTTTTGGTGATTTTAACTCAAACTTGTTTTGGCTGAATTTGTCTATTTTGTATGCATGCAATACCCAAACTAATATATTTAATAAAGATATAAAATTATCTTCAATTGATTAGTTTAGACAAATAATGTATTCATTTCCTGTTTGGGCCTGTAGCTCAGTTGGTTAGAGCAGTACACTCATAATGTATTGGTCCCAGGTTCGAGTCCTGGCGGGCCCACCAAAATAAATATATATTACTATAAAAAATTATTTTAAATTAAGTATTTGTATAAGTGGTTTTTTCAATGTTAGTTTTATCTTTTCTGCATGATAAAATGGAAATGTCCAAGAAAAACTATAAAATATTACTAATATTAAAAATATGATTTTATTAATTTTAAATTCATAATTTTTTGAAAATAAATTTTCTTTAATACAATATATAAAAATAAAAAAGCTACCAGAATAAGAAATAAAGATATATCTACCCCAATCAGATCCCAGATAGTAAACAGGTAGAGTAAAGCAAAATAAAATAACTAATACAATAGATGGATTAATTTTATTAAGGTGAAATTTAGAAATTCTAAATTGAGATTTAAAGAATTTAAGGAAAATAAAAAAGTAAACTAAAAAAATTGATATAGAATAAATGATAAAATGATTAAATTTTACATTTTGAAAAGATATATGTGATTTTACATCATTTCCTAACCAAAATAATTGTCCTTCATTTTGGCAGTTTAAAGACATAAATCGTTTAACGGACTCACATATTTCTAAGACAATAATTTGATTACCTTGATTGAAGTATATTAATAAAAAAGCAATTAATAATGATGCAACTATTATTATAGTTTCATATATTTTTAAATATTCATCTCTTTTTATTTTGATTATAAAAAATAGGAAATATAAATAAGGCATATAAAATAAAAAAACTGAATGTGATAGACCTAAAAAGAAAGTAAAAAATATAATAAAGAATAATAAGTTTTGTTTTTTTAAAATTTTTTCAAAAAATACGATAAATCCAGCAACTAACAGAAATAAAATATCCTTTCGGCCAATTACTTGTGAATTCATTATAGGATAAAGAAAAAAACCAGGTGATAAAAAAATTAGGATATTAATATATGATTTTTGAATATATTTTACAGTTTTAATCAAAAATAAAGTTATTAAAATAAATACAATATTTACAAATGTTAATATTATTAAATCTAAATCTATTTTAAAAATATTGTGAATTTGATATAAAAACTCTCCAATAAAACCTCTCCTTACAAATCCACCCTGATAATTTATTAACCAATCAGCATATTGCCATCCGGAATATTCATTGTAAAAACTATAAAATTTAAAAACTTGGAATATCAAAGCTGACAAAATTATGAGGTAAATAATTTTACTATTTTTTGTCATTAAAATAATTGTTGAAAAACTAATTATTTATAAACTTTTCTAAATTTGTGAACAAAGCATTAATATCACCATCGTTACTTTGTATGATTGATCCAAATTCCTCTTTTTGCGTTCTTGCAAGGCTCAGACCCTCTATTATTAAATCTCTAATCAGTGGTTTGTCTATATTCTTGGTATAAATTCTCCACTGTATATTAATTTCTGGTCTATTTTCTGTTGCTACAAGAATACTTGTTACAATCGTATAGTTTTCATTAATTTTTTCTTGAGACTGCACATCTATTTTTGGATTAGTATATTCAGCTAGTCGACTTGAAAAGCTTTTAAGAAAATATTTATTGAAAAGTTCAGAATACTTCTCTTTTTGACTTTCACTTAAATTTTTCCTATGTTTTCCCAGTGTATAAAACCCAATACCCTTTATATCTACAGTATCTTTTGCAATAATTTTTAATTTTTCAATTTTTTCATTTTTTGGGATGTCGTCACTAAGTATTTGTGAAGCTCTATTAACTGTAGATTGAACAAAAATATTTGGCTCTAAAGAGTAAGATAAACTGTGTTGACTTAGTAAAATAAATATAAAAATAAAAAATTTAATCTTTTTATTAAACATTTAAAAAATTATTAATTAGACTTTATTTCATCCCAATCGCTGTCGTCTTGGGTTTCGATCACTCCATCGGAGTTAGAAATTTTCTTTATTCTGTCTTGTATATATAAACTTCTTACAGATGCGTAAAAATCCATTGAATTCTTTTCAAGATTTTCAAATGACTCTATATTTTTTGCCCTAAAATTTATTCCATCACCTCCTTTAGAATAATAATAATCTGCATCACTAAAATAATGTGTGTCATTTTTTACAGTAATATTATACCAAGGATCTCCACCTAAAATACCTGCAAATGTTCCTGATAAATCTCTAACCGTGGAAGGCCCTAAGACTGGTAAAACTAAGTAGCATCCTTCTCCAACACCCCACGATCCTAATGTTTGCCCATAATCTTCTTTTTTGTAATCTTTTACAAATCCCATTTGAGAAGCAACATCAAAAATTCCAAAAATACCTATAGTACTGTTAACAGCTAATCTTGCAGTATTTATTCCAGCAGTATTAAAATCACCCTGCAAAACATTGTTTGGAATTGTAATTAAATTTGATAGGTTACTCAAAACATTACTTGTACCAATTCTTACTGGGGAAGGTAGCTTTCTATAACCTTTTGCAACTGGTTTAAAGATTGCTTTGTCTAATCCTTGGTTAAAAGCAAAAGTCGCTCTATTTACTTTTTCAAAACAGTCTCTAACTTCACCATTTTTTTTTGATAATGAGTTTTTTCCATCCGATCCAGAGTACGCTGTCTGAAAAGCAAATAAACTTAGTAAAATTAATGTTAAAAGTTTTTTCATTATAATATTAGTGTTCTATAAAGCTTTTATATATAATGTAAACGTATAAAAAAAGTTAAAAAATGCGTTTAAAAATAAGCAAAAATTACTCAATTAATTTTAACCCAAAAAAAAGGCCTAAAAAAAATATAAAATTTATAATAATTCATTATACCGGAATGAGAAGTGAGCCCGAGGCATTAGCCAGGCTTTGTAAAATACAATCTGAGGTTAGTAGTCACTATTTTATAAAAAAAAATGGTCAAATCGTTGAGTTAGTTCCAAACACATATGTCGCCTGGCATTCAGGTAAATCTAGTTGGGGTAAAATAAAATCTTTAAACAAAAATTCAATAGGTATAGAAATTTCAAATCCTGGACATAATTTTGGTTATCCAAAATTTAATAAAGAGCAAATTAAATCAACAATAATTTTATTAAAATTTTTGATTAAAAAATATCAAATTAATTTAAAAAATATATTAGGCCATTCAGATATAGCACCAGATAGAAAAAAAGATCCTGGTGAAAAATTTCCCTGGAAAATATTAGCAAAAAACAAAGTTTCAATTTGGCATAAGACCAAAAACTCATCCTTAGCCAGTTCAAGAAAAGTAAATTGTAATAAATATGAAATTGAAGTTTTTAAGAAAAATTTGACTAAAATTGGATATCCTAAATCTAAGGAAATTATGAAAATAAAAGCATTCCAAATGAGGTTTAGGCCAGAGCTTATAAATGGCAAAATAGATAAAGAATGTTTTGAAATTAGCAAAAGTATTGCAAAGATGTAGATTTATCTTGAAAAATTATTGATTTTGAGTATTTTGAAACTGCCAGATAAATGACTTATCGCTTTATTAAATTTTAAAGAGGAAAGTCCGGACTCTGCAAAGACACGGTGCCAGATAATACCTGGCAGGGGAAACCCTAGGGATAGTGCCACAGAAAATAAACCGCCTTATCGAGGCAAGGGTGAAAAGGTGTGGTAAGAGCACACCGGCTATGTTGGCAACAACTAGCGCATGGAAAACCCCACCGGGAGCAAGACCAAATAGAGATGACATTGTTTAATTACTAAAAGCAGTCTTTGGCTAGTCATCAGGGTTGGTTGCTTGAGCTTAAAAGTGATTTTAAGCCTAGATAAATGATAAGTTTAAAAGACAGAACCCGGCTTATAGTTTATCTGGCATTACAAAATATCTATATTTATTATTCTTAAATACATAGTAACTATTTATTTAAACCCATTTTTAATCAAATTATTGTATTGACGTGTAAGTTGAAAACCCATAATATCCCATATATTCCCAAATAAGGGATATTTAAGGATTATATGTATTATGTTTTTATCTACTTACGAAAACAGGATAGACAAAAAAGGGAGGGTGTCAGTGCCAGCTCCTTTTAGGTCATATTTATCAAATTTAGGTTATAATGGAGTAATTTGTTATCCATCTTTTAATCATCAATCTATCGAAGCATGGCCACAAGATAGAATTGAAAAAATATCAAATTCAATTGATGCCCTAAGTCCCTTTGATGAAAAAAAAGATTTTTTTGCAACATCGATACTTTCAGAGTCTATTAATTTACTATTTGATAGCGAAGGAAGAATTACATTAACGTCAAAATTATTAAAACATGCTAAAGTAAAAAATAGCATGCTTTTTGTTGGCCAAGGAAAAACATTTCAAATTTGGGAGCCAACAATTTTTGAAAAATTTAGGGTAAGTGCCAAAAAAAAATCAAATATTTACAGGTCTAGCCTTAAATGGGAAAAACAACTAAATAACTAAGAGGGGATAACAGATGACAATAAATTTTAGAGCACCGGATATTAAGGAATTAAAACCAAGAATTCTAGTAATCGGAGTTGGGGGAGCTGGAGGCAATGCAATTAATGAAATGATAGACTCTGGGTTAGAAGGAGTAGAGTTCGTAGCAATAAATACTGATGCACAAGATCTTAAAGCCAGTAAGGCAAAAGCAAAAATTCAGATTGGATTAAATTTAACAAAAGGTCTTGGGGCTGGAGCAAAAATTGAAATTGGACAAGCTGCTGCTGATGAATCACTTAACGAAATAGTAGACTTATTAAAGGGTTCAAATATGGTCTTTATTACTGCTGGAATGGGTGGAGGAACTGGTACAGGAGCAGCCCACGTAATAGCGAGAGCAGCTAAAGAATTAAATATTTTAACAGTTGGTGTAGTTACTTTGCCATTTTTATACGAGGCACCTTCACGGATGAGAAGAGGACAACAAGGTTTAGAGGAATTAAGAAAACATGTCGACACAATAATTGTTATTCCAAATCAAAATTTATTTAAAATTGCTAATGAAAAAACTACATTCATTGAATCATTTAAGCTTTCAAACGATGTTTTAAGACATGGTGTTCAGAGTATAACTGATTTAATGGTTAAAGAAGGTCTAGTAAATTTAGATTTTGCTGATGTTGAAACTGTAATGAGCTCAATGGGCAAAGCTATGATGGGCACTGGTCAGGCTGAAGGGGAAGGTAGAGCTATTAAAGCAACTGATATGGCGTTAAACAATCCACTTATAGACGATTATTCATTAAAAGGTGCGAGAGGTTTGTTGATTAATATAACCGGCGGTGAAGATTTAACCCTTTTTGAAGTAGATGAAATTGTAAATAAAATAAGATCAGAAGTTGATCATGCAGCTGAAATAATTATTGGTTCTATAACTGATCCATCATTAGATGGTAGAGTAAGAGTATCAATTGTTGCAACAGCTCTAGATGGTCAACAACCAGAATCAAAATCTGTAATTAATATGGTACATAGAATTCAAAACAGAAACCCAGGTTATTCAGATTTTTCATCTTTAAACAACTCTCAATCTTTTAATTTTGCACATGCGAGTACAGTTACTAATGGTGCAAACGCACTTAAAGTAGAGGAAGAATTATCAAACACCCCTGAAACAAAGATGTCGGAAGAACATCTTTCTCAAGATAGTATGAATATTAATAGTGACTCAGTTACAGAGGATAATCTTGATAATCAAATTGAAGATAGTTTAGTTTTAACCAAAGAGACAACAGAACAGGAAGAGGACTCAAATGGTTTAGAAAACTTTGGTTTAAACGAGGAAGAGCCAAATTTGTTTGATGTAAGTGAAGGCAATTTATCAAATGAATTAGATAAAACTCATGATCAATCAGATGATAATTTAGATGAAGATGATTATGAAATTCCAGCATTTTTAAGAAGACAAAAAAATTAATGGTCTTCAAAAAAATAGATGAATGCCACCATTATATCGAATAATGAAAAACATTATCCGGTATTGCTAGATGAAATTCTAAGCATTATTTCCCCTCAAAATGGTGGCACATTTATTGATTGTACATTCGGTCAAGGAGGCTATTCAAAAGCCATTTTAAAAAATCCGAAGACAAAAATTATAGCTCTAGATAGAGATCTCAATTCTGAAAAATTTGCTCAAGAATTAAAAGATAAAAATAAAAATCGTTTTCTATTTTACAATTTAAAGTTTGGAGATTTGGAAAAAATTGAATTAACGAATAATAAGATTAACGCTATTATATTTGATTTAGGGTTTTCTTACATTCAAATCAAGGATCTAGAAAGAGGTTTATCATTTAAAAGTGCAGGTCCATTAGATATGAGGATGGGGATAAATAACTTTTCAGCATCTGAGGTAGTTAATACTTTAGATCAAAAAGATTTAAATTTAATATTTAAAATCTTTGGTGAAGAAAAAGATAGTAAACAAATTGCAAAAAATATAGTAAGAGAAAGGAAAAAAAATAAAATTGATACGCAAAAACTCGTAGACATAATTAATTTCTCAAAAAAAAAAAATAATAAAAAAACGCATAATGCGACCAAAGTTTTTCAAGCACTTAGAATTTTTGTAAATAAGGAAGTATCAGAACTTATAAGTGGACTAATTAAATCAGTAAAAATCTTAGGAAAGAATGGAATAATAGTTGTTGTTTCGTTCCATTCTTTAGAGGATAAAATTATAAAATTTTTTTTTAAATTTCTTTCCGAGAAAAACAAAGTTTCTAGATATTTGCCTGATAGTATTAATTCACCGAAAGTTTTAAAGTTATAAAAAAAAAAACCAATAAAGCCATCTGAGGAAGAAATTAAAAAAAATAAACCATCAAGATCTGCCAAACTTAGATATGCAATTAAAATAAATGAATTTAATAATTTTGAATCAGAAATATATAAAAAATTTGAATATTTAATAAATATTGAAAAATTATCTGAAAAATTATGAAAAAATA
>CABXTN010000013.1:12500-24137 GCA_902515185.1 uncultured Pelagibacteraceae bacterium | reverse complement strand
TCAACAACAAGTGCAAAACTTTATAATCCTCCAAGAGATGATGTTGTATTATTTTATTTTCGAAATGGAGCTAATTATGCCTCAGTATATACAAAATCGACTATAATTTCCGAAAATATTAAATGGAATAAATCTATTGATAAAAAGAAGGTCAAAGCTTTATTTGTAAATACAAGGAATGCAAATGCGTTTACTGGTAAAAAAGGTTATCAAGGGCTAAAAGAAATTGCCGATGAATTATCACATCAACTTACAGATAAGCAAAAATTAGATGAAGAAAGACCTGAAAAAATTAAATCTAAGGATATAATTTTTGGCTGCACAGGAACAATTGGAGAGGTTTTTCCAACCAATAAAATAAAAAAAAGTTTAACAGACGTAGTCGAAAAAATAAAATATAATCAAAACAAGTATATTTGGACTAAAGCTGCACTAGGAATCATGACAACAGACAAAGTCCCTAAATTAGCAATGGAAGAGTGTAAAGTTGGAAATACACTAGTTAAAATTTATGGTATAGCAAAAGGTTCAGGCATGATTTATCCAAATATGGCAACAACTCTTGGATATGTTTTTACAGATGCAAAAATTTCTCCAAAGGTTTTAAATAAATTATTAACAAAAAATATTGAAACAACATTTAATGCAATAAGTTGTGATGGAGATACAAGTACCAATGACATGGTATCTATATTTGCAACTGGCTCAGCAAATAATTTAATTATCAAAAACATAAGAGATGAGAGAGTTAAAGAATTTGAAAAAAGTTTTCATAGCGTATTATTGAATCTTGCAAAAAGAATTGCTGCTGATGGCGAAGGAGCATCAAAATTTATAACAATTAATATTAATAAGGCAAAAAGTGAAAAAGACGCAAAAAAAATTGCCTTTTCAATTGCTAATTCACCTCTTGTAAAGACTGCAGTTTCTGGAGAAGATCCAAACTGGGGAAGGATTATAATGGCAATAGGCAAATCTCAAGTTTCAATCAATTTAAACAAATTGAGTATAAATTTTGGAGATATCTCTATTGTAGAAAAAGGAGAAGTATCTCAAAATTACAATGAAGAAGAGGCAAAAGATTATATGAAAAATGAGAAAATCGATTTTAATATAAGTTTAAATATGGGATCAAAAAATTTTACCGCATACACAATGGATTTAACAAAAAAATATATTGAAATTAATTCAGATTACAGAAGTTAGTGTATTGAAATTTTAAAAAATATACATAAATCATTATTATGATAAAATACAATCTAGAATGTGAAAAATGTAATACCACCTTTGATAGCTGGTTTAGCTCTTCAAAAGAATTTGATAAATTAAAAAAATTAAAACTAATAAACTGTAATTCTTGTAATTCTATAAAGGTAAAAAAGTCATTAATGTCACCTAAGATTTTGAATAATAAAGAAGCAGTTATTAACACAGATAAAAATAAATTAAAAATTTTTAAAAATAAAATCAAAGAATATCAAAAATTTATAAAAAATAATTTTGATTATGTTGGTGAAAATTTTTCTTATGAAGCAAGATCATTACATTATAATACGAAAAAAAAATCTAAAGGAATTTATGGAAGGGCATCAAAAAGTGAAATTGAAAGTTTAAGCGAAGAAGGTATTGAGACGCAAACAATACCTTGGCTAAATGATAAAGATAATTAAATTTTTACAAATTTAATTATGTAATTTATTGACTTGTCTTCACTAACTTGCCACTTATCTGTAATAGGATTAAATTTCATTCCATCAATATTTTCAGCTCTAAGAAAATTTTGATCACCAATTTTTTTAAGCTCATCTGGTGTTAAAAATTTGTTCCAATCATGTGTACCTATTGGAAGCCATCTCAATATATATTCTGCACCTAAAATAGCAAATAAATAAGATTTAAGTGTCTTGTTGAGTGTTGCAACAAACATTATTCCATTTTTTTTTAAAAAGGTCGAACTTTTTTTTATGAAAAAATTTACATCTTCTACATGCTCAACAATCTCCATATTTAATACTACATCAAACTTCTTTTCTGATTTATAATTTTCTGGAGAATTACAAAAATAATTTATTTTAAGATTACTTTTTTTAGAATGAATTTTTGCTGCATTTATATTTTTTTCTGAGGCATCAATACCGGTTACGTTTCCACCCAATCTTGACATTGGTTCTGATAATAATCCCCCCCCACAACCTATGTCTAAAATATTTAAATTTTTAAAGGGTTCATTATCATCTTTTATTTTAAAATGATTACAAGTTTTTTCCTTAATGTATTTAATTCTTATTGGATTAAATTTGTGTAAGGGTTTAAATTTTCCACTAGGATTCCACCAGTCTTCTGCAATTTTTGAGAATTTATCTATTTCTTTTTTGTTAATTGTGCTATTTTTCATTGATTATTGACATTACAATCAAGATGTATTTTATCAACATATTTTAAAAATTTATTAAATTATCAATGAAAATTATAGTATTAAAATTTGGAGGAACGTCAGTAGGAACAATCGAAAAGATAAAGAAGATCTCTAAAATTGTAACTAGTTTTGTTAACAAAAAATATAAAGTAATTGTTGTTTCATCAGCAATGAGCGGTGTAACAAATGATCTGATAAATAAATCAAGGAAAATAAGTGATAACTTTAATACTTCAGAATATGATGTTTTAGTTTCCTCAGGTGAGCAGATTGCTTGTGCATTAATATCTGGGAGACTAAATCATTTAGGATACAAATCCCGATCTTGGTTAGGATGGCAAGTACCAATTGTAACAGAAGGAACCCATAGATCATCAAGGATAGTAAGTATTTTTAAAAAAAGAGTATTAGCGTATATTAAAAATGGAGGTATTCCAATTATAACGGGTTTTCAAGGAGTAAACTTTGAAAATAGAATCACAACTCTGGAAAGAGGCGGATCTGATGCAAGTGCAATTATGATAGCTAAATTTTTTGATGCAGAAAAATGTATAATTTATACTGATGTTGAAGGTATTTTTACGACTGATCCAAACATCACTAAAAAAGCAAAAAAGATTGATAAAATCTCTTATGAGGAGATGCTTGAAATGGCATCATTAGGCGCCAAAGTAATGCAACCAGCTTCAATTCAGGACGCTAGACTTAATAGGATAAACATTGATGTAAAGTCTTCTTTTAAAAATATACCTGGAACTTTAATTACAAAAAGGAAAAATATAAACAAGAATAAAATTATAACAGGAATCTCTTTTACCAAGAATGACTCCAAAGTTACTTTAATTGGCGTAGTTGACAAACCTGGTGTTGCTGCTTCAATTTTTGAACCTTTATTTAAGAATGCTATAAATGTAGATATGGTTGTTCAAAATATTTCAGCAGATGGAAACAAAACAGATTTAACATTCACTGTGAAAAGTGAAGATTTAAATAAAGTAGAGAAACTAATTAAAAATAACAAAAAAATTAGATTTAAAGATATTTTAATTACTAAAAATGTATCAAAAGTGTCTATAATTGGAGTTGGAATGATAACAACTCCTGGTGTAACATATAGAATGTTCAAAGCTTTATCTAAAAAAAATATAAATATTCAAGTAATATCTACATCAGAAATAAAAATTTCTGTTTTGATAAATAAGAAACTTGTAACTAAAGCAGTATCTACACTTCATAATGAATTTAAATTAGAAAAATGAGCATAAGACCATTTCGCGATATTAAGAGAATAGAAACAAGAGTAATTAATGTGGGAAAGATAAAGGTTGGAGGAAATAATCCAATTAGTGTTCAATCTATGACTAATACATTAACACATGATATAAAAAAAACAGTTAATCAAATTAATCAAATATCAGAAGCGGGTGCTGATATAGTAAGGGTTTCATGCCCAGATGAACAATCAACAAAAGCGCTGAAAGATATTACCAAAGAAGTTAATATTCCAATTGTAGCCGATATTCATTTTCATTATAAAAGAGCAATCGAGGCCGCAGATAATGGCGCAGATTGTTTAAGAATAAATCCTGGGAACATTGGTGATAAAGAAAAAATTAAGGAAGTCATTGAGGCAGCTAAAAATAATAATTGCTCAATTAGAATTGGGGTAAATGCCGGTTCACT
Organism: uncultured Pelagibacteraceae bacterium; assembly: GCA_902515185.1. Taxonomy (GTDB): domain Bacteria; phylum Pseudomonadota; class Alphaproteobacteria; order Pelagibacterales; family Pelagibacteraceae; genus Pelagibacter. The sequence goes on along the minus strand of CABXTN010000013.1, from coordinate 20,038 downwards.
TGAACACGATATTTTGGAAAAGTATAAAGAGCCTTGTCCTGAGGCATTAGTAGATAGCGCAATGAGAAATATAAAAATTTTAGAGGATTTAAATTTTAAAAACTTTAAAATCAGCGTAAAATCATCTGATGTATTTTTATCTGTTAAATCTTATCAATTACTCTCAAAACAAACTAAGTATCCTTTACATCTAGGAATAACAGAGGCAGGTAGCTTTATACCCGGAAGTATAAAATCTGCTATTGGACTAGGAAATTTACTTATGGAGGGTATTGGAGATACAATTAGAGTATCTTTATCAGATGATCCAGTCGAAGAAGTAAAAATTGGAAATCAAATATTGAAGTCTCTAGGATTGAGAAATAGAGGTGTAAAAATTATATCTTGCCCATCCTGCGCAAGACAAGGATTTGAGGTTATTGATACAGTTAAAATTTTAGAAGATAAACTTTCCCATATTAAAGAACCTATTACTTTATCTATAATAGGCTGTGTTGTTAATGGACCAGGTGAAGCCGCAAGTACAGATATTGGAATTACCGGTGGGGGTAAAGATAGTAATATGCTTTATCTAAACGGCATACAAAGTAAAAAACTAAAAAATAATGAAATTATATCTAAAGTTATTGATCTAGTTGAAAAAAAAGCTATTGAAATCCAAAAAAGTCAAAAATGATACCTTTAGATAAAGTAAAAGATATCATCAATAAACATTCAAAATTGGAGTCAGATTTATCTTCAGGAATTATTGATAAAAAAAAATTTGCTGAAATGTCTAAAGAGTATTCAGACTTAAACGAAATAATTGAAGAAGCTAAATTTTATTCTTCTTTTGATGAAGAAAAAAGAGAATTAGAAAAAATAATTAATGATAACTCCAGTGATAATGAAATGAAAGACTTAGCTAATACTGAATTATCTGAACTTGTAACTAAAAATGTTAAAATTGAAAATAAATTAAGATTATTTCTTTTACCAAAAGATGAGGCAGATAAAAAAAATGCAATTATAGAAATAAGAGCAGGAACAGGAGGTTTAGAAGCTAGTCTTTTTGCTGCAGATCTTTTTAAAATGTATGAAAAGATTAGTAATAAAAAAAAATGGCTTTTAGAGGTAATAAGTATATCTAAAAGTGATGCAGGAGGGCTTAAGGAAGTGATAGCATCAATTAAAGGAGTAAATATTTATTCGACCTTAAAATATGAAAGTGGCGTACACAGAGTTCAAAGGGTACCAGACACAGAAACTCAAGGAAGAGTTCATACATCCGCAGCTACAGTTGCTGTTTTGCCTGAAGCAGAAGAAATTGACGTAAAAATTGAAGAAAAAGATTTGAGAATAGATGTTTTTAGAAGTAGCGGACCTGGAGGTCAAAGTGTTAACACAACTGATTCTGCAGTTAGAATTACTCATGTACCCACTGGAATAGTAGTTAGTCAACAAGATGAAAAATCTCAGATTAGAAATAAAGAGAAAGGTCTTAAAATCTTAAGATCTAGAATCTATGAGTATGAGAGAAAAAAAAAAGAAGACGAAAGATCAAAAGATCGTAAAAATAAAATTGGTTCTGGAGATAGATCTGAAAGAATACGGACCTACAATTTTCCTCAAGGTAGAGTTACCGATCATAGAATTAATATGACTCTACATAAATTAGAGGAATTTTTGGAAGGTGAAATATTTGATGAATTTATTGAAAATTTAAATCTTCAAGCACAGGAAGAAAAACTAACTAATCTAAATTAAATGGTAAATAATATTAATGAATTGATATCACTAGGTAGCAAATATCTTAAGGATAAACATATTCAATCTTATAAATTAGATACTGAATTACTATTATGCAAAGTATTAAATCAAACTAGAAGTAGTCTTTTATTAAATGATAGTAAAAATTTAAATAAATCAAACATTAATAAATTTCATCGACTTTTAAAAAGAAGATCAAAGAATGAACCAATAGCATATATTACCAACTCCAAAGAATTCTGGAAAAGTAATTTTTACGTTAATAATAACGTATTAATTCCTAGACCTGATACAGAGATTTTAATAGAAGAGATTTTAAAATTTTATCCTCAAAAAAAACATAAATCTGTTTTAGATATAGGCACTGGATCAGGGTGTATCATATTATCTTTGCTAAAAGAGAGAACAAATTTTAGAGGAACAGCAATAGATATATCAAAAAATGCATTAAAAATTGCCAAATATAATGCAAAAATACATCAGTTGGACAATAGAATAAAATTTTATAAATCATCTGTTGACAATTTTTTTAAAGGTAAATATGATTTAATTATATCTAATCCTCCATATATAAGCAGTTTAAGATTAAAAAGTTTAGATACTGATATATTGAGGTACGAACCTATACAGGCTCTTGAAGGTGGACTAGACGGTTTAAGAATATTTATTAAAATCGTAAAAAGGTCTTCAATGTTGCTAAAAAAAGGTGGAAAACTAGTTTTGGAAATTGGATTTGATCAAAAATTAAAAATGTTAAATTTATTAAAAAAAGAAAAGTTTTTTGTTAACAAATCAGTAAAAGATTATGGTAGACGAGACAGATGCCTAATATGTACGAAGATATAATTAAAATTTATTAATGAGATCGTTCAGAAATAATAATCATAAAAGACCAAGATTTAGATCTAATGGTGATAAAAATTTCAAAAGAAATGGTCACAATACTACTTTCACAGAAGGTCATAATTTCCAAAGAAAATCACCAGGTCGTAATAATCAAAATGCTTCAAAACTTATTGAAAAGTATAATGACTTAGCTAGAGAAGCTTTGTCAAACGGTGATAAAATTTTATCAGAAAACTATTTTCAACATTCAGACCATTTTTTAAGAGTATCAAACGAAAGAGAAAAAAATTTTGATAAACATAAAGAAGTTAGTAAAAAAATTTCTGACCAAGATCCAAATACGAGTGAACAAAAATCAAATGATCAAAATATAGAGAAAACCGCTTCTTAAGTTTAACTATACTTCTGTATTAACTCTGACTTTAAAACATCAGTTTTTATTTTTTTAATTTCAAAATCTTCTCTTGATTTACCCTTTAATATTTTACCAGATGGTAATTTTAAGGTTTGAGAATTAATTCTTTTTCCATTAAATATAACTTCATAGTGAAGATGTGGTCCTGTTGATTTACCAGTAGAGCCAACGTAACCAATTATTTGACCTTGTTTAACTCTCTTCCCTGTTTTAGCTGCACTTGAAAATTTTGAAAGATGAGCATATACAGTGCTGTAAGTTGAGTTATGTTTTATCTTAACGCAATTTCCTCCTCCTCCACACCAACTTGCTTTAATAACAATTCCATCACCCGAAGCCATTATTGGAGTCCCTTCTGGAGCAGCAAAGTCTGTGCCTCTATGCATTTTATTAAATCCGTCTATTGGGTGTTTTCTCATGCCGTAAGGAGACGATAGCCTTGCACCATTTATTGGAGTTTTCATTAATGCTTTCTTTGCACTTTTACCATTTATATCATAATGGCCTTCACTACCTTTTTTATCAAAAAAATATAAAGAATTATTTTGGTTACTTAAATTTAAGTCTGCAAATAAAATATTTCCAGTATTAAAAATCTTTTTATTTTCATCTTCATAAACTTCATAAATAATTTGAAAACTATCATTTTTCCTTATATCTCTTTGAAAATCAATTTGAAAACCGTATATTCTTGCAAATTCCACAATCACGTTGGGAGGAATTCTTTTGTTTATGGCGCTCCTATATAAACTTTGGGAAATTTTACCCTCTGTAAAAATTATTCTTTTTTGTAAATTTGTTACAATTTCTTCCCTTATAAAACTGTTATTCTCATAATTTCTAACTAGTTGAAGCTTTTTTGTTTTAGATATAGATAAAATTAATCGTGAAATAGTCTTATTAGAGTTATCAATTGTAAATTTTATTTTCTCATCAACCTTTAAATTTTTAATCTTTTTATTCTTAATAATAATATTTAATATTTTATTTATTTCATTTTCTGGCACATCGTAAGATTTCAAAATACCATTAATAGTTTCATTTTTTTTTACTTTATGTTCAACATTTGAATATTTTGGCTGAAAACCTTTAAAAACATTATTGAATGTTTTTTGAAAATATAAATTATTAATAAGTTTAACGTATTCACTTCCTGTTTTTGCTTTAGAGAATTGAAAAAACTGGGTTATTAAAACAGACATTAAAACTAAGAAAATAACAAAAAAAAGCTCTTGATTTTTTTTGATTATATCTAGTAAATTTTTTGAATTAAGTTTCATTAAATTATTACAATTAATAATTTAGAATTGTAAAAAAATCAAAAAAAAGGGCGAATTTATTGACTTTTTTTGCATAATTTTTCAATCTTAACTACTTGATTTAGTTTAAATTTAGCCTATAAGCAACGAACTTTCTCACTAAAATTAATGAAAACTTAATATTTAAGAGAATTTTTTTGGGTCTTTTTAGGCCTAATTAGTTATTGTAAAAGTGAAAAATTTAAGAAGAGAAGTGTGGACGGTTAAGGTTACCAAAATTTGTCGTACACACTTCAACATATATAAATTTTATTCTTAGAATTTATATAGAAGCTAGTGTGCGCCGTTTTTAAACTTGAGAGTTTGATCATGGCTCAGAACGTACGCTGGCGGCACGCCTTATACATGCAAGTCGAACGAAGTAGCAATACTTAGTGGCAGACGGGTGAGTAACATGTGGGTATCTTCCCTTTGGTGAGGAATAACACGAGGAAACTTGTGCTAATACCTCATAAGTCTTTACGGAGAAAGCTTTATGCGCCATTGGATGAGCCCGCACTTGATTAGTTAGTTGGCAGGGTAATGGCCTACCAAGACTTTGATCAATAGCTGATTTGAGAGGATGATCAGCCACATTGGGACTGAGACACGGCCCAAACTCCTACGGGAGGCAGCAGTAAGGAATCTTGCACAATGGAGGAAACTCTGATGCAGCGATGCCGCGTGAGTGAAGAAGGCCTTTGGGTTGTAAAGCTCTTTCGTCGGGGAAGAAAATGACTGTACCCGAATAAGAAGGTCCGGCTAACTTCGTGCCAGCAGCCGCGGTAATACGAAGGGACCTAGCGTAGTTCGGAATTACTGGGCTTAAAGAGTTCGTAGGTGGTTGAAAAAGTTGGTGGTGAAATCCCAGAGCTTAACTCTGGAACTGCCATCAAAACTTTTCAGCTAGAGTATGATAGAGGAAAGCAGAATTTCTAGTGTAGAGGTGAAATTCGTAGATATTAGAAAGAATACCAATTGCGAAGGCAGCTTTCTGGATCATTACTGACACTGAGGAACGAAAGCATGGGTAGCGAAGAGGATTAGATACCCTCGTAGTCCATGCCGTAAACGATGTGTGTTAGACGTTGGAAATTTATTTTCAGTGTCGCAGCGAAAGCGATAAACACACCGCCTGGGGAGTACGACCGCAAGGTTAAAACTCAAATGAATTGACGGGGACCCGCACAAGTAGTGGAGCATGTGGTTTAATTCGAAGATACGCGCAGAACCTTACCAACACTTGACATGTTCGTCGCGACTCTAAGAGATTAGAGTTTTCGGTTCGGCCGGACGAAACACAGGTGCTGCATGGCTGTCGTCAGCTCGTGTCGTGAGATGTTGGGTTAAGTCCCGCAACGAGCGCAACCCTCACTTTTAGTTGCCATCATTTAGTTGGGCACTCTGAAAGAACTGCCAGTGATAAGCTGGAGGAAGGTGGGGATGACGTCAAGTCCTCATGGCCCTTACGTGTTGGGCTACACACGTGCTACAATGGCATCTACAATAGGAAGCAAGATGGCAACATCAAGCAAATCCTAAAAAGATGCCTCAGTTCGGATTGCACTCTGCAACTCGAGTGCATGAAGCTGGAATTACTAGTAATCGCGGATCAGCGCGCCGCGGTGAATACGTTCCCGGGTCTTGTACACACCGCCCGTCACACCATGGGAGTTGGTTCTACCTTAAGGCAAAGCTTAAAACCTTTGACCACGGTATAGTCAGCGACTGGGGTGAAGTCGTAACAAGGTAGCCGTAGGGGAACCTGCGGCTGGATTACCTCCTTTCTAAGGATGATCAAAAATTTATTTTTTGATCTAAATATTTAACAGGTTAATGTTGACCGTCCTCATTTCTCTTCTTAAAAATTAGTGTTTCTCTTTACTGAATAAGGGCCGGTAGCTCAGTTGGTTAGAGCACACCCTTGATAAGGGTGGGGTCGAAAGTTCGAGTCTTTCTCGGCCCACCATTTTTTGGGGGATTAGCTCAGCTGGGAGAGCGCCTGATTTGCATTCAGGAGGTCAGCGGTTCGATCCCGCTATCCTCCACCAGAAACACTTAGTTATATAAATTGTAAATAAAATTAATAATATCAATATCTATATCCGATTGTTCGAATAGATGAACAATCAATGAATATTCGAATAGATGAATATTCAAACAAAATTTGATTCAACACAGAATTTTTTTCTGTGCATAAATCAAGCGTTTAAGGGCGTGTGGCGGATGCCTTGGCACTGAAAGCCGAAGAAGGACGTGGTATACTGCGAAAAGTTTCGGGGAACTGTATGCAAGTTTTGATCCGAAAATTTCCGAATGGGGAAACCCACCACTTTATGTGGTACTTTAAACTGAATTCATAGGTTTAAAGAGATAACCTGGAGAACTGAAACATCTAAGTAACCAGAGGAAAAGAAATCAATTGAGATTCCGTTAGTAGTGGCGAGCGAAAGCGGATTAGGCCTGTAGATTTGTTAAAAAAATCTGAATAGTTTGGAAAGACTAACCATAGAGGGTGATAGTCCCTTAAGAGTAATGTTTAACAAATTTCTTGAGTAAAGCGGGACACGTGAAATCTTGCTCGAATATAGGGGGACCACCCTCTAAGCCTAAATACTCTTCAGTGACCGATAGTGAACTAGTACCGTGAGGGAAAGGTGAAAAGAACCCCTATTAGGGGAGTGAAATAGAACCTGAAACCGCATGCCTACAATCAGTCGAAGCTCTTTTTAGAGTGACGGCGTACCTTTTGTATAATGGGTCAGTGACTTAATTTATTAAGCAAGCTTAAGCCATCTAGGTGTAGGCGCAGCGAAAGCAAGTCTTAATAGGGCGATTAGTTTGATGAATTAGACCCGAAAACGAATGAGCTTACCATGAGCAGGTTGAATGCAAGGTAACACTTGCTGGAGGACCGAACCAGTTGACGTTGAAAAGTCTTTGGATGACTTGTGGTAAGGGGTGAAAGGCCAACCAAATTCGTAGATAGCTGGTTTTCCGCGAAAACTATTTAGGTAGTGCGTTGAATAAATAGATGTTTAGAGGTAGAGCACTAAATGGGCTAGGGGGAAGAGATTCTTACCAAACCTAATAAAACTCCGAATGCTAAACATTGTTCTTCAACAGACAGACTGTGGGTGCTAAGGTCCATGGTCGAGAGGGAAAAAGCCCAGACCACCAGATAAGGTCCCGAAATTATGATTAAGTGTGAAAGGATGTGGAAATTCCTT
>CABXTN010000013.1:0-10000 GCA_902515185.1 uncultured Pelagibacteraceae bacterium | reverse complement strand
CTCCTATGCAGGGTGATTTAATCATATAGCTATTTAATTTTAATATCTTTTTTTAATACCAAGATTAAAACTTCTATTCATTTGTGAATAATCTTGAACTGTTTCATATTTTTTATCAAAGATATTTGTTATATCGAAGTAAAGATTAAAGCTATTTAGATAATTATATCTTATTGACAGATCATTTACTAAGTAACTCTCTAATTCTGCGTCATTAAAGGCAGCAAGACTTCCACCATCAGCAGAGTTCCTATTGGGATTTCCGTTTCCATAGTCTCTTGCCTCATCAGACCACTTAGTTCTTAAGGTCATATCTAAATTTTTATATCCAGGAATTTTTATATTTGTGACTAAGTTCATTATATTTCTTGGAACCCTTACCATTTGTGAACCAGCTTTATTGGAATTAGCTGGGTTATCGTACTCTGCACCATCATAAGTTTGAGTATATGTGTAGTTAAAACCAAAATTTAACACCTCATTTAATTTATATGTAGTCATCAACTCCAAACCTTGTGAAGTAGTAGTACTTGGGGAATTCTGCGTAGTTGAACCAGATCCCGCTCCACCATTGCCTACCCATCCCTCAAGAGCGTCTTTGTATTCAACATTAAAGTAAGTTAGATCTATAAATAAATTTGGACTTATAGATTTTTCAATTCCAAAATCAAAACTTTGGCTATTTTCTGCAGTCTTATGACCTACTGCCTTACAATTTGATCCACCATTAACGCAATGATTTCTTGAATTCCATACATAAAGCGTTTCAAATAATGAAGGAAATCGATAACCAGTACCATATGAAAACTTTAACTTTGTAGCCTTATCATCAAATATATATGCAAGAGTTCCTCTATGCGAGTCTTCGTTTGATCCACCACCTGCAAGTGAATGTTCATCAAATCGTGCGCCAAAGGTACCATAAATATTTTTTGTTATTCTACTTTGATAATCAAAATACTTAGATGTAACATAAGCATTTGAGTCTATTCTTCCTGTTGAATCTTTGTTATATCCCATCTGGTCATCTTCTCTTTCTAATCCAAACACAACACTATTATCTAAATCAAAATTATAATTACCTTGATAAAGAAGAGCATATCGTTCACCATAATAATTATCTTGCTGGGTATTTTTACTACCAGGAGTTCTAGCATAAATTCTTTTGATGTATGTATTTGCAACAGTAAATTTATTTGTAAGTTTATCTATTGGTTTGTACGTTAAGCTAACACTAGTGGATGATTCAACACCATCTACTTCTTCACTATGGTCTCTTGAGGTTGAACAACCAAATAGAGATGTAACACACCCGGCATCATATTGAAGGTAAGTTTCAGCAATTCTTGCATTACTTTGTAATTCCAGAGTATCAGATAATTTTTTACCAAAGTTAGCTACTAGACCATTATTTCTATATCGATCACTTTCATCGTTATGTGTCATTTGAGAGATTCCATCAGTTTGAAATCTTTGTAGACCAATATAGTAATTTTTTGTTTCATCCCCACCCGAAATAGAAGCAGACAAATTATGGGTATCATGAGAACCTGTGGTGTAATTAACATCTTTTTCGTATCCGGGTCCGCCTTTTTTTGTAGTGATGTGAATAGTACCACCTATCGCACCGCTACCGTAAACAGAACTTTGATTGCCTTTTAAAATTTCTACTCTAGAAACTTGACTAGTTAAAATATTATTAAAATCAAAATCATTAGATACATTCGAAGGATCTGACATTTTAACTCCATCAATGTAAACAGTAGAGTATCTTTTAGGCATACCTCTTAATTGAATAGCTGATGCTGTTCCGTGACCACCACTTTGAAAGAAATTAGCACTAGTAGTTGTTGTACCTAAAGCATCTCCTAAAAAGTACTCACTTGTATTATTAAAAAACTTTTCATCTAGAATAGTTACTGACGTACCAACTGTAGATAAAGATTGAGGTTTTTTACTTGCTGTAATTACAATTATTGGCACTTCCTCTGAAAAAGAAATATTTGAAAAAATAAAAAAATAAATAAAAAATAAATATCTTGGTAACATCTGGCCTTTCCCTCTTTTAAGTTCCACCATAGTGTGAAACTGATTAAGTTATTGCCGATGTTAATTTTACATTGTAGAATTAGACTTTTCCTGGCCTTCATTCAACAGCGGACTCTATTGGATGGCGCTCCGACTTTACGGTTGCAGGTACAGCCAACGAATTTCACATTGATTCCCCATCAACTTTCAATAGTAGCTTTTATTTAATGAAGTTTAAGAAACTTGTCAATTATATTGTGTGTATAAAATCTTTATAATAAAAATTATATATGTTTTATTAGTTAAATTATGAAAAGTAATCCGAACGAGTTTTATTATCCTAGAAACTTTTTTTCACTTATTCAAGTATTAGCTTTTATTGATAGTGAAAAAAGTAAAAAAAAAAGAACTCTATTTATCAATATTAATAAAAAATTTAAAAATATATTTGATAGAAAAACAATTTTATTTTTTAGAGAATTTCTTCTTTCGTATTTTGATGAAATAAAATTTATAGATTATTATAGAAATATTCCGACAATATCAAAAAGTTTTTTTCTTAGTCGTTTTCAAAGATCAAAAATTATTAAATATTACGAAAAAAAAATTAAAATAAATAAAAATTTGGACGTCTCTACAATTTATGGGAGTGGAGATGATTTTGAAATTGTTCTTTTTAACATCTTAAACTGTAAACCGTCTTTTTATTTTTTAGAACATGGGTATGGAAATTTAAGAGAAGCAAGAGTGGCAGCTCCAAATTTCAAAAATTATATTTATAATAAAATTTTTCGAATTTTATATAATTTAAATTTTATTAGTTACTTACCGGTCCATTATGAAAGATATATAGGAATATTATCAAAAAATATAAATGATGAAATATATTTTAATTCTTACAAAACAAATAAAAAAATATCGCCAAAAAATATTACAAATATATTTAATAAAATTAAATCTTACATAATTAAAAAAAAAAATTTTAAAATTTCAAAAAAAAAATTACAAATTTTAAATATTGGATCTTTAACAATTTCTAAAAATAAAGATGAATTAGATAAATTATTTAATCAAATTAAATCTTTAGCAAAGAATAAAAATGATTGTTTTCTAATGAAATTACATCCAACTTTTAATTCAAAAGATACAGAAAAATTTAGAAAAAAACTCAAAACTTTTCTTAAAAAAAATAAAACTCAAATCCACATTCTTAAAAACGGATTTTTATCTAAATTACCAGCAGAATTATTAGTGAGTCTACTTAATATAAAAAAAATATTTTCTGATATGTCAAGTATTCCATTTAATTCAAGCGAAATAGATAAGAAATTAAAATGCTATATTCCTTTTAATTATGCTTTAAAAAACACGTCTAATAAAATTCATATTTACAGAGATGTGAAACATAAAAATTTTTTTTATAAAATAGGAAAAAAAGTTTTATTTATTTAAATAATGCAAATTGTATTTTTTTGGACCTTTTTGTCGTAATATCTATGGATATATAGGTTTTTTTTCTTTTTTTTTTATGTTAATTGTTCATTAGAATTATGTCTTTAAAAGTATTATTCATCGTTTACGATAATGGATCTTATGATCATACTTTTCCCATGGGAGTAGGTGCTCTTAGTGCGGTGCTAAAAAGAGATGGTCATGAAGTTTCTATTTGGAATCAAGATATGCATCACTGGCCAGATGATTATTTAAGAACATATCTTGATGAGAATAAATTTGATGTTGCTATTTTGAGTTTAATTGGTGGATACTATCAGTATCAAAAAATGAAAAGCTTATCAAAAGCTATTAATAATTCAAAGAACCGACCTTTCTATGTTATGGGAGGATATGGCCCAACGCCAGAGCCAGAATTTTTTTTAAAAAAATCTGGATGTGATGTGGTCGGTCTAGGGGAGGGAGAGCTCTCTATACCTAAATTGATGGATGCAATTGAGAACAAAACATCGTTAAAAGATGTTCCAGGAATAGCTTGGTTAGAAGATGGAAAACTTCAGAAAACCCCAAGAGCACCTTTGGTACATGATCTTAATACTTTGCCCCCAATACCTTATGAATTATTTCCAATGGAATATTATAGAATGTTAAGATTTGCAAAAGCAAAACCCACAGATTTTGTTCTTCCAATGATGTCAGCACGTGGGTGTTCATTTAAGTGCACGTTTTGTTATAGAATGGATCCAGGATACAGAATGAGAACACCAGAAAATTTGCTTGATGAAATTGAATTGCTTTACAATGACTACGGAATTAATTTTATATCTTTTCAGGACGATTTACTCATGTCATCTGTGGAACATACAGAGGCAGTGTGTCTGGCATTTCTTAAAAGAAATTTACCAGTTAGATGGAGCTGTAATGGAAGATTAAATTATTGTAGTGAGGAATTATTACAATTAATGAAGGATGCTGGTTGTGTTTTTATTAATTATGGTATCGAAAGTATGGACCAAAAAGTTCTTAATAATATGAAAAAAGGCTTGAGACCAGAAATGATTGTCCAAGGTATTGAAGACACACTTAAAGTAGGAATTAGCCCTGGACTCAATTTTATATTTGGTAATAAAGGCGATAATAGAGAAACATTAAAGAAAGCAGTAGATTTTTTAATTAAGTATGATGATTTCGCACAAAAAAGAACAATAAGACCAGTGACACCTTATCCTGGATCTCCACTTTACTACGATGCTATTAAAATGGGATTATTAGATAAAGATAACCCAGCAGAGGATTTTTATGAGAAAAAACATTTAAATTCCGATTTAATTTGTTGTAATTTTACAGAGCTTTCCGATGACGAGTTTTACGAGTGTTTACGTTGGGCCAATTCAGAATTAATGAAAAATTATTACGACAAGCAACGAAAAAGTACTTTAGATCAAATTGATCACTTATATAAGACTAAAGATTCATCTTTTAGAGGGTTCAGACATAGTGGTGGCAGTGAGTTAAAAGTAGTTGAACAAATGAACGTCAAATCAAAAGTTATTGCAATACAAGGTAACGAAACTATGGATGGTATGGTAAATTGGGAAGCTTCCACAACTTCTGATGCTGAAAGGTTTTCTCAAAGTACAGATGGTAATTTAAACTCAAAAAGTACAAAATCATTTGACGATTACTTACAGAAAAAAGAAATTAGAGCCAAGCTTAAGATTGAGGCAAAAAAGAATAGAAATATAGAGCAAAGTTCTACTGTTCAACATTAGTATGAAAATTGCTTGGAAAAAACTTACATGACTTTCAAAGTATTTTTGGGAGATTTAATGCATACCTGGACAGGTGGGGGAGTTTATACTTTTCCTTTAAATATAGGTTATGTTGGATCTTATTTAAAAAAACAACTTGATAAAACAGGAAATAAGGTCGAGGTAAAATTATTTAAAGATGCAAATAAATTATTATCAGCAATCGATAATGAAAAACCAAACGTAGTAGCTCTTGGCTATTTTGTTTGGAACGAAAATTTAAATAAATATATCTTTGATTATATTAAAGAAAAATACCCTTCCGTGTTAACCATTGGTGGCGGACCAAGGTTTACCAATATAAATGCAAATTTAGAAGGTGCGGAGATATTTTTCAAAACTCAGAAAAATTGTGATGTCTTTGTGGTAAATCAAGGTGAAAAAGGTTTCCACAGTGTTATAGATAAATTTTTAAATCTAGATTTGGATGTTAAAAAGTTAAAATCATTAAATATACCTGGATCTTTAGTAAATAATTTGGGAGAAAATAAAATTAACATTGCTAATTGTGCAGATCATTTACATATAGGCGAGAATATTGGAGCATTAGATGATTTAAATGAAATACCATCTCCTTATTTAACAGGGATGCTTGATGATTTTTTTGATGAAAGATGGATACCAATTCTTGAAACTAATAGATCATGTCCCTATCGTTGCACTTTTTGTGCATGGGGCATAGGCACTCAAAAACTTCAGAAATTTGATGAACAAAGAGTTTTGGATGAAATTGAGTATATCGCTACCAGATGCAAAAAATCAAAAACATTATTTATAGCTGATGCAAATTTTTCAATCTTAGAAAGAGATGCAATATTTGCAAAAAAAATGTACGACATGCATTTAAAACATGGATGGCCATATAATGTTGCAGTTCAGTGGAATAAGACTAGACCAGATAGAGTGCTAAAAGTTGCAAGAGAATTTAAAGAAATAGCCCCAGTTGGCGCATCGATGCAGTCTTTAGATGAAAATGTTTTAAGCGCAGTAAAGAGGAAGAATTTAACCTTTAAACAAATTTTGGAGTTACAGAATAGCTTAAAAGAAATTGGAATTGACGAAAAATCATTTACAGAACTTATCCTTGGTCTACCAAATGAAACAAAAGAAACTCATTTAATGGCTAATAAAACATTAATAGATCATGGATTTGAAATATGGAATTATTTTTTACATCTATTACCTGGAACAGAAATGGATAAAAAAGAATATAGGGCAAAGTATTTTAAAAAGACAGTTTTCAGACTTCATGATAACTCATATGGAATTTATAGAGGAAAAAAAATTTTTGAAACTCAAGAAACAGTGAGTGAAACTGCAACTATGCCACAGGAAGAATTTAAGTACTTCAGATTTTTTCATTTTTTAATGCAAATGATGTGGAGTAAAAAATGGTTTTATTATTTTTTAATTTTTTTAAAAAATATTTATAATATTCACCCAGTTGATTTTATACAAAAAGTTGCAGAGGATGTACACTTAGAAAACGGTCAAATTAAAAATTTATATGATGATTTTGTAAAAGATTATTCAGAGGCAGAATCTTTTTCATCTGAAAAAGATTTAAATAAATATTGGTCAGAGGAGAATAATTTTAAAAGGTTAGAGAACGGAGAATATGGAAAACTTAACATGCTTTATACTTATAAAGTTATTTTACAACACAATGAGGAATTTAGTGATTATTTAATAAAGATTTGTAAAAGATTTGCAGAGTTTAAAAATATAAAAAATCCAGTGTTTATTGCTCAGTGTAAAGAATTATTGAAGTTCCATAGAGCAAAATGCATTAAGTTTAAAGATCAAAACAGTGTTGTTAAAAGTTTTAAAGAAAATTTTGAATATGATATTTTAAATTTTGTTGAAAATGACTCAGTTAAATTAAATAAATTGAAAAAAGATACAAATTACGAATTTTATATGAGTGAAGAACAAAAAAATAGTGTTGAAACACAACTATTAAATAATAAATCCAAAAATTTGAACTCAAAACTAAGAGATATGACTGTGTACACCGCCACAAATCAATTTTTTTACGATGTAAGGCGGCAAGTTAAGTAATCTTTTCATTTAATGAAAAAAAATAACATTATAGCAATAATTCCTGCAAGAGGAGGATCCAAAGGTATAAAGAATAAAAACCTGCTTAAAATAAACAACAAATCTCTTGTTCAAATTGCTTTAAAAAACGCATGCTCAGCAAATGAGATTAACGATGTTTATATTTCTTCTGACTCAAAAAAAATTTTAAACCAAGCTAAAAAATTTTCAAAAGTTAAAATGCATTATAGAGATAAAAAATCATCAGACGATAATGCAAGTTCAAAAGATGTGCTAAAAAGTTTTTCTAAATTTAAAAAATTAATAAATAAAATTGTAGTTTATATACAACCAAGTACGCCACTTAAAAATTCTAGGCATATAGATAATTCAATCAAAATTTTTAAAAAACAAAAAAAAAATACTTTAATTTCTTGTTATAAAGCAGACAGTGACTTGAATGAAAAAATATTTAAGTCATTTATTAAAGAGAAAAAAAATATAAAACCTATATATAAAAAAAATGCTCTTTATACTAACAGACAAAACTTCAAAGAAATTTTAATTCCAAATGGAGCCTTTTTTATTTTTAAAATAACTAAAAATTTTTTTAATAACTATATTAGTTATAAAAATTCATTTGGTTACGTAATGAATAAGGATGAAGCAATTGATATAAATAATTATAATGACTTTAAAAGAGCACAAAAAAATTTTAGGAAAAAAATTAAGGTTTCAAAGACCTAAAAATTGCTTCAGCGACTATTTTGTAACCTCTAACATTATAATGTCCATTCTGTTTAAAAGGGAAGAGTTCTAAAGGATCTTCAAGTTTATCAAATACTTCCTTGTTAATATCAATAAGGCTTATATCCAATTCATTTAAAATATTTTTTATTTGAGAAAATGATGGTTCGTATTGATATCCTGATTTAAATCTAAAATAATCTGGCAAATATACAAAATAAAATTTAGCACCATTTTGTTCAGATAATTTTTTAGACAGCATTATAATTTTTTTAAACTCTGCATTAACGTTTATGTTCATTTCAGTACTTAATTGATTCTTACTTTTTTTATCCTTATTGCTAAGCAAGTACCTTAATTTCCATATTTTGATAAATTGGAAAATTTTAAACCTTAGTGAATTTATTTCAAAATTTTCAAACGACATTATTTTTTTTGAAATCACTCCCTTAGCAATATTGTCAACTAGAAATTGTTTTTCTTTTAAATTTTGAGAAAAACTTAAATCATTTAAATATTTTAATAAAATTTTTGATTTTAATTCTTTTTTTAATTCTACTAAATCATTCTTTTCATAGTATAGCCATAAAACATTTTTTACATTAGGTGTAATATATTCCCTCAGAGTTGCGTACTCTATTAAAGGCCCATTGCCACCATAGCCTAAATTTAGAACTGGACTCCCAGAAAGTTTTCTTAAAACAGAAGAAATATCATCAGGTCTGTTGACTGCTGCTCCATGTGCAAATGAATCACCAACTATTAAAAATTCTATTTCTTTTCGATCCCATTCATTATCTGGGTTATTAAAACCATACCTATCACTATCATAAATAAAATAATATCCATTTTCGTTACTGTAAATTGTTTCAGAATTAGAAACACCAGAAAGAGGGAAAAAGCTCATATTTTGACCTAAGTAGATAGAGGGAAAAACTTTTACTACAACTTTATCATTATCTTTTTTGCGAGATTTATATTTTTGGTAAATTGTTTGTGTTCCAAAGAACTTTCCATTCACAGCAAATGGTTTACTTAAAAAAGTTAAATAAAATTCAAAGGCATATAAAGTAAAAAGCAAACTAAATAAAATTATAGTTAAATATTTTTTAATATTTTCTTTAATATAATAAAAAAAAACTGAAAAAACTAAAAAGGCTAAACCAAATAAATAATAAGATATATAATAATATCTTCTTTCACCCTCCCAATTTATTTCAGATCGGTAAGTAACGTAAAATAATACGAGTATTGAAGTTAAAATTAATAGTAGTGAAATTTTTTTGTGAAATTTCATTTAAATCAAATTTTTAAATTATTTCTTTAAAATATTTTTGGTTAATATCATTCCATAAAGATTTATTTTTAATTAAAATGTTAATAAACTTTTGATTACTTTTTCCAGATCCAAAGAAACTAATTTTTCTAAATTTCTTATTAAAGTTTTTATTAATAGCATGTAATATTTTTTTTTCTGAGAATGGACAATTTATTACAGAATTAATTTTAGCCCTATTATTTTGTCTACTTCCAATATTAATACAAGGCAGCCCATAGTATGGCGCTTCAACTACACCTGAGCTTGAATTTCCAATGATAAAATCTGAATTTTTTAAAAAGCTTAGAAAATATTCAAATCTAATTGAATTAAAAATTTTAAATTTTGGATTATTTTTAACTTTATTTAAATCTTTCAAAATAAAATCTCTTCCCTGATCATTATTAGGATATATTAAAATATAATTTTTTTTACTTTTTATTAACGATTTAAAAAATATATTTGAATTTTTTTTTTGATTTTTCAAATCTGTTGTCACTGGATGTAATATTGCGATTGAATATCTATGAAATTTAATATTGTATCTTTTTTTAGAGCTACTAATACTTGGCAGATTTTTTTTTAAAATAATATCTACGTCTGG
>CABXTN010000012.1 GCA_902515185.1 uncultured Pelagibacteraceae bacterium | reverse complement strand
AAGTGAACAATGGTATTAAGGGTATCATTAATTCAGATTACGAGACTCCTAAATTAGCACAAAAAAAAATTGATAAAAAATATATTTCTTATGTTAGGCAAAACAAAGATAACTCAAATACAAAATTTTATGAAAAAATTAATTTAGAAAAAATAAGCAATAACAATAAACCAACTCTTGCTTGGAAGCATATCTCAATCGAACCAAGTTCAACCAAAAAAAAATCGTGGAAGCGCATGGTAGAAACCTCACCAATTTATTTTAAAAATAAAATTTTTTATTTAACTTCAGATTTTAAATTTATTACGCTGAATGCGAGTAATGGAAAATTGCTCTGGGAAAAAGAGTTACTGCATGCGCCAAGCCAAAGAGGTTTTTTGACCGTGGAAGACAATGAGAATAATGAGAATATATATTTGCCAGTTGGTTCAAAAATTTTTAAAATAAATGCAAAAAATGGAAACTTAATTAAAGAATTTGGCAAGAAAGGTTCCATTGATGTTTGGACTGCAGTTTCTCCTTTTATTTATAAAAATAATATAATTGTTGTATCAAGAAATAGCGTTATAGCATTTGATAAAAATACAGGAGATGAGAAATTTTTTGTAAAAATTTTCAAAGGGAAAAAATTCTTTGGAGGTTTACCCTGGGGCGGTGCAGCTTTAGACGATGAACGAGGTTTAATCTTTTTAACCACTGGCAATCCAAGACCAAAAATATATGGAGCAAAAAGACCAGGTGAGAATACTGGTAGCAACAGTTTAATGGCTATAAATTTAGTTAGTAAAAATATAGAATGGCAGTTTAAAGAAACTTATCACGATTTATGGAATGTTGACATAGCCTTTCCTCCAATTTTAACGAATTTAAACATTAATAATAAAAACTATGACGTTGTAATTGCTCTTACAAAAATTGGAAATTTTTTAATGTTGGAAAGACTTACTGGTAAACCGATTTATGATGTTAATTTAGTGAAAACCGAGAAGTCTAAAATATTAAGTGAAATTGTATCACCTTATCAGTTGGCAATTACCAAACCGGAACCTATAACTAAGTTTGATTGGAGTTTAGATGATATAGATAAAATTGAGAGTGACACGAAACAAAAAGTTTTAGATAATCTTGATGACTATCAATATGGTTTATTTGCACCTCCATATCCAAACAGAACATATTTGTACATGGCAATGGGGCCAATTTGGGAAGGAGCAACAATAGACAATAATAAAAAAAAACTATTTGCTGCAGTAAATCATACTTCTGCACAAATGAGGGTTCACCTCAAATCATTGTGGCCGCATAGTAAAATAGTGAAAAATTATGAAGAGGAGATTAATTTATATAATAATAAATGTGCAAGCTGTCATGGAAAAAATAGGAACGGTATTTACCAGGTTGGTACAAAACCTTATGTAAAATCTATTGAAACTAAGTATGTCCCAAGTCTAGTAGGATATCACTTATTTGATGATTTAAGTAATAAAATAAATGATTATCAAAATTATAAAAAAAAACATCGACAAGAGTTAATAAGCGAAAATGACTATAAAAAATTAAATGTACTCTTTAATGCGTGGGATAATGATTTGCTTAAAAATAAAAAAATAAGTGTAAATGAGAAATCATCATTATTTGTAGATGAAAACGATAATTTTATGACTAATTATCCACAAGGAGAGTTAGTAGCTTATGATTTGAGAACTGGTACTAAAGATTGGAAGGTTCCTTTTGGTTATGAGAAAGAAATATTAAAAGGAACTTTTAGTAGAGGAGGCCTAAGCTTAACAAATGATGGAACACTGTTTGCTACAGGTACACCTGATAAAAAAATTTTTGCATATAACAGTGAGACTGGAAAAGAAATTTGGTCTTATAAAATGGATGTAGCTGGATCAGCGCCACCAACAATATATACTCATGATGGCAAAGTATATCTTAGTGTTATTGCTACTGGTGGATATAATTTTAAGTATCCAGATATGGGTACAGTATTGTACACTTTTAGATTAAAATAAATATTTAACCATGGCACAAATAAACACCATAAGAAAAAAAAATAATGCTTTATTTTGCTTACGGTAGTAATCTTAACCATTTTCAAATGAAAAGAAGATGTAAAGACTCTAATTTTATAAAAAAGTATGAGCTTGCAGACTATAGATTGACATTTAGAAGCAAATATAGAGCTGCAGATATTGAAATAAAAAAAAACTCTATTGTCCCAGGAGCTCTGTTCGAAATCTCCAAAAGTGATGAGAAGAAACTCGATGTTTATGAAGATTTTCCTGTCTTATATAAAAAAACTTATTTTAAATACTACGGCTCAAATGTAATGACTTACATAATGGTTAAAAAAACAGAATTTAGATATCCTACTGAGAGATATTTAAATGTAGTTAAACAGGGCTACAAAGACTGTAAATTAAATAAAAAATATTTATCAAAGGCATTATTAAATCTTTAAAAAATGTCTACAAAATATTCAATTTTTAAGAAAGGATTATTAGATATTTCACCTCTCTTAATACCTGTAATACCATTTGGGATTATATTTGGAGCGATTGGAATTGAACTTGGATTTTCACCATTAATTACTTACGCTACTTCATTAATTATCTTTGGTGGAGCATCTCAAATTGTATTTATTCAACTTTTATCAGGAGGAGCCTCATCATTAGTGGCAATAACATCTGTAGGAGTAATTAATTCAAGACATTTTCTTTATGGAGCGGTTTTAACTGAGTATTTGGAAAAATTAACAATTACAAAAAAAACTAGTCATATCTTACTTGGTTACCGACCAAACATTTGCAGTATCAAGTAGATATTTTAAAAATAATAAAATAAATAATAATAGTCATTACCATATTTTAGGCGCTGGTATTACATTGTGGATAACTTGGCAGTTAACTACAATTATTGGAATTTTTTTAGGGTCAATCGTACCAGATGAATGGGGTTTGAAATTTGCAATACCTTTAACTTTTTTGGCAATTATAGTTAATGAATTTCGTAAACTAGATCATGTTTTTGTCATGCTGATCTCAGGTATTAGTTCTTTAATATTTTTTGACATTCCATTCAAGGCATACATAATCATAACACCCCTAATAGGACTTTTGTCTGCTTTGCTAATTATTAAATTTAAGGAAAAAAAATGAGCTGGATCAGCGTAATCATAGCAGGCCTAATTACTTATTTTACAAGATTCTCAATGATCACTTTTGTAAATAGTAAAATGATGAGTAAAAAAGTGAGATTAGTTCTTAGCTATGTTCCCTCAACAGTATTCCCTGCAATTATATTTCCAGCAGTTTTTTTTAACGATTATGGGGATTTAGTTGAAATCAATGATCCAAAAATTTATGGAATTATAGCAGCAATCATAATTGGTTTTTTTTCAAGAAATGTAATTGCCACAATCTTGACTGGACTAATTATATATTGGCTTCTTATTTTCTAAAATTGATAGCAGAATTAGCAAAAAGGGATAATTTTTTATTTAAATTAAAATTAACCTTATTTGAAATAACTTTTTCAATCATAATTTTGAGATAATTTTTTTTTTTAATTAGATTAATTCCATTAAAAGTATGTACTTTATTTTTACAATTTAAACTATAAACTAGCTGAAGTTCTTTATTATTAATATTTGTCATAATATTTAATTCACCAACTTTTTGGTTCAGTATCTTAAAACTAGTGATACGCCTAATTTTCCAGCTTTAAAAAAAGGATAGCTTCCAATTTGAATATCCTGATTTTCTTTTTGAACATTTGATAAAGATTTAGCAATTTCACTCTCAACAGTCCTTAAATTAATAATTGAACTTAAAATCGGATCGCCTCCAGAAATTTTATTTTGTATTCCTCCAAGCATGGCCTTTAATATTGATGGCACACCAGGTAAACAAAAAACATTTTCTAAATAAAAACCTGGAGCTCCACTTGTGGGATTTAGTATGAGTTTTGCATCTACTGGCATCCATGCCATTTTTTGTCTACCTTTATTGAATTCACCTGGTTTATAATATTTCTCTAGTATCTTAAAAGCATCTTCATGCTCTCCATAAATAGTATTAAAAGCTTTGGAAACGGACTGTGAGGTAATATCGTCATGTGTAGGACCTATACCGCCAGAGGTAAAAACATAATTAAATTTTTTTCTAAATGTATTAACTGTATTTACTATAGTATCTTCTATGTCAGGTATAACCCTCACCTCTTCAACTCTAACTCCTATACTATTTAACCAAGTTGCAAGAGTACTGGTGTTTGTATCTTTTGTTCTTCCGGATAAAATTTCGTTTCCAATTATAATTATTCCAGAATTTATATCTTTTGTATTTGTCATTATTTTATATAAATTAATTAAAATGAAATTTACCAATACTTTAATTAATGGCAAATTAATCAAGCGATATAAAAGATTTTTCGCTGATATAAAAGTAAATAATACAACTGTAATAGCGCACTGTCCTAATACAGGTTCAATGTTAGGCCTATTAGACAAAGATAATCAAGTTTGGATAAGTAAGAATGATGATCCTAAGCGTAAATTAAAATTTACTCTTGAAATGATAAAAGTACAAAATTCTATAATTGGTGTTAATACACATAGAGCCAACAGAATAGTAGAACATGGCCTAAAAAATAAACTTATTAATGAATTTAAAAATGTTAAAAATATTAAGCCAGAGTTTAAATATTCTGACGATACTAGATTTGATTTTCTATGTGATAAAAAAATTTTAGAAGTAAAAAATGTAACCTTGGTAAGGAAGCATAATTTTGCTGAATTTCCAGATGCTGTAACCACTAGAGGAACTAAGCATTTAAATAAATTGATAGAATCTATTGATAAGAATTATGAGCCTTACGTCTTATTTTTAACGCAAATCCAAGGTATAAATAACTTTAGAATAGCAAAAGATATTGATAATGATTATTATCAAAATTATTTAAAAGCTAAAAAAACTGGTGTAAAATTTTTAGCTTACAGATGTCATTTAAGTTCTAAAGAAATTAAAATTGAGAAAAAAATAAAAATAGTTGATGAATAATTATTCAGAAAAATTTAATAAAATGAGAGTTGCTGGTAAGTTAGCTGCTCAATGTCTAGATATGATTACTGATTATATTAATCCAGGAATAACGACAGATAAAATTGATAAATTGTGTTATGAGTTTATTAGAGATAATGGTGGTTACTCAGCACCTTTATTTTATAGAGGTTTTGAAAAATCTTTATGTACATCTTTAAATCATGTTATTTGTCATGGTATTCCTTCAGAGAGAGAGCTTGAAGAAAGTGATATTTTAAATATTGATGTTACAGCTATTGTTGATGGTTATTATGGTGATACAAGTAGAATGTTTTCTGTTGGTGAAATCTCTGTTAAAGCGAAAAATTTAATAAATGCCACTTATGAGTCTTTAATGAAAGGGATTCAAATTCTTAAGCCTGGTATTAAATTAGGTGATATTGGTTACGAAATCCAATCTTTAGTTGAGCCAAAAGGTTTTAGTGTTGTAAGAGATTTTTGTGGCCATGGTATAAGTAATACTTTTCATGAGCCTCCTAATGTTCTTCATTACGGTAAAAAAAATACTGGAGCAGAATTACAACCTGGAATGACATTTACTATTGAGCCAATGATTAATTACGGGAAATATGAGACAAAAGTTCTTAATGATGGATGGACAGCGGTTACAAAAGATAAATCTTTATCTGCACAATTCGAACATACGGTAGGAATAACTGAAAATGGTTATGAAATATTCACAGAATCTGTTAAAGGTTATAGAAAGCCCCCGTATAATAAATGATATCAAGATACTCAAGAAAAGAGCTAGTAAGTATTTGGTCTGAGGAGAACAAATATAAAATTTGGTTAGATGTTGAGATTGCAGCTGCGCAAGCGATGGAAAGGCTTGGTCAAATTCCAAAAGGTGTTTCATCTGTTGTAAGGAAAAAAGCTAGGGTTAACGTAAAAAGAATTCATCAAATAGAGGCACAAGTAAAGCACGATGTTATTGCATTTTTAACATCAGTTACAGAGAAAGCTGGAATAAAAGCTAGGTACTTGCATCAAGGAATGACTTCGTCAGATGTACTAGATACAAGTTTTAATATTCAGTTAGTTCAATCAGGAAAAATAATACTAAAAGATCTAGATAACATTCTTAAAGTTCTTAAAAGACAATCTAAAAAATATAAATTTACTCCTTGTATGGGAAGAAGTCATGGTATACACGCTGAACCAATAACTTTTGGTTTAAAACTGGCATCTTTCTATGAAGAGTTTAAGAGAAATAAAAAAAGATTATTACAAGCAATTGATGAGGTGTCTACCTGTGCTATATCTGGTGCAGTTGGAACGTTTGCTAACATAAACCCTAATGTTGAAAAGTATGTAGCAAAAAAGCTTGGTTTAAAAGTTGAGCCTATTTCAACACAGATAATTCCAAGAGACCGTCATGCTTTTTATTTTTCAGTTTTGGGAATTATTGCTGGTTCAATTGAAAGAGTTGCAATTGAAATAAGACATTTGCAAAGAACAGAGGTATATGAGTTACAAGAATTTTTTTCCAAAAATCAAAAAGGCTCATCAGCAATGCCACATAAAAAAAATCCAATTTTAAGTGAAAATTTAACCGGTCTTGCAAGAATGGTTAGAAGTGCAGTCGTCCCTGCCCTTGAGAATATAGCATTGTGGCATGAAAGGGATATCTCTCATTCAAGTGTTGAAAGAAATATAGGACCTGATGCTAACATAACATTAGATTTTGCATTAGTGAGACTTACAAATATTTTAGATAATATGATTGTTTATCCAAAAAAAATGCTGGATAATTTAAACTTAACTAAAGGTTTAATTTTTTCTCAAGAACTGATGCTTGAACTAACTAAAACTGGTCTAAGTCGAGAAAAATCATATAAGATGGTTCAAGGTTATGCAAAAAAATGTTTTGCTGAAAATTTGGATTTATTGAATGTTATTCAGTCAGATAAATATATAATGAATAACATTTCACAAAAAAAATTAAGATCTATTTTCAGTTATTCAAAACATTTCAAAAATATAAATTTAATCTTTAGAAGAGTCTTTAAGTAATGAAAAAAGGTAAAAAACTTTATGAAGGAAAAGCAAAAATTATTTATGCTTGTTCGGAAAAAAGTTACGTAATTCAACATTTTAAAGATGATGCAACGGCATTTAACAATCAAAAAAAATCTATTATTGAAGGTAAAGGAATTTTAAACAACAGAATTTCTGAACATATTTTAACTTATCTAAGTCAAGTTGGTATTAAAAATCACTTAGTTAAGCGTATTAATATGCGGGAACAATTAATTCAGCATGTAAATATAATACCCATTGAGTTTGTTGTAAGAAATATTGCAACGGGCTCATTAACAAAAAGACTTGGTATAGAAGATGGAACAGTTTTAGATGAACCCTTAATAGAATACTGTCTTAAAGATGATGATCTAGGAGACCCACTAATTTCAAAAGAACATATATTTGCTTTTAAATGGGCAACTAAAAAAGAAATAGAGAAAATTGATAAACAACTAAATAGAATAAATGATTTCTTAGTCGGTTTGTTTAGAGGTGTTGGGATTAAACTGGTGGACTTTAAAGTGGAATTTGGAAAATTAAAAAATAATAATAAGAATGAAATTATTTTGGCTGATGAAATAAGTCCTGATACTTGTAGACTTTGGGACATGGACACTGAAAAAAAATTAGACAAAGACAGATTTAGAAAAGATTTAGGTAATTTAATTGAGGCTTATCAAGATGTGGCAAGAAGGCTTGGTATTCTTCATGAGCAATCAAATATAAGGCCTCTGAAGTTTCCTAAACCAAAAGCTGTAAAATTAAAAAAAAATAAATGAAAATTAAAGTTGTAGTAACTCTTAAAAATGGAGTTTTAGATCCTCAAGGAAAAGCTATCCAACAAACTTTAAATAACATGGGATTTCCTGAAGTTGAGAGTGTTAGGCAAGGAAAGTATTTTGATCTCGAAATTAATGAGAAAGATGAAGTTAAAGCTAAGTCCAGAGCTGAAGAAATGTGCAAAAAATTGTTAGCAAACCTAGTAATTGAGGATTTTAAAATTTTATAAATCAGAATGAAATCATCGGTAATAATATTTCCTGGTTCTAATTGTGATCGGGATATGGATGTGGCATTAAAAAAATTTGGTTTCAAAAATAAGATGGTTTGGCATAATGATGGCGACCTTCCTCAAAGTGATTTAATAGTTCTTCCAGGAGGCTTTTCTTATGGAGACTATCTACGATGTGGGAGTATAGCTGGTAAAAGTAAAATTATAAATTCTGTGATAGACTTTGCAGAATCTGGTGGTTTAGTTTTAGGTGTTTGTAATGGGTTTCAAATTTTGACTGAAACAGGTCTTTTACCAGGTGTCCTTCAGCAAAATAAAAATATAGAGTTTATTTGTAAAAATGTGTTTATAAAAATTAATGATAGAGAAAATAAATATTTTAATAATATTGATAAAGAGATACTAGAATTACATATTGCTCATAACGAAGGAAACTATTTCTGCTCAAACGATGAGTTAAAAAAATTAGAAGATAATAATCAAATAGCTGTTTCCTATTGCGATAATAAAGGTAATTGTGATTATCAGGCAAATCCAAATGGAGCAATTAAAAATATTGCTGGAATATTTAACAAAAATAAAAATATTTTAGGAATGATGCCTCATCCTGAAAGAATGATTGACAAGTATCTATCGGGCGATGATGGATCACTTTTTTTCAAAAATATATTAAATAATTTAAAAAGATGACAGTTAACGAAAAAGTTGCAGTAGATCATGGTTTAAAAAAAGACGAGTATAAAAAAATATGTGATCTTTTAAAAAGAGTGCCAAATATAACCGAATTAGGGATATTTTCAGCAATGTGGAATGAGCATTGTTCTTATAAATCTTCAAGAAAACATCTTAAAAATTTACATACAAAAGGAAAAAAAGTAATTCAAGGTCCTGGAGAAAATGCAGGAGTTATAGATATAGGAGATGATGATGCTATTGTATTTAAAATTGAAAGCCATAATCATCCATCATTTATAGAACCATACCAGGGAGCAGCAACTGGAGTTGGTGGTATTATGAGAGACGTTTTTACTATGGGCGCAAGACCAATTGCAAATCTTAACTCAATACATTTTGGATCACCTCAGCACAAAAAAACTAAAAACTTATTAAGAGGAGTTGTTAAAGGAATTGGTGGATATGGAAACTGTATTGGTGTGCCAACTATTGCGGGCCAAACAACATTTGATGAATCTTATAATGGAAATATATTAGTAAATGCAATGACACTTGGGCTGGTTAATAAAAATAAAATATTTTATTCAAAAGCAGCGGGTATTAATAAGCCAGTTATCTATGTTGGTTCGAAAACAGGAAGAGATGGAATACATGGTGCAAGTATGGCGTCAGCTGTATTTGATGACAAAATTGAGGAAAAAAAACCAACTGTACAAGTTGGTGATCCATTTACAGAAAAACTTTTATTAGAGGCTTGTCTTGAGTTAATGGCAGATGACTCTATCATTGCAATTCAAGATATGGGTGCTGCTGGATTAACCTCATCAAGTGTTGAGATGGCATCAAAAGGAAAATTAGGTATTGAGCTTAATCTAAATAAAGTTCCTTGTAGGGAAGAAAAAATGACACCTTACGAGATTATGTTATCAGAAAGTCAGGAAAGAATGCTTATAGTTCTAGAAAATGGTAAAGAAGAAAAAGCAAAAAAAATTTTTGATAAATGGGATCTTGATTTTGCAGTTATTGGAAAAACTACAAACTCAAAAAATATTGAGTTGTACTTTGATGAAAAAAAAGTTGCCAGTATACCAATAGATTTCTTAGCTGAGAATGCTCCTGTATACGATAGAAAATGGAAAAAAATTAAACTCCCTCAAAGTATAAAATTTAAAAAACAAGATTTCAAAACTTTAAAAATTGAAGATTGTTTAAAAAAATTATTATCTAACGCA
The DNA here is from genome assembly GCA_902515185.1 of uncultured Pelagibacteraceae bacterium. GTDB lineage: Bacteria > Pseudomonadota > Alphaproteobacteria > Pelagibacterales > Pelagibacteraceae > Pelagibacter. The sequence goes on along the minus strand of CABXTN010000012.1, from coordinate 20,455 downwards.
AATATCTGTGACAAACAGTGGATTTGGGATCAATACGATCACACTGTTATGGGTGACACAATTCAAAAACCAGGTGGTGACTCAGGTGTAGTAAGAATTCATGGAACATCTAAAGCAGTTGCTGCATCTGTCGACTCTTCCGCTTTATATTGTTTTGCTCATCCTTTATCTGGAGGAAAACAAATAGTTTGTGAAAGTTGGAGAAATTTAATTTCTGTCGGAGCAGATCCTATAGCTATTACTAACTGTTTAAATTTTGGAAATCCAGAAAAAGAGAAAAACATGGGTGAGTTTGTTGAGTGTGTTCATGGTATCACTGAAGCAAGTAAATATTTAGACTTTCCAGTTGTTTCGGGAAATGTCTCTTTTTATAATGAAACCAAAGACAAAGGTATCAAACCAACACCGACTATTGGTGGAGTTGGATTGATTAAAAATTATCAAAACATGATATCTATGGATCTTAAAAATACTGGAAATATTATATTAGTAATTGGTAAAACAATTGGACACTTAGATCAAAGTATTTTTGCACGAAATATCCTATCTGAAAAAAAAGGACCACCGCCTGAAGTAAACCTGTTTAATGAAAAAAATAATGGTTTTACTACTTTAAAATTAATAAACGAAAAATTGGTAGAGTCTTGTCATGACGTGTCATTAGGTGGAATAATAGTTGCTATCTCCAAAATGTGTTTAAAGGGAAAAAGGGGCATTAAAATTAATCAATTAAAAGGTTTAGTTAATAAATTTGAGTATTTTTTTGGAGAAGATCAAGCTAGATATTTAGTAGAAATTCAAAAAGAAAACTTAACCAAAGTAGATAAGATTTTAAAGGAAAACTCTGTACATTATGATGAGCTTGGAACTGTTATTGATGAAAATATTGAATTTTCAGATGAGATCAAATTGTCAATTGACGATCTAGAAAAGACCTATAAAAATTGGTTAAGAAAGTATATGATTAACTAATGGCAATGCAGTTAAAAGAAATTGAAAGTTTAATAAAAGAAACTTTTCCAGATGCAATAGTAGAAATACAAGATTTAGCTGGCGACGGTAATCATTACTCAGCAACAGTTATATCTTCTAAATTCGCAGGTAAAACTAAAATTCAGCAGCATAAAATGGTTTATGACTCCCTTAAAGGTAAGATGGGAAATGAACTTCATGCTCTAGCACTAAAAACAAAGGAGAAAGATGGATCAACAAATTAAAGATAAAATAGAAAATGAAATAGCAAATAATGAAGTCTGTTTATTTATGAAAGGTACCCCGGAAATGCCTGAATGTGGATTTTCAATGGCCGTTATAAATATTTTGAAATTACTAGATGTAAAATTTAAAGGGGTTAATGTTTTGGCTGATGAATCAATACGACAGGGTATCAAAAAATATAGTGAGTGGCCTACAATACCACAATTATACGTGAAAAATGAATTTATTGGAGGATGTGATATTATAAAAGAAATGTTTGAAAATGGTGAACTTAAAAATCTACTTAAAGAAAAAAATTTAATTGAATGAGGCATTATATTTATAAAGTGATGGTTGCAGTCATTGCTCTAATTATAGTTTTTGAATTCACAATAGGAAAAACTATAAATAAATTTGATGAAAAAGCTGAATTATTATTTTCTAAAGAAGGTAGAAAAAATATGGTTATTTCTGTTAAAAGCGAAATGCAAAAAGCTATAGAAAAAGAAAATTATTTAAGTAATGATGAGAGAATATTGATTAATAAGTTTATTTTTAAAATTAAAAATGAACTTAAGTCAGTAGAATGATAAATATACTTAAAGAAGTATACAAAAAACTACATATTATACAAAATATCTATATTAAAAATAAATTTTTTCTAAAAAAAAATAGTTACTCTATGGAGAGTGAAGATTTAGAAATTATAAATATTTTAAAAAATATTAACGATGGATTTTATGTTGATGTAGGTGGATATCATCCTTTAGACAGAAATAATACATATCTACTTTATAAAAAAAATTGGCGTGGAATAAATATTGATTTAAGTGAATTTTCTATTGATTTATTTAACTTTGCCAGACCTGATGATATAAATTTAAACGTTGCCATAACCAATGCAGATGGATATGTAACATATTTCTATCAAAAAAAGTTGAGTCAGCTCAGCACTATTAAAAAAAATATAGCTCGTCAGAGAATGCAGGGTAACATATCTGAAAAAGAAGTTAAATCTAACAAACTAACTACTATTATCAATAACAGTAAATTTAAAAATAGAAAAATTGACTTTTTAAATATTGATATTGAAGGTGCCGATTATGAAGCATTAAAATCATTAGATTTTAAAATATATAGACCAAAATTAATTTGTGTCGAAATATATGGTGAAGATATTGAACAATCAGAAATTTATCTATTTTTAAAAAAACTAAATTATACAAAAAAATGGTCAGCTACATTTAGCCATTTATTTACAGATGATTTATACGAATTTTAATAAAATTTATAAAAATTATTCTAATATAGACTTAAGTTGAGTAAAGTCATATAAAATCAAATGACTTACACCGGTTGGGAACTACATAATTTTGATGCCGCCAATCTCTATAGAGCGTATCAATTTTCACTAATTAAAAACGATATTAAGGAAAGTATTTTAGAGGTTGGACCTGGAAATTGCATCTATATAGAAAATTATTCCAAAATAGCAAAAAAAATAACGTTGGTAGAGCCAACAAAAAAATATTTCAATATTTTATCCAAGAAACATAGTGATAATAAAAAAATTTTTATTAAAAAAAACTTAAGTAGGTTCAAAAAAAATTCATTTGATACCATTCTTTACTTAGATGTCATTGAACATATTAAAAAGGATAAAGAAGAAATTAAAAAAGCCTACAGACTGTTAAAACCAAATGGTACATTGATAATATGTGTTCCCGCATTTCAATTTTTATACTCGCTTTATGATAAAAAAATCGGTCATTTTAGAAGGTACAGTAAGACTGACTTTAAGATCTTGCTTAAAAAATGTAAAATTAGAAAATACAAGATGAGGTATTTTGATTTTATAGGATTTTGTTTAATTTTGTTATCAAATTTTTTTACAAAAGATAATTTAAATAATTTTTCGTTTAAAATAAAATTTTGGAATTATTTAATACCAATCTCAATCTTGATAGATACGTTGTTAATGAAATACTTTTTTGGTAAGTCGCTATTAGTTAAAATTAAAAAAAATTAAAAACATTTGAGAATTTTACCTGTAATAAATTTTTTATTATGAAATAAAAGTTTAAAACCTTCATCGTAAATTGATTTACAATTATAAGGCATTCCTTTTTTTATATTTCTAACATGTTGGACTGCTATAAAAGGCCTCTTATAATCAGTATCTATAAGTTGCCATCTATCAAAACAATTAAATTTTTCTTTATTCAGAAATGGTTCTACAGAATAAATTGGACTAGTTAAAATACATAAATTTTTACTATTCATCTCAGAAATTTTTTCAGCAATATTCTTGCCACTTATACCTTGGTACTCTAATTCAAATTTATTTGATAAATCAAGAAATCTTGAAGGTAGATTGAACCATACATATTGATATGGATGTATCCTAATGTTTTCTACTATAAAAATAGATAAAGTTATTACTCCTAAAACATAAAAAATTTTTTTTGAAAATGTATATAATGAAACAATCCCTAATATAAAAAAAAATGGCATTAAAAACATGATGTGTCTAACCTCATCATATAGATGAACTTTTCTAAAAATTAGAATAAAAGGTATAAAGACAGAAGTGATTAATATAGTTCCAAAAACTAAATTTTTTTTATTATTTGAAAATATTTTTTTTTCAGTAAGGGGAATAAGAAAAATTCCTAATATAATTATTAATGGTAATTTAACTGACAGCCAAATAGGTATATAAGTTGGTGGTAAATTCTTTGCATTCATACATGTCCCGAGAGTATTGGTACATACATCATGATAATAATGACCCATCCATTTGATTGCATTCATTATTGTTAAGGGATTACTCCAATAGAGGGGATAAAAAACATAAATAAAGAAAAGTGTTAAAAAAATAAAAATAAATAGTTTAGAAATAAATTTTTTTAGAAAATTAATAAAAGATATCTTGTTTAAATTTATAAAAATAATAAAAGTTATTAAGTACTGTAATAATATAAGGACTCCTGTAACCCTTATAGACAATAAAAATGCCGTAGAGAGAGCAAATAATATTATTTTTGTATATCTTAAGTCTTTATTTTTTAGAAGTTTTTCAAATATATTAAAACTTATTAAAGTACAAATAATCCAAGCCGACATAAAAGGTATATCTTTCGGACTAAATAATGATTGCCCAAACAAATATGGGTAAAGAAAATATATTAATAAAGCGAAGTAACAAAAATTTCTGTCTTTAACTATTTTTTTTAATATCGAGTAAAAACATAGACCAGAAATAAAGAAAAATAAAAATACAACAAAATGTTTAGAAACAAGTTTTGCACCAAACTCATTTATATTTTGATATTTTAATAAAATGTTTTTTATTACATGCTGAATTGGTTGAGATATAATTTGAAAACCAATTCCATAATATTTATCTTTATATTCATCTGAGCTAAAATCATCTTCCTTATCAAACAGTAGCTCATTTATTAAATTTTGTGATAAACTAATATTGTACTTCCAGTTTTCTTCTTCATGCCATTCATCATGAGATATGCCCGCATCAAGAGATGCTAGACTTCCAATTATAAAAAAAGAAAAAATAAATAAATAAAATATTTTTTTTTTTAATTTCTGCATTTATATTTATAATTAAAAATTATAAATTTATATTTATCTTGAATAGTACTCGATAACTAAATTTGGCTCCATGACCACTGGGTAAGGAACTTCTTCAAATTTTGGAACTCTTACAAACTTTAATTTTTTATTTTTTTCATCAACTTGAAGATATTCAGGAACGTCACGTTCTTTATTAGCTAATGCTATATCAATAAATGCTAATTGTTTTGATTTATCTCTTATCTCAATATCATCTTCTTCTTTAACTTGATAGCTAGCGATATTTACTTTTTTACCGTTTACTTTGATGTGACCATGACTAATTAATTGACGCGCTGAAAAAATAGTAGTTGATAACTTTGCTCTATAAACAATTGCATCTAATCTTCTTTCCAAAAGACCAATTAAATTTTCTGCTGTATCGCCTTTTTTCTTAATCGCCTTTTTATAAACATTTCTAAATTGTCTCTCGTTCATATTGCCATAATAAGATTTTAATTTTTGTTTTGCTTGAAGTTGTACTCCGTAATCAGACGGTTTAGAAGATTTGGCTTGGCCATGTTGGCCTGGTGGATATCCTCTAGTATTAAAAGGACTTTTTGGTCTTCCCCATAAATTTACCTTAAGTCTTCTATCTACTTTATGTTTTGAGTTTAATCTTTTTGTCATTTAATAGATGGGTTTATAAACTTACTCTTCATTTTGTCAATCGACCTTTTTTAGCTAAAGTTGCAAATACACTAGATAAAATACGAGTTTCCTTTTGAGAAAGTTCAACTCTATAAAATAAACTTAATAAATTCTGCATCATTTTAGGTTTTTTTTCTTTAGGTTTAAAAAAATTAATTTCTTCTAAGTGGCTGAGACAAAGGTCTACCATTGACTTAACATCTTTTTTTGATGCAGGTTTAATTTTATCAGATTTTTTGTATCTATTTTTATTTTGATTTAATAGTTCAAAAACATGTTGAGCAACAATAATTAAGCTATGAGAAAGGTTTAATGATTTGTATTTTGGGTTACATGGAATTTTCAGTACATAATTGGAATAACTTAAATCATTATTAGTTAATCCAGATGCTTCTGAACCAAATAAAAATGCAACTCTTTTACTAAAATCTAAATTTTTGATCTCTTTTAATTCTATATGTTTTATGTTTTTATTTCTGAATCTAGATGTTGTTGAAATCAAATAATCAACATTTTTTAATGCTAGCTTTAAGCTGTCATAAGTTTTGGCTTTTTTTATTATTTCTTTTGCTCCTACAGATGTTGCAATTATTTTGTCATTAGGAAAGGATGGTTTGGGATTTACTAGGACCAATTTTGAAAAATTAAAATTTTTCATTGCTCTAGCGCATGCGCCAATATTTTCTGATAATTGAGGCCTATTTAGTATAAAAGTTAAATTATTAAACATTAAAGACTTGCAGGTGCTTTATCTTTAAAAAGCTTATAATCCAAACTATCTATCAATGCTTTAAAAGATGCATCAATTATGTTTGCGGAGACACCAATTGTAAACCAGTTTTTTCCTTTTGAATCAGTGCTTTCGATTGATACTCTAGTAACTGCTTCAGTGCCTGTATTTAAAATTCGAACTTTGTAGTCTACCAATTTTAAATCTTTTAAGTATTGTGAATACTTTGCTAATTTATCTACATTGTTTCTTATAGCATTATCTAAAGCGTTTACAGGACCATTTCCTTCACCTTCGCACAGAATAATTTTTTTATCTACTTCCAGGTGAGCTTTTGCTGAAGAAATAATTTTTTGATTTTTATCTTTTTTAACTGTCACATCGTACTCCTTGATTGATATATATCTTGGGATTTCACCCATTGCTCTTCTTGCCAATAGTTCAAAAGATGCGTCAGCTCCGTCATAACTATATCCAATAAATTCTCTATCTTTAACTTCTTCTAAAAGTTTTTTTATTTTTGGATCCTTATCTTCAACTTTAATTCCAATACTGTTTAATCTTGACATTATATTAGATCTGCCTGATTGATCTGAAACAACTATATTTCTATTATTTCCTACATCGGTAGGATTTATATGTTCATAGGTTTTAGGATCTTTTTGAACAGCAGATACATGTAATCCACCTTTATGAGAAAATGCAGCAGCTCCTACATATGGTAAATGTTTATTAGGCTTTCTATTTAGTATTTCGTCAAGCAATCTTGAACATTGAGTAATATTTTTAATATTATTCTCATTAATTTTTATTTCAAACTTATCACTAAATTCTTTTTTTAAATAAAATGTGGGTATAAGTGACATTAAATTTGCATTTCCACATCTTTCTCCTAGTCCATTTATAGTTCCTTGAACTTGTCTCGCACCTGATAAGACCGCAGCAATTGAATTTGCAACAGCATTGCCTGTATCATTATGAGCGTGTATGCCTAAATTTTTCCCAGGTATATGATCTGTAACTTTCTTTACAATTTTAGTTACTTCATGTGGTAATGTTCCACCATTTGTATCACATAGTACAATCCATTTGGCTCCATTATCAAATGCTGCTTTAATGCATTCCAAAGCATATTTTGGATTTGCTTTATAACCATCAAAAAAATGTTCTGCATCAAACATAAATTCTTTGTTATTTTTTACAAAAAGTTTTGTGGTTTCGCTTATGTTTTCTAGGTTTTCTTCATTTGTAATTCCCAAAGCTACATCAACATGAAAGTCCCAACTTTTTCCTACAACACATACGGAAGTCGTGTTTGAATTAAGTATAGCTGCTAATCCAGGATCGTTATCTGCACTCCTTCCACTTTTTTTTGTCATACCAAATGCTGTGAATTTTGAATTTTTTAACTTTGGATTTTTTTGAAAAAATTCTGTATCCGTGGGATTCGCCCCAGGCCATCCCCCTTCTATATAATCAACACCAAGATTGTCTAGGGCATTTGCAATTTTTAGTTTTTCATCTAAAGAAAAATGTACACCTTGAGTTTGTGCGCCATCTCTAAGAGTTGTATCAAATATATATAATCTTTCTTTACTCATTTAATTTTCCAAGTTGTTTTACCATCTTTATCTTCAATTAAAATACCTTTATCCAATAATTCATCTCTGATTTTATCAGCTAATTTATAATTTTTATCTTCTCTCGCTTTGTTCCTATCGTTTATTTTTTCAGAAATTTCTTTTTCTGATAAAGAAAGTTTTTCTTTTTTAAATTTGTCCCATTGATCTTTGGGCTGCCTTAAAAGTCCAATAAAGTTACATGCTATAGTAAATAACTCTTTATCTTTTAAACTGCCATCTTTTGCTTTTATATAGAGTTTATGTAGGTTTGCTAAATATCCTGGAGTATTCAGATCATCATATAATGGCTGAAGATCTTCATCTTTAATTAAAATTTTTTTATTAGTTGGAGAATAACAATCATACCACTTATTAATTGTTTTATAACACTCATTCATTAATTTATTGTTCCAATCTAATGGTTGGGTATAGTGTGCGCTCATTAAAGCTAATCTCAAAACTTGTCCATTATAATTACTTTTAAAATCACTAATTTTTAGAACATTGCCTTGTGACTTTGCCATCTTTTCTTTTGACATTGTTATAAAACCATTATGAACCCAATAGTTTGCTAAATTCTTAGTTTTGTTAGCACAAATAGATTGAGCAATTTCATTTTCGTGATGTGGGAATATTAGATCTCTGCCCCCTCCATGTATATCAAAAGTATCTCCAAGATATTTTTTTGACATAACTGAACATTCTAAATGCCAACCTGGTCTTCCATTCCCCCAAGGAGACTCCCAAAAGGGCTCATCATCTTTTGAGGGTTTCCATAAAACAAAATCTTCTGGATTTTTTTTGTTTTCAGAAACTTCTACCCTTGAGCCCGCTATTAAGTCTTCAAGATTTTTATTAGAGAGTTTTCCATAATCTTTGAAATTTTTAACTTTGAAATAAATATGTTTTTCACTCTCATAAGCAAAATTACTTTTAATCAAGTCACTAATCATTTCAATCATTAGCTTGATATTTTCTGTTGCTCTAGGTTCATATGAAGGTGACTCACAAATTAGATAATCACAATCGGTGTGAAACTTTTTTGTTATACTCTTTGTTAAATCAGAGATTGGAATTTTCTTTTCTTTAGATGATTTAATTATTTTGTCATCTATGTCTGTAATATTACGTACATAGGTGACAGCTTTGCTGCCGTATTTACATTTAAGCACTTTAAACAATAAATCAAATATAACTAACGGCCTTGCATTTCCGATATGTGGATCGTCATAAACTGTCGGTCCACAGACATACATTCCAACTTGGTCTTTTTTTATTGGAACAAATTTTTCCTTCTTACCGCCAAGGCTATTTGATAAATATATATCTTTATTCATTTCTCTAGGAATATACTTTAATTATAGATTTGTGAATCTAATTGATTAGTTGGGAATCTTGCAAACTGGAATAGGATCCATCTTATGTAAGTTTGCTTCTCTTATTTTTAAATATTTTTGTCTATTTGAAGAATTCTCATTATTCATTGCTTCTTCTAGTTCTTTATATGAAAGACCAAGTTGACCTTCATCAGTTCGACCATCATCCCATAGTCCATCTGTAGGTGGTGCATCAATTATTTCTTTTAAAATTTTAAGCTCCTTGCCAAGCTCCCAAACATCTGTTTTATTGCAATCTGCTATTGGTGAAATATCAACTCCACCATCACCGTATTTGGTGTAAAAACCAACTCCAAAATCTTCTACTTTGTTTCCTGTGCCAACAACTATACCTTTGTTAGCAGCAGCCACTTGATATAGAGTAGTCATTCTTAATCTAGCTCTAGTATTTGCCATGCCATGTTCGTTATCAAATTTTGATAGTGAATTCTTAAAAGCTCCAAACAAGTTATCTAATTCAATTATATGTCCTTCAACATTCTTATAATTATTTTTTAACCACTCTTGATGCTTTAAGCTTAAATCATGCTGCTCATTTTTTTGCTTTATTGGCATGGATAATACAATTGTTTTTATTCCTGTCAGAGCACAAAGTGTACTTGAAACTGAGGAGTCTATCCCACCAGAGATTCCTATTACTAATGATTCAGCCTTTATTGGCATTTTATCAACGTAATCTTTTATCCAATCTTTAATAAAGTTAACTTTATTTGTTGCATTCATATTTTAAATATATTGAGTCGTTTAAAATTTTAAAGTGACTATGATGCCGCTTTAATAATATTTTTTGCGTAATTTGAGTTTTTCTTTATTTCATCAGAAATTAAAAAAGCCAATTCCAATGATTGGTCAGCATTCAGCCTTGGGTCACAATGTGTATGATATCTGCTAGATAAATCTTGATCAGAAATGTTCTTAGCACCACCAGTACATTCTGTGACATTCTGCCCTGTCATTTCAATATGAAGTCCACCAGCATAAGATCCTTCACCTTGATGTACCTCAAAAACATTTTTTACTTCCTTAAGTACATTGTTAAAAGGTCTAGTTTTAAATCCTGTTGTAGAAACTAATGTATTACCGTGCATTGGGTCACAGGACCAAATTACATTTAATCCCTCTTTTTTTATTCCTCTTATTAATTTTGGTAAAAATTTCTCCACCTTATCGTGACCAAATCTTGAGATTAAAGTTATTTTTCCTTTTTCATTTTTCGGATTAATTTTTTCACAAATTTTTGCAATTTCATCGGGTTTTGATGTAGGTCCACATTTAATACCTATAGGATTTTCTATTCCTCTGCAAAACTCTACATGGCCTCCATCTATTTGTCTTGTTCTATCACCAATCCAAACAAAGTGAGCAGAGGTATCGTGATACTCTCCAGTTGTTGAGTCTACTCTTGTCATGGCTTCCTCAAAAGGCAATAGCAAAGCTTCATGAGAGGTCCAAAAATTTACAGTTTTTAATCTTCTATTAAAGTCAGAATTAATTCCACATGCATCCATGAATGATAAGGCATCTGCAATCTTATCTTCTAACTCTTTAAATTTTTTTGCTTGAGGACTTTTCTTAATATATCCTAAATTCCATAAATGAACTTTTTTAAGGTCTGAAAAACCACCATGACAAAATGCTCTAATTAAATTTAGCGTTGATGCCGACTGTGAATATGCTTTAAATAATCTCTTAGGATCTGGCTTTCTCGCTTTTTCGGTAAATTCTATTCCGTTTATGTTATCTCCCAAATAACTTGGTAATTCTTTTCCGTCTTGTTTTTCTGTTGGTGCGCTTCTTGGTTTTGAAAATTGACCAGCAACTCTCCCTAGTTTAACAACTGGTAAGGATGCTGAGTATGTTAAAACTAATGACATTTGCAAAAAAACTTTAAAGTAATCTCTTATTTTATCTGGATTAAACTCCGCAAAACTTTCAGCACAATCGCCTCCTTGTAATAAAAAAGCTTTTCCATCAACTACATCAGCTAACTGATTTTTTAAATGTGTAGTTTCACCAGCAAACACCAAGGGAGGGAAGTTCCTAATTTTGTCTAAAACCAAATTAAGATTCTTTTCGTCATCATACTTTGGTATGTGTTTAACAGGATAATTTCTCCAACTATTTATTTTCCATTTTTTCATAATCAACCTTAGATTGTTTTAACAGAGTTTGTTGATTATTCAACAGTAACAGATTTTGCTAAATTTCTTGGTTTATCTATATCATAGCCCTTTTTAAGAGCTGAATGATAAGCAAGTTTTTGTAATGGTATTGTTATTAAAAAAGGCAAAAGATCTTGATCAGTATTTTCAACTTCTATTTTTTGCCAAATGTTTTCTGAAAACACCTCGTCAGTGCTTTTATTTGTAATAAGAAGTACTTTTGCGCCTCTGGCAATTACTTCTTGCATGTTTGAAATAGTTTTATTGTAATAATCATCTCTTGGAGCGATCACTACTACAGGCATACCATCTTCAATTAGTGCTAACGGACCATGTTTCATTTCACCGGCAGGGTAACCTTCTGCATGTATATAAGCTAATTCTTTTAATTTGAGTGCTCCTTCTAATGCGATTGGGAAAGAGCTGCCTCTGCCTAAAAACATAGATCCTTTTGCGTCAACAAATGAGTTACAGGCTGACTGGACTTGCGAGTCTGTATCTAGGCTCTTTTTAACTAGCTCTGAAAGACTTAAAAGAGAGTTAATTTTTTTTAAGTAATTTTCTTTATCAATATCTTTTCTTATATACGATAGCTTTAGCGCGAATATATATAAAACTAACATCTGACCTAAAAATGCCTTTGTAGATGCAACGCCAATTTCTGGACCACAGTGTATTGGTAAAACAAAATTTGAATCTCTTGCAATGGAACTTTCTACTACATTAACTACGCTACAAGTTTTCATATTATTTTTATTACATAGATCCAAAGCTGCATATGTATCTGCTGTTTCTCCTGATTGAGATACAAAAATATAAAGATTATCTTTTTTGAATCTGTTATTTCTATATCTAAACTCTGACGCTATATCTACATACACATCAAGTTTTGTTAATTGCTCAAACCAATGTTTTGCCATTAAACAAGAATGGTAGGCCGTGCCACAACCAATTAATGTAACAGAGGATATTTCGTTTTTGTTCCATGGGAAATTTAAAAGATTTATATCTTTATTAATTTTGTCTAAATATTCATTAATGCAATTTTTTATAGTTTGCGGCTGCTCTTCTATTTCTTTTGCCATAAAATGTTTGTAATCACCTTTATCATAGCTGGTGTCTTCAGAAGATAATTCTAAAATTTTCTTATTTACCTTATTTCCACTTTCATCAAAAAATTCAACGCTATTTTTTTTTAAAATACAAAATTCTCCATCATTCAAATAAGAAATTTTATTTGTCATAGATTTAAGCGCATAAGAATCTGATCCTAGATAATTTTCGTTTGGTCCATAACCAACGGCTAAAGGTGAGCCTCTTCTTGCACCAATGATTAAATCTGGTTCGTCTTTAAAAATAATTCCTAATGCAAAGCTACCATGTAATTTTTTTAACATTTTTAAAATCGAACTTTTTAAATCATTTTCTTTTAAATATTCTGTAATTAAATGAACTATAACTTCAGTGTCTGTCTGTGATTTAAATTTATGTCCTTTTTCGACTAAAAATTTTTTTAAAAGAGTTGAATTTTCGATTATTCCGTTATGAACAACAGAAACGCTCTCAGAGGAATGAGGGTGTGCGTTAAGAGTGCTGGGCGCACCATGAGTGGCCCATCGTACATGACCTATTCCAACAGTACCTAACATTTTGATTTTAGAAATATTATTTTCTAAAGTTTTTACTCTTCCTTCGCATTTTACTTCATTAATTCCACCATCTAATATTGTTGCAATACCAGCAGAGTCATAACCTCTATATTCTAATTTTTTTAAAGAGTTAATTATTGATGACGAAACAGGTTTATTGCTGGTTATACCAATAATTCCACACATTATTTTTTTCTTCTATAATTTTTTTTTTCTGTTTGTGAAATTCTACTTAAGGCCAAAGACTTAGCTTTTACATTTTTTGTTATTACTGAGCCCGCCCCTACTATTGAGCTTTGGTTTAATATGATAGGTGCAACCAAAGATGAATTAGAACCAACAAATACTTTATCTTTTATAACAGTTTTACTTTTTTTAACGCCATCATAATTACATGTAATTGTTCCAGCACCAATATTAACTAAATTACCAACTAATGTATCACCGATATAAGATAAATGATTTATTTTTGAATTTTTACCAACTGTACTTTTTTTAACTTCAACAAAATTTCCTACCTTTGATCCTGATTTTAATAAAGTGCCAGGTCTCAATCTAGCAAAAGGACCTACCGAAACATTATTTTCTATTTTAGCATTTTCCAAATGTGAGAACGAACAGATTCTAACATTATTACCTATGGCTACTTTTTCAGATATAACTACGTAGGGATCAATAGTAACATTTTTTCCTATCTTGGTATCATTTGAAAAAAAAATTGTCTCAGGTGAAATCATTTTAACACCTTTTTTAATAAATTTATTTCTCAAACCGATTTGAATTTTTTGTTTATTTGTTAGTTTCATTTGCATTTTTGTTTATAGTTAAGTAGATATGATTATTAACTCACAAATTATTTCTTTTTAATACTTTAAAAATGACTCAAAATTTAACAATTTTATTTGATTTAGATGGTACATTAGTTGATACAGCCCCTGATTTAATGGCAGCGCATAATTATGTAATGAAGAAATACGGTCATGAAACTAAAACAACTGAGGATATTAGAAAGCTTGTAGGAAAAGGTGCTGCATCGTTAATTGGCAGATCAGTATGGGGGCAGGCTAAAAAAGAGTTTAGTAAAATTACTAACGATAAAATTAAAAAAGAAATGGTTTCAGAGTTTATAGATTATTATGGAAAAAATATTGTTGTTGAAAGTAAACTATTTAATGGTGTTTTAAATTTCCTTGAATGGTGCAAAAAAAATAATATTTCAATGGGAGTATGTACAAATAAACAAGATTATCTAGCGATTGATTTGTTAAAAAAAATCAAAATTAATCATTTTTTTGAATATGTTGCAGGTAGTAATACATTTGATTATTGCAAACCAGACCCCAGGCATCTAACTGATGTGGTTGAAATAATGCAAGGCGACGTTTCAAAAACTATAATGATTGGCGATAGTGAAACAGATGCAGATGCTGCTCATGCAGCTAATATACCATTTATACTTGTAAAAGACGGTTATACAGAAAAAACCACTGATCAAATACATCATGATCATTTAATTAGCGATTTTATTGGAATTGAAAAAATAATTTCAAAATATTTACCTCATTAATATTGATTAATATTCTTCCTGCATGTATTAAAAATACAACTTAGGAAATATTTTGATTATTCATAAAGTAAAAGTTTATCCGTCTAAAATTAAACTAGATAAAAAAAAGCAGCTAGCCTGGAAGATTGCTGAAATTGCAAGTGATAATGCTAAACTAAATAAAAAATCAATAGATATGGTTATTAACAGAATAATTGATAACGCATCAGTAGCTATTGCATCATTAAATAGAAAATCAGTAGTCTCATCTAGAGAAATGGCAATAGCACACTCTAGAAAAAATGGAGCTACAATATTTGGTGTAAATTCAAATTTAAAATTTGATTGTGAATGGGCTGCATGGACAAACGGTACAGCTGTAAGAGAATTAGATTTTCATGATACATTTTTAGCTGCTGACTATAGTCATCCAGGTGATAATATTCCGCCATTATTAGCTGTTGCTCAACAAAATAAAAAAAGTGGTTTAGATTTGTTAAGAGGTATTATAACCGCTTATGAAGTTCAGGTTAATTTAGTAAAAGGTATATGTCTTCACAAACACAAAGTTGATCATATAGCTCACCTTGGGCCAAGTGTTGCTGCAGGTATTGGTTCAATGTTAAAACTAAATACTGAAACAATTTATCAATCTGTACAACAGGCATTACACACAACAATCTCAACTAGACAGTCAAGAAAAGGAGAGATTTCAAGCTGGAAAGCTTTTGCTCCTGCTCATGCCGGAAAGCTTGCAATAGAAGCTGTTGATAGAACTATGAGAGGAGAAGGCGCACCAAGTCCAATTTACGAAGGTGAAGATAGCGTAATAGCAAGAATATTGGATGGAAAAAAAGCATTATATAAAGTTCCTTTACCGAAAAAAAATGAAGACAAAAAAGCTATCCTTGAAACTTATACCAAAGAGTATTCTGCCGAATATCAAGCACAGGCATTAATTGATATTGGAAAAAAATTAAATAAAAAAATTCCCAATCTAAATCAAATTAAAAAAATTGATATTTTTACTAGTCATCATACACATTATGTAATTGGAACCGGGGCAAACGATCCACAAAAAATGGATCCAAAAGCTAGTCGAGAAACCTTGGATCACTCTATTATGTATATTTTTGCTGTTGCTCTAGAAGATGCTGATTGGCATCATGTGAAATCTTATACTAAAGCAAGAGCCTCAAGAAGAAGCACTATTAAAATTTGGCGTTCTATTAAAACTCATGAAGATAAAAAATGGACAAAAAAATATCACGATCCAAATCCAAAAAATAAATCTTTTGGAGCTAAAATTATTGTTACCTTAAATAATGGCAGAAAAATAATGGAAGAATTAGATAAAGCAGATGCACACCCATATGGTGCCCGCCCTTTTGAAAGAAAAAACTATATTAAGAAGTTTATAACTCTTACAAAAGATATTTTATCAAAAAAAGAAAGCGATAGGTTTTTAAAAACAGTACAAAACTTAAGAAAATTAAAGTCTGGGCAGCTTAATAGATTGAACATTGAAATTAATAAATCAAAACTAAAAAGAAATTTAAGAAAAGCTATTTTTTAATGCACTTTGTTGAAAAAAAAATAAAACAAAAAAGAAAAGATTTTATAAAAAAATTAAAAAGTGGAAAAATATTAAGAGTACCCGGTGCTTATAATCCGTTAACAGCAAAATTAATTGAAGAAATTGGTTATGATGCAGTTTATGTTTCTGGGGGGGTAATGTCGAATGATTTGGGTTATCCTGATATTGGATTAACCAGTCTTGAAGATGTAAGTATAAGATCTGAACAAATTGCAAGAGTTACAAACCTTCCAACGATAGTTGATATTGATACGGGTTTCAAATCTTGCAAAAAAACTATTCAAACATTCGAAAAATTTGGAATTACAGCTGTACACATAGAAGACCAGATTGAAAGAAAAAGATGTGGTCATTTAGATAACAAAAAACTTATCTCTAAAAAGAAAATGATAAAAAAAATTAAAGATTGTGTTAAAGCAAAAAAAGATAAAAATTTTAAAATTATTGCAAGATCGGATGCAAAGAGTGTTGAGGGTATTGATAAAATGATTGATAGGTGTAAAGCATATGTTGATGCCGGAGCTGAAATAATATTTCCTGAGGCTCTAGCTAATGAAAAAGATTTTGAAAAAGTTAGAAAATCTTTAGATTGTTATTTGTTAGCTAATATGACTGAATTTGGAAAATCTAAATTATTTAGTTATCAAAAATTAGAAAGTCTTGGTTATAATATTGTAATTTATCCTGTTACAACTCAAAGATTAGCTATGCAGAATGTTGAATATGGTCTGCGTGCTATTTACGCAGACGGACATCAAAATAATATTATTAATAAAATGCAAACAAGAAAAAGGTTGTATGAATTGGTAGAATATGAAAAATACAATTCTTTAGATAAAAAAATTTATAATTTTAGTACCAAGGGACATGACTAATGGGTGACGAAATCAAAAAGGGTTTAATGGGTGTTACAGTTGATGAAACATCAATTTCTAAAGTTATGCCAGAAATTAATTCATTAACTTATCGAGGTTACGCTGCTCAAGATTTATGTGCGAAATGTAAGTTTGAGGAAGTAGCTTATTTAATTTTAAATGGTGACTTACCAAATAGTAAAGAACTAAAAAAATTTGAAAGAGAGGAAAAAAAAGAAAGAAAATTATCAAAAAGTTTAATCAATATTATTAAGCAAATGCCAAAAAAATCACATCCAATGGATGTGGCTAGAACAGCTGTTAGTGTTATGGGTTTAGAAGATAAAGAGACTACAGATAATTCACAAAAAGCTAATTTAAGAAAAGCAATGAGGATATTCTCAAAAACACCTGTTGCTTTAGCAGCCTTTTATAGATTGAGAAAAGGCAAACAAATTATTTCACCTAAAGAAAAACTTTCTTTTGCAGAAAATTTTTTTTACATGTGCTTCGGTAGAGTGCCTAATAAAGATATAGTCAAAGCTTTTGATGTATCCTTAATTTTATATGCTGAGCATAGTTTTAATGTATCAACTTTTACCGCTAGAACTATAACAAGTAGCTTATCTGATATTCATGGTGCGATAACTGGTGCTATAGCAAGCTTAAAAGGTCCTTTGCATGGTGGAGCTAATGAGGAAGTAATGCATATGATGAACAAAATCAAGAAGCCAGAAAATGCATTAAATTGGATTAATAACGCTTTAGATAAAAAAGAAGTTGTTATGGGCTTTGGTCATAGAGTTTACAAAAGTGGAGATTCACGAGTTCCCACTATGAGAGAATATTTTGGCAAAGTTGCTAAAATTAAAAATGATAAAAAATTTGAAAAAATTTATGACATAGTAGAAAAAGTAATGATTGATAAAAAAAATATCCATCCTAATGTTGATTACCCAACAGGTCCAACATATCATTTGATGGGTTTTGATACGGATTTTTTTACACCAATATTTGTTATTTCAAGAATAACAGGTTGGTCAGCTCACATTATCGAACAGCACTCAACCAATAAGTTAATTAGACCTTTGGCAGCTTATAATGGCAGCCAACATCGTCAAGTTTCATCAATCGAAGAAAGATAAAATTTAATCTAAAAACTGACTACAAACAATTCTTTTTGATTTGTGCACAGTGTTCGTATCTGATCGAATTACTTCAACTTTTTTGAAAATTTTTTTGAAATATTCAGCTCTAATTGTATCAAATATTATTCTCGTATTTAATTTTGAAACCTTTTTTAAATATTTAAGGTATATATCAAAATCATAGTGATAATCTAAAGACAATAAGGAAATAATAACATCAAACTTCTTTTCAGGTAAATTATCTTTGTCGTAATCGAATATTTTAATTTGGTTTTCATTTATATCGTTCATTTTTAAAAAAGTTTTTTGTAAATCTAAATTATTATAAGCCTCATCATTTATCATACCGCCCCAACCATATTTTACTTTTTTTGAAACATAATTTCTTTCAATAAAATAATAATGATTATTTTTAAATTTTTGATTGATAATTAATTCTAGACCACCAACGCCACCTCCGATACTTAAAAAGATTTCATCATTATTTTCAATAAATTTTTCAATTGTAGAAAATTCTTCCAACATTACATCATAGTATTTTTTTCCAATTAAATTGGCGTTTAAAAAGTGTTTAGTGATAAAATTCGAAAATATATATCTACCAAAAAACTTTCTTAAATTGATTAAAAAAGGATTGGCTAATTCTATTCTCTGTAAAACAATTAATCTTGCTGCACTTTTGGGTAAATTAAAAGTGGACACTAATTATTATTAACTAAAAGCTTCTGTCCAATTACCTTGTGTCGATGCTTTTGAATACTCTGTTGCTCTTCCTTCAAAGAAGTTCATATGCTCTACTGCATTCAACATCGTATCTAACCAAGTCAAAGGATTTTTATCAACTTTATAAATAGGCTCTAATCCTAATTGAGTTAGTCTTCTGTTTCCAATAAACCTAATATAGTCTTTAACTTCCTGTGCAGTTAAACCTTCCATTGGACCCATTTCAAAAGCTAAGTCAATAAATGCATCTTCATGCTCAATTATTGTTCTACATGCTTGGTAAAGTTCTTTTTTGAGTTGTGGAGTCCAGATTTGAGGATTCTCATTAATAAATTCTTTGAACAATCTTATCATAGAATTACAGTGCAGAGTTTCATCTCTCACTGACCAAGTTACTATTTGCCCCATACCTTTCATCTTATTATGTCTTGGAAAATTTAATAATATTGCAAAACTTGCAAATAATTGTAGACCTTCAGTAAACGCACTGAATACTGCTACAGTTTTTGCAATATCTTCTTTTGAATTTACATTAAAATTCTGCATGTAATCGTACTTATCTTTCATTTCTTTATATTTCATAAAGGCAGAATACTCAGACTCAGGCATTCCAATTGTATCTAATAAATGTGAATAGGCTGCTATGTGAACTGTTTCCATTGCAGCAAAAGCAGTCATCATCATTAACACTTCTGTTGGTTTAAAAACAGTAGTGTAATGTCTTAAATAACAATTATTTACTTCAACGTCTGCTTGAGTAAAAAACCTAAAGATTTGAGTTAAAAGATTTTTTTCTGCTTGAGATAAATTTTTCTGCCAATCTCTAACATCATCGCCCAAAGGAACTTCCTCTGGAAGCCAATGAATTCTTTGTTGAGTTAACCATGCATCATAACACCATGGATATCTAAAAGGTTTATAAACAGGGTTTTCAACTAGTAAACCCATTTTTTTTGGTTGAATGATCTCTTTTTTCTCTTGCTTAATTATTGACATGATAAACACTCCTCATATTCTGGTTGACTGTCTTGTGGTTTTTTTGATTTATAAACATTTGCTGCAACGTCAGTTGAATTTGCATCATTTACGTTTTCAGCACGTTGAATTGATTTCGACCTACAATAATACAAGCTTTTCAAACCTTTTTTCCAAGCTTGAAAGTGTATTTGATGTAACTCTTTTTTATGAACATCTGCAGGTAAAAATATGTTTATTGATTGTGCTTGAGATATGTGTGGAGTTCTATCTGCGCTTAATTCTATTATCCATTTTTGATCAAGTTCAAAAGCTGTCTTAAAAACATCTTTTTCATTTTGAGTTAAAAAATCTAGATGAGATACTGAGCCTTGGTTCGTAGTTATGCTAGACCAAACTTCATCATTATCTTTATCGTATTTTGCCAATAATTGTTTAAGGTGTCTATTTCTAACATTGAATGAACCCGAAAGCGTTTTGTGTGTATAGCTGTTAGCTGCAATAGGCTCTACACCTGGTGATGTACCACCACAAATTATAGAAATAGATGCCGTTGGTGCTATAGCAGTTT